>NZ_JBEZIH010000017.1:0-182081 GCF_040650935.1 Streptomyces sp. NPDC048565
ATCCCACTCCGCATTCGTCAGATCCCCACGACCCATGAAGCCAGCCTGACCCCAACACCCCACCCACGTCAGGAGATCCGAGAAACAGTGCCTAGTTCATCGCCGGTAGGGCTATTCCTGGGACCCTCAGTAGCTCCGCAGCCACCACTCAAGGATGACGACGGCGGCGGCGCCTGCGGAGCCAGCGAGGCTGAGCGTGATGCGGTGCGCGCCCTCACGCCAAGTCTTGCGCCAGGACAGTGTCACCGGCGGGCTCGAGGGGGTGTGCTGGGACGGGCGGCGCCCGCGGCGGGGGCGGCTCACCTTCGGCACGCGGCTGGCGGTGGTCTTGCGTGCACGGGGCACAGCGGTCTCCTGACGGTGCGTCGGTAGGTCCGATGGTGGGTCGGATCCGGCTCTGTCCCCGACTCTCGCCCTCGGTCCCACCGGGCGTCCCGACACACGGGCGCTCCGGGCAGCGCGGCAGTTACCCTGCCTGTTCAGCGTCCCCTGAGTGCGGCTTCCCGGATCGCCCGCCTCGGGCGGTCCCGCCGCCACAGGGGAAACGGACAGGGGGCGCGAAGGCGACCAGGGAGCATCGATTCATGGGGTTCGCTCGCGAAGAACTACGCAGGGCGCTGCTGGACTTGCAGGAAGCGGCAGCCCGGAAGGAGCCGGAACGCACCCAGGTCAATCTGCAACGGCAGGTGCGACGCACAGGGCTCACAGGCACGGACCGGTTCCATGGCCAGCGTGCCAGCGAGTGGGCAACAGCATCGGCTGAAGACTTCCGACTGCCGAAGAACGCAGACGTTCTCTTGGCGGTTGTCGCCGTCTGGCTGTCCTGGACGGAACAGCGGACCCTGGAGTCGGACGGCCGGGTGAGGCGAGACTGGCTGGTGTCGCAAGCGGGCGGGCGCTCCTGGCTCCGTCGCTACGAAGAGGCCGCTGCCGAAGCCAACGAGGACCGGCGGTCCCGGGATCGTCGGGGCGGCCTCAGCGCTCGGACGGATGCCGCAATCGGCGAATACCTCCAGCGTCTGGTACAGACACATGGCCGACTGAACATGGATGTGCTCGGCGAGGCTGGCAGGGCGGGCGAGCAGCCGCAGATTGGCCTGGGTGCGGTGTTCGAGGAACCGCTCCTGGCGTGGGACTGGCCGAGTCAGTACTTCTCGCAGCGGCTCGTCCAAGACCTGCTGGATCACGGGGAGCTGGACGAACGAGACGCCGCCGAGGTGGCCTCGCGGGGGCCCGACGCCACGCGGCGTCAGCCCACCCGTGTACGACCCGCGCAACCCGCCCTCGAAGTTATCGGCTCAGAGGACGGCCGCCGTCTGGTGGTGCTCGGCGACCCCGGCTCGGGGAAGACTACGCTTGCGAAGTACCTGGCGTTGGCCGTGGCCGGCGGGCTGGACACGGTCCCCGACGGCGTCGTCGCGCTCAAGGACACCGTTCCGGTCGTGGTGGAGCTGCGGAGGCTCGCCGACCCTCGCTGGATTGGGGCGACCGTCGAGGAGTACTGGGCGGAGCACAACGCCGCCGAGCGCATGGGCTTGCCCCGTGAGGTCCTAGAGGATCTGCTGGCCGGTCGGCAGCGCCAGGTAGTGATGGTCTTCGACGGCTTGGACGAGGTCTTCGACCCCGCCCGGCGCGCCGACATCGCTCGGCAGATCACCGCCTTCGCTCAGAGCCACCCGGGCACCCGCGTTGTCGTGACCTCCCGCATCGTCGGCTTCGGTGCGGGGGAGTTCACCCGCGCGAACTTCAGGATCACCAAGCTGGAGAACCTCGCGCGGGCACAGATTGAGTCGTTCGTCAGCCGGTGGTACGCCGCCGCTCACCCTGACAGCCCCGGCGAGGCCGCCCGGCTCGCCCGCCGACTGAACGACGCCGTACGCGACTTCCCCTCCGTGGCCGAACTTGCCGGGAACCCGCTACTGCTGGCGATCCTGGCTGCGATCGGTCTCGGCGCCTCCATCCCCCGAGACCGCAAGGATGTCTACGAGCACGCCGTGGTTGTACTGGCCAGCCGCTGGGACCGGGACGCCAAGCACCTTCGCCTCCCGTATCACGCGCACCCGGACGTTGCGCATGCCATTGAGGAACTCGACGGCCGGGTCCTCCAGGAACTGCTGGAGCGGATCGCCTCCCACATCCAGGAGGGGGCTGGCTCGGGTGGTCAGTCGGGCGGCGGCGACAGCCCGTTGCTTGCCGTCGGCGCTCTGGAGAAGGTAGTCCGGGACTTTGTCTCAGAGCTGGGTTACTCGCTGCCTGTCGCGCGCACTGTTGCACGCGCGATGATCGAACGACTACACGAGCGCGCCTTCCTTATTCACCCGTTCGGCGCTGGCGCGTACGGCTTCGTGCACCGGACTTTCCTGGAGTACCTAGCGGCCCGCGACCTCGCTCACCGCTACCGGCAGTGGAGCGAGGAGTTGCTCCTCAACCAGCTGATGGACCGCGTGGTCAACCCCAGCTGGCGCGAAGTCATTCTTCTGTTCCTCGGCATGATCAGTCGGGACTCCGAGGCCCTGCACGCGAGGTTCATCGCGCGGCTACTGAGGCTGCACCGGCACTGCGGTGGGGCCCCACTCTTCCGTACCCACGGCGACACCGCGTTCCTCGACTTCACGCTCCAGGCCCTCGCCGAGGCGCACCGCATCGGTCGGCCGACCGTCTCGCCGGAGCAGGCGGAAGCTTCACTCGCCCTGCAGAGCGACGCGGTGATCGATGCGGTCACAGCGGAACTCGCCATGTTCCCCGGCGTGGACTTCCCGCGCGGGCGGGCGGTCCTCCCGGGCTTCCCAGGTTCGTGGAGCGGTCGCGAGCGCTTCCGCCGCTGGCTGTGGCCACACCTCGTCGGCACGGTGGGAGCGAGCCGCAGCGCGGCCCGAATCGGGCTGGCGATGTGTCGCGATGCTACGGAGGCCATGGAGTTCGCCCGGATTAATTGGAATGAGGCCGGGGCGGTTGCCGTACGTGCCCTCGGTGAGCGATGGCCTGATGAGCCCGGGGTTAAGGCGGCGGTGTTCGCCTTGGCGCGCGGTACCGACGCATCTCCTGAGACGCAGTCCGAGGCGTTGCGGACAATAGCGGAGCGATACGCGGCCGACGACAACGCACGAGCACTCTTGGTCGGCATCGCCCACGATGCCGAAACGAACTCGGTTAGCCGGGGCGCGGCCCTGCTCCTCCTAGCCAAGCACTGGCCTTCGGACCCGGAGTCCCGGCGAACGGTTCTCAAGGCTGTCTCTGACACAAGCATTGACCCGAAGGCGCGGGTGAGGGTGGTGGGCGCGCTCGCACGTTACTGGGTGGCGGACCCGGAGGCACGGTCCCGGCTGCTAGATGCGGTCGTTGACGAGAGGTCGCACGTGCGCTCCGGCACATGGAGGGAGCTGGGTGAGCAATGGCCGGCTGACGAGGAGTTTCGGCTGCTGGCAGTGGCGGCCATGGACGACAGCGACCCACACGTGCGCGGGGCCGCGATGCGTTTTCTAGGCAGGCATTGGCAGCAGAACGCCGAAGTGCGTTCGGCCGTGTTCGCCGCAGCGCGCTCGAGAGGTGACACAGAAGTACTTCACGCTTTGGGCGCGAGTTGGCCTGCGGACAGTGAGGTCCGGCAGGCCCTGCTCGAGGCCGCTCGTGACGACACGCTGTCCGCGGGCGAGGTCTATTCGGCCGTGTGGAGTCTGGGCGAGCACTGGCCGGAAGATCCCGAAGTTCGGGAGCTGATCTTCGGACTCACCCGCCATGCAGACCCTGAACTCCGTTGGCAGGTGCTGGGAGCATTGCAGGAATTCTGGCCAGCCGACGATGAGGCACGCCGGGCAACGATCGCCGCCACAGGCGATGTCGTGCCCGCAGTTCGCCAAGCGGCGCTTGAATTCGCCGGATATGAGTGGGCCGGGGATCTTGAGCTGCGGGCCGCGCTTATGGCGGGCGTTCGGGACAGCGATTCCGATGTCCGGTGGTTCGCTGTGGAGAGCATCGCCCAGCAATGGCCTCAGGACGCCGAGGTGCGACACGTTGTGCTTGCCGCCATCGACGACAGCGACATCACAGTTCGGACTACGGCGATAAGAGCGCTGGCTGAGCAGTGGCCGGAGTGTCCTGAGGTGCGGCTGGCCGTGCTTGCGGCGGTCGGCGACGCGGACCCCTCCGCCCGGGGCATTGCCCTCGGCCTATTGGGCGACTACTGGCCAGAGCGCGCAGAGGTCCGGGCGGCTGCTCTCCAGGCCACGAACGACGCTGAGCCGTGGGTTGCCTTGAGAGCGCTTCAGGTGCTCGCGCAGCGGTGGCGCGACGACCCCGGGACCCGCGCCGCCGTGGAGCGCTGCGTGGACGGCCCGCTGCGCGTTGACGCCTTGAGGCTGCTGTCTCTGGTCTGGCCGCGGGACGCAGCGACCCTCCGGACCGTCGAACGGGTGGCACGAGAGGAGCCGACTGCGATGCATGCTGTAACCGCGCCGCTCCTGGCATTCCTCGCCGGGTTCTGCGACGACAGCGCCCAGGTCTGACATTGTCCTGACCCCTGCTCAAAACGTTTCGATCTCGGTCTTCGGGTTTCTGATCGATCGCGGCTCTCTCAAGTCAGAGTGGATCGCACGCGGGGCACGACAGTTGTCCTGCAAATACGACACCTATCGTGCTCAGGCACAGTTCGCCCGGCGTGGCTTGGGACACTATTGCAAGCATGCGCTTGCAATAGTTAGCAAGGGTGGGGCACCATCGGGGCATGGCATCACTCAACGTCGGCAATCTCGGTGAGTACCTGCGTGAGCAGCGGCGTACCGCTCAGCTCTCGCTGCGGCAGCTCGCCGACGCCGCCGGGGTGTCCAATCCGTATCTCAGCCAGATCGAACGAGGTCTGCGCAAGCCGAGCGCCGAGGTGCTGCAGCAGGTCGCCAAGGCCCTGCGGATCTCCGCCGAGACGCTGTATGTGCGGGCCGGGATTCTCGATGAGCGGGAGCGGGAGGAGCTGGAGACGCGGGCGGTCGTACTGGCCGATCCGTCGATCAACGAGCGGCAGAAGAGCGTGCTGCTGCAGATCTATGACTCCTTCCGCCGGGAGAACGGTTTCGATGCCGAGCCCGACACCGGCGCCGGGTTCCACGGTGCCGGTGTCGCGGAGAGCAGAATCGATGCCGACGCGGAAAGCGGTGCCGCAGACGCGGACGGTGCCGGTCCGGATGCCCGCGGCCCCCGCACGGCCGGCGGCAGTGATGCAGACCCACCAGCGAACTGACTTCTGATGATCCGGGAGGACCACAGTCATGGCCATCACCGATGACCTGCGTAAGACCCTCACCGACCCCACCCCCCTCTACTTCGCCGCCGGCACGGCCGATCTCGCCGTTGAGCAGGCGCGCAGGGTTCCGGCTCTGATCGAGCAGCTGCGGACCGAGGCGCCCGAGCGGATCGAGGCTGTGCGAAACACCGACCCGAAGGCCGTGCAGGAGCGGGTCACCACGCAGGCCAAGGAGGCTCAGGCCACCGTGCAGGCGAAGGTGACCGAGGTCTTCGGAGCCCTGGACACCGACCTGAAGAAGTGGGGCGAGAGCGCCCAGGACCTGGCGCTGCGCAGCGTGGGCGTGGCCGCCGAGTACGCGGTCCGGGCCCGGGAGACGTACGAGAAGGTCGCCGAGCGTGGCGAGCAGAGCGTGCGGACGTGGCGCGGCGAGACGGCCGGGGAGATCGTCGAGATCGCAGCCGTCGTCGAGACGGAGCCGAAGCCCGTGCCCAAGCAGAAGTCCGAGGTGGCGGCGAAGCCGGCCGTGACGCCGGTGAAGCCCGCCGCCCCGGTCAAGCCCGTGACGCCGGTGAAGCCCGCCGGTGCTGCGAAGCCTGCGGCTCCCGCTGCGAAGAAGTCCGCCCCGGCGGAGAAGAAGGCGCCGGCGCGCAAGCCCGCGGCCAAGAAGACGACTCCGCCCTCCGCGAAGTAGCCGGAAGCGGTTCGGGGGTTGCCGGAAGAACGGGCCGGGCACCTTTGAGGGTGCCCGGGTCGTTGTCCCGGTACCTTGGCCGCTAGGCATTTCGTTTCGGGTCCGGCCGGCCTGATCCGAGCGGAAGACCCTAGGCGTTCATCCACTGACTAGGCGGTACCCACCGTGTTGCTCGAAGCTTTCGGCTCGTTCCTCCAGCTGCTGTACCTGGCCATGCTCGTCCTGGCCGTGGTCGCGCTGGTCTTCGCCGTGACGGCGCGCGAGGACGCCTACC
Organism: Streptomyces sp. NPDC048565; assembly: GCF_040650935.1. Classification (NCBI taxonomy): domain Bacteria; kingdom Bacillati; phylum Actinomycetota; class Actinomycetes; order Kitasatosporales; family Streptomycetaceae; genus Streptomyces; species Streptomyces sp. NPDC048565. The sequence goes on from NZ_JBEZIH010000017.1 coordinate 6,202, forward strand.
GGGCCGCGGACAAGCAGAAGAAGTCCTTCTGGCTGATCATCCTCGGCGCCACCGTCTTCGTGAACCTCGTCATCCCGATCCTGTTCCTGCAGATCGCGGGCGTGATCGCGTCCATCGTCTTCATGGTGGACGTGCGGCCGGCGATCAAGACCGTGACGGGTGGCGGCGGCCGTCGCGGGGGGTCCAGCAGTGACGGACCGTACGGCCCCTACAACGGCGGGCGCTGAGAAGCGCCCGAGGGCCAGGCGGCGCCGGGGCCATAGGTCCCGGCTTCGGCGCGTTCCAGCAGCAGGACCGCCACGTCGTCGGTCAGCTCGCCGCCGTTCAGCTCCTGCACCTGGGTGACCGCGGCCTCCAACAGGGCCTCGCCGCCGAGCCCCTGGTCCAGCCGGCCGTTGACCATCTCGACCATGCCGTCCTGGCCCAGCCGCCGGGTCCCCTCCTGCTCGACGCGCCCCTCGATCAGCCCGTCGGTGTACATCATCAGGCTCCAGGAGCTGCCCAGCTCGACCTGCCGGTGGGGCCACCGGGCCTGCGGCAGCAGGCCGAGAGCCGGGCCACCGTCCTCGTGCGGGAGCAGGTGCGCCGCCCGGCCCCGGCGGGCGATCAGCGGTGCCGGGTGACCCGCGATGCACAGGCCGGCGTCCCGGCCGTCGGGGGCGATGTCGATGGCGCAGAGCGTCGCGAAGATCTCCTCGCTCTGTCGTTCGTGCTCCAGGACCTGCTGCAGCGTGGAGAGCAGGTCGTCGCCGCAGAGCCCGGCCAGCGTGAGCGCCCGCCAGGCGATACGCAGCTCGACACCGAGCGCGGCCTCGTCCGGGCCGTGCCCGCAGACGTCGCCGATCATCGCGTGGACCGTGCCGTCGGGCGTGCGGACCGTGTCGTAGAAGTCCCCGCCGAGCAGGGCGCGGCTGCGGCCCGGCCGGTAGTGGGCGGCGAAGGCGAGATCGGAGCCGTCCAGGAGCGGGGTGGGCAGCAGTCCGCGTTCGAGGCGGGCGTTCTCCTGGGCGCGCAGCCTGGACTCGGTCAGCTGGTGCTGGGCGGTGTCGGCGCGCTTGCGCTCCACGGCGTACCGGATGGCGCGGCTGAGGAGGCGGCCGTCGAGCTCGCCGCGGAAGAGATAGTCCTGGGCCCCGACGCGTACGGCCTCGGCGGCCCGCTCGGCGTCGTCCTCCGCGGTGAGGGCGAGGACGGCGTGGCGCGGTGCGATGCGCAGGACGTGTTTGAGGGCGGCGAGCTCGTCCGGGGCGCCGGTGTCGTCGTCAGGGCCGTCGGCGCGTGCGCCGGTGGGAAGCGCGGCCGCCTCAAGGTCGAGGTCGAGCAGGATGCAGTCGACGTCGTCGGTGAGCAACCGGCCGGCTTCGGTGAGGTTACGGGCGGTACGGACACGGACCCGCGCCCCTGTGGTGGACGAGGGCTCGGGGACGGCGAAGGTGCCCGCAGGGTCGTCCTCGATCACCAGAAGGGTGAGGTCGGCGCCATGAGTGGTCTCCGCAGCGGGAACGGTCCGTTGCTGCGGTACGGGTACGGGCATCGGTTCGGGTTTCCTTCCCTCCCCCCGAGGGCGCGGCGGACCGACGATCGACGACCCGCCGACGGGGACGATAGCGGTCCGCAGCAGGGGAACGGAATGGCGCTCGACGATCATCCTTTGTCATATGCGCGGCCATAAGCCGCTTCCCGACACGGATCCGGCGTGATGGGCGCGCACGAAACGGACATGGGGCCATGACAAACATCACGCACTCGACACGCACCGTGCACATCTCGTCGAGCGCTTCCGCCGGCGCGCTCGTGGTGCCGTCTATTTGTCCGGCCGGACCACGCCCAGGATCTCCATCGAACCCGCTCCGGTCAGGGCGACCTGCCGTCCTGGCCGGGGGGCGTGCACGATCGAGCCGTCGCCGACGTACATCCCGACGTGGCTGGCGTCGCTGTGGTAGATGATCAGGTCGCCGGGGCGCATGTCCTGGATGGCTATGTGGGGCAGCTGCCGCCACTGCTCCTGCGAGGTCCGGGGAATCGGCTGCTTCGCCGCGGCCCAGGCCTGTGAGGTCAGCCCCGAGCAGTCGTACGAACCCGGGCCCTCGGCTCCCCATACATAGGGTTTGCCGATCTGGGCGGTGGCGAAGGCCAGGGCCTTCTTGCCGGCCGGGCTGGCCTCGCGGTTGATGTCCTTGAGCGCACCGGAGGAGAGCCAGGCGGCCTGCGCCGTGGAGGCGGCGTCCTGTTCCAGCTCGAGGAGCCTGGCCTGCTCCTTCTTCGCGAGCTGCGATTCGAGCTTCTCCGCCGCCGCGATCTGTGCCTTGACGTGCTTCTTGGCCTTGGCCTGCTTGACGCGGTTGGCCTCGATCTTCTCCCAGTTGAGGCCGGCGTCCTCGGTGTAGGTCTCCAAGTCCTCCTGGGCCTGCTCCAGTTCGGTCAGCATGCCTTTCGTGGCCTGCTGGCCCTGCTTGGCCTGGTTGACGCCGTCGAGGAAGAGATCGGGATCGCCGCTGAGTACCAGCTGGGCGCCCGGCGGGAGTCCGGCGTTGCGGTACTGCTCGCGGGCCTGGGCGCCCGCGCTGTCCTTCAGCTCGGCGATCCTCGCCTGACCTTCGGCGATGGACCTGGTCAGCCGGACGATCTCGCCGGACTGCTTCTTCGCCTGCCCCTCGGCGAGGTTGTACGCATCCGTGGCCGCTTCGGCCTTGCGGTACAGGGTCTCTATCTCCTCGCGCACCTCCTGGAGGCGCTTCTCGGCGGGCGAGGGAGTGGTGGGAGTGGACGTGGGTGTGGCGGAGGGGGTGGTTGTGGGAGTGGGGGTCGGTGCGGCCATGGCCTGGGCCGGCGCGGACAGCACGGCCAGGGCGCAGACCAGTGTGATCGCGGCAGCGGCGCAGTGGCGTCGGTTCACAAGCTCCCCCTCCGGGCGAAAGGCAACGAAAGCCGTATCGCGCACATGTGACTTACCGTCAGTAACATTTGGGTGACGCCGCGATCGTGCCATGTCGTGCCGCAAAGCAACAGAGGCCCGCGTCACACCTGCCCCGTCTCTCAGGGGACGAACGGTGATCCACCGGTGTTCCCGGAACCGGTCAGGTCCCACCGTTCGTGTCCGCGCGTTCCGGTGCGGTTCCGCGGCCCGCCCGGCGTCGTTCATCTCGGAGCGGCTTCGGCGCCGTTCACCCCGTGGCGGGGCGCAGCGCGGACCAGCGCACCGTGATCTCGCCCTGCCGCCACCGGCGTACGCCGTCCGCCAGGGGCCAGTCGGCGGAGACCGCGCGGACCGCCGCGATCCAGCGTTGCCGTGCGCCCAGTGGTGCGTAAGGGGAGGCCGTGGCCCAGGCCCGGTCGAGGTCCCGCAGGAAGGCGTGGACGGGTTCGCCCGGCACGTTGCGGTGGATCAGGGCCTTCGGGAGGCGTTCGGCGAGGTCGGATGGGCGCTCCAGCGAGCCGAGCCGGGTCGCGAAGGTGATGGTGCGCGGGCCCTCCGGGCCGAGCGCGACCCATACGTGCCGGCGGCCGATCTCGTCGCAGGTCCCCTCGACCAGCAGCCCGTCCGGGGCGAGCCGGGCGCACAGCCGCTGCCAGACCGCGGCGACCTCGCCCTCGTCGTACTGGCGCAGCACGTTCGCGGCCCGGATGAGGACCGGCCGGCCCGCGGTGGGGATCTCGAAGCCGCCGTGCACGAAGGTGAGCCCCTCGCGCTCGTACGGCCGCGCCGCCTCCACCCGTGCGGGGTCGATCTCGACGCCCACGACCGTCGTGCGCGGCTCGACGGTGCGGAGTCGCCCCAGCAGTTCCACGGCGGTCCACGGCGCGGCACCGTAGCCGAGGTCGACCGCGAGGGGTGCGTCGCTGCGGCGCAGTGCGGGGCCGTGGGTGGCGGCGATCCAGCGGTCCATACGGCGGAGCCGGTTGGGGTTGGTGGTCCCGCGGGTCGCGGTGCCGATGGGGCGCTGGTGCATGCAAGGGAGCGTATGCGAAGCGCCGAGGGCGCACGCCGGGGCAGTGGTGTGCACGGGGGTGCTCCCCGACGCGCCGGAGGGAACGCAATGATTTGGCAAAGTGGAAATGAAAGGCTCGGTTCCGCTGTTCTGGGTTTTCGAAGGGGCCGTGTGCCCTGTACGTGTCATGCCCTGAGCGAAAAGGAGCGGACCCGTGAGCCAGTACGTCTCCCGGCTCGGCAGCAGCCGTGCGGCACCCCGTATCCGCTTCCCGGGCGCGTTCGCCGGGCACCGCAAGCCTCGCCGTGTCGCGATGCTCTCCGTGCACACCTCTCCGCTGCACCAGCCCGGCACCGGTGACGCCGGCGGCATGAACGTCTACATCGTGGAGCTGGCCAAGCGCCTCGCCGCGATCGGCGTCGAGGTCGAGATCTTCACCCGGGCCACTGCCGGCGGGCTCGCGCCCACGGTCGAAATGGCACCCGGAGTCCTGGTCCGGCACATCGACGCGGGGCCGTACGAGGGGCTCGCCAAGGAGGAGCTGCCAGCGCAGCTCTGCGCCTTCACCCACGGCGTGATGCAAGCCTGGGCAGGTCAGCGCCCCGGCTACTACGACCTGGTCCACTCCCACTACTGGCTCTCCGGCCAGGTCGGCTGGCTCGCCGCCCAGCGCTGGGGCGTCCCCCTGGTCCACGCCATGCACACCATGGCGAAGGTCAAGAACGCCGCGCTCGCCGATGGCGACACCCCTGAGCCGGCGGCCCGCGTCATCGGCGAGACCCAGATCGTGCACGCCTCCGACCGGCTCATCGCGAACACCGCGGGGGAGGCCGACGAACTCGTCCGCTTCTACGACGCGGACCCGGCGTCCGTCGCCGTCGTGCACCCCGGCGTGAACCTGGAGCGTTTCCGCCCCGGCGACGGCCGCGCCGCCGCGCGCGCCCGCCTCGGCCTGCCCCAGGACGCCCTGATCCCGCTGTTCGCGGGGCGTATCCAGCCGCTGAAGGCCCCGGACGTGCTGCTGCGCGCCGTCGCCGTGCTCCTGGACCGTGACCCGTCGCTGCGTTCGCGCATCGTCGTGCCCGTCGTCGGCGGCCCCAGTGGCAGCGGGCTCGCCAAGCCGGAGGGCCTCCAGAAGCTGGCCGCGCGCCTGGGTGTCGCCGACGTCGTACGATTCCACCCGCCGGTCGGGCAGGAACAGCTCGCCGACTGGTTCCGGGCGGCGTCCGTGCTGGTCATGCCCTCGTACAGCGAGTCCTTCGGGCTCGTCGCCATAGAGGCGCAGGCGGCCGGCACGCCCGTGGTCGCGGCGGCGGTGGGCGGCCTCCCGGTCGCCGTACGGGACGGAGTCAGCGGCTTCCTGGTGCAGGGCCACGACCCGGAGGCGTACGCACAGGCGCTGGGCCGGTTCGCGGACAGCGCCGAGCTGGCCGACCGGATGGGCGAGGCCGCGGCCGCGCACGCGCAGTCGTTCGGCTGGGACACGGCGGCGTCGGCCACCGCCGATGTCTACACGGCGGCGATGTACGACCACCGGCGCGGCGCCCGCTCGCGCCACGGCTGAGCAGCGCGCCCCGGCTGAGCAGCGCGCACCGGCGAGGAGCGCGCATCGGCGCGGCGTCAGGTGTGTGCCCCGGCGTGCGCCCCGACCGAGTGTCCCGGCGTGCGCCTTGTCGTACGCTCGGATCATGGCTGACGTATCCGACGAGGCAGCAGCGGCGCAGGTCATCGAGGCGACGCTGGACGACGCGGAGCTCGAATGGGAGAGCCCGGGGCCCGGCAACTACGTCGTGAAGCTGCCCGGTACGCGCAAGCTGTCCACGACCTGCTCCCTGATCGTCGGGCAGCACTCGCTCTCCCTCAACGCGTTCGTCATCCGGCACCCCGACGAGAACGACGCGGCCGTGCACCGCTGGCTGCTGGAGCACAACCTCCGCCTGTTCGGGGTCAGTTACGCCATCGACCAGCTGGGCGACGTCTACCTCGTCGGCCGGCTACCGCTCTCGGTCGTCACGCCCGCAGAGCTCGACCGGCTGCTGGGCGCGGTGCTGGAGGCGGCGGACGGGGCCTTCAACCCGCTGCTGGAACTGGGCTTCGCGAGCGCGATCCGCAAGGAGTACGCCTGGCGTGTGGAGCGCGGCGAATCCACCCGCAACCTGGACGCCTTCACCCATCTGACGCGGCGCCCCTCCTGAGCTCCCTGCCGCTGAAGCCCCGTCCGAAGGGTTGCCCGAGCTCATCGAGCGCGGCGACGAGCCGTGGTGCCACCGCATTCCATGTCGCCTCCATGGCGTCGGGCCCCACACCCCTGGGCACCGTCTCGGTGAGCATGATCAGGTAGAGGTAGCTGCGGCAGAGGACGAGCCGGCGGCGCACGGACGGGGTGAACACCAGCGGTGAGCCCGTCGCCGCCGCGTATCCGGCGAGGAAGTCCACGTCCGTCTCCGGGTCGCCGAACAGGGACGTGGAGACGAGATCGGCGACCGGATCGCCCCAGAACATCCGCTCGCCGTCGACGATCCCCCCGATGCGCCGGGCGCCGGCCTCCCCGGTCACCAGGAGATTCCCCTGCCACAGATCGAAGTGGACCAGAGCCGGCCGGGTCACCTCGTCCAGCACGTCCGACGCCCCGGCGAGCACCTCATGGATCCGCCCCACCGGCCACGGCAGCCTCGCGGCGTACCGCTCGGCGTCCGCGAGCACGGCGTCGGTCATCGCGGTGAACGCCTCGCGCCAGCTGGGAGCGAGCGGCCCCAGGGGCTCGGCGGGATATCCGTAACCACCCGGGCCCGTAACACCGTGCAGCCGCCCGACAGCGGCACCGAACTCGGCGCGCAGGGCACGGGTCTCATCGGCCGTCAGGCCATCGGCGACGGCACTCCAGGGCAGTCCCGGGCGCGTGGTCATGACGACGTACGCCCCGGTCGGAGCCCCGGGGTCCAGCTCGCTGTGCACGACCTGCGGGATCGGGCCACCGGCGGCGGCCTCGTAGAAGGTGACCTCGTTGACGAGCAGGTGCTGTTCGTAGCTCAGTCCGGTGGCGTGCGGCGGCGGAACCTTGACGACCCAGTCGCGTCCGTCATCGAACGTCACGCGGGTCACGGTGTTGTACGTGCCCCCGGCGAGCGGCCGGCGGGACGCGGGGCCGTGGGCACCGACGGCCTCCAGCACGGCTGTTGTCACATCGACGGTCATGGTAGCGGCACGAGTCTGACCACGGTGACCGTCAGCACGGAACCGGAGACGTAGTAGAGGACGATGGCGCCGTACACGGTCGCCTCGCGCCGGTCGCGTTCGCGCTTCACGGCGGAGGAGGCATGACCGTACGGATCGAGGCCCAGGGTGCGCGCCATCTCGTCCCGGAACGATTCGCCGTCGCGCATCTTGGCCAGGGTGTCGTCGGCAGGCGGAGCGTAGGAGATGCGGAAGCTCAAGCGACGTTCCGCCTCTCGGCCTCGTCCTGCGCCAGCCGGTCCAGGATCTGTTCGGCCTCGGGATCGGGCACGGCTTCGAGCATCCAGTGCCGCATGACGGCCTGGATCTCGTTCACCCCGGCCTCGTTGATCGCCTGGTCGAACTCCTCGCGTCTCTCCTCGGGCAGCGCGGAGCGGATCGCCGGAATGCTGTTCGGCACCTCGACCTCGGCGCCGCCGACGAAGGTCTTCAGAGACTCGCCCATGATCGCTCTCCCCGATCTCCTTGCCCCTCCGCACCCGCCTGCCCGTCCAGCCAGGGGTGTGAATCCGGGCAACAGGCAGGTGTGGGGGTCAGGTTAGCCGGTGCCGGCCGGGACGGAGCAAAAAACCAGCCCCCTACCCGTGGAGAAACCACAGGTAGGGGGCTGGCGTTGGGCGTTGCTACTTCTTCTTGCCCTGGTTCGCCACTGCCTCGATCGCGGCCTTTGCCGCGTCCGGGTCGAGGTAGGTGCCGCCCGGCTTCAGGGGGCGGAAGTCGGCGTCCAGCTCGTAGGCGAGCGGGATGCCGGTCGGGATGTTGAGGCCCGAGATGGCGTCGTCGGAGATGCCGTCCAGGTGCTTCACCAGGCCGCGCAGGCTGTTGCCGTGGGCGGCGACCAGGACGGTCTTGCCGTCGAGGAGGTCCGGGACGATGCCGTCGTACCAGTACGGCAGCATGCGGATGACGACGTCCTTGAGGCACTCCGTGCGCGGGCGCAGCTCCGGCGGGATCGTCGCGTAGCGCGGGTCGGCGCTCTGCGAGAACTCCGTGCCGTCCTCGAGCGCGGGCGGCGGGGTGTCGTACGAGCGGCGCCAGAGCATGAACTGCTCCTCGCCGAACTCGGCGAGCGTCTGCGCCTTGTCCTTGCCCTGGAGGGCGCCGTAGTGGCGCTCGTTCAGCCGCCAGGAGCGGTGCACGGGGATCCAGTGGCGGTCGGCGGCTTCCAGCCCGAGCTGGGCGGTGCGGATCGCGCGCTTCTGGAGCGAGGTGTGCACGACGTCGGGGAGCAGGCCGGCGTCCTTGAGCAGCTCACCGCCGCGGACCGCCTCCTTCTCGCCCTTGTCGGTGAGGTCTACGTCCACCCATCCGGTGAACAGGTTCTTCGCGTTCCATTCGCTCTCGCCGTGGCGGAGGAGGATCAGCTTGTACGGTGCGTCGGCCATGGGTCCGAGCGTAATCGAACCCGTGCGCCCTCCGCTCGCTCGGCCAAAGGGCGGAACGGGGGGATCAGGGGGATCGGGGAACCAGGGGACCGGGGCGGGCGGGCGTGGACGCGCGCGGGCGGGACGTGACGGCGTACGACGGTTGACGGGCGGCGTCAATTGAGTGGCGGCCGGGGATTTCGGCTTCGTCATGCTCGGATGGCCATCGGGCCACCTGCGCGGTGCTGGGCACCGCCGCCGCGCTGGGCTACTGGCTGCTGATGCGCAACCTGAGCCCGCAGGAACCGGTCGCCGTCGCCGTGGGGGCACCCGCCGCCGCCCCGGCCCCGCCCGCCGAGCAGGCGGCAGCCGGCCCGGTGGTCTGAGCGGCGCGCGGCGGGCCCGGCAAGACACAGAGGGCCCGCGGTAGCGCCCCGCGGCGCACCGCACCCGACCCCTACGCGGCTTTACTCAGCCACTCAGCCACCGCACTGGCACGGCGCGCCGGACTGGCAGCCGCACCCGCAGCCCGAGCCGCAGCCGCAGGCCCCCAGCACGGTCAGATGCACCACTTCGGTCGGGGTCTCCTGCTGCTGGGGTTCGGTCACGGGGGAATCGGCCATGGTCCCTCCTCAGGGCGTAGGGCGGGGCTACGGCATGGCACGCCGCCCCCGCACCCATTGCATGCCCAGCCAGGAGGGCGCATCAACGGCGCACGAGTGCGGGAACAGAAGTGCGGCCGCCGTGAGGGCCGCGCCCCCTACGCCCCCTCCACCGGCGCCGCCTGGATCTCGTCCGCGTGCTCACCCGTGACCAGGTAGACGACTCGCTTGGCGACCGACACGGCGTGGTCGGCGAAACGCTCGTAGTAACGGCCGAGCAGGGTGACGTCGACAGCGGTCTCGATGCCGTGCTTCCAGCGGTCGTCCATCAGGTGCTGGAACAGGGTGCGGTGCAGCAGGTCCATCTCGTCGTCGTCCTGCTCCAGCTGGAGTGCCAGGTCGACGTCCTTCGTGATGATCACTTCGGCGGCCTTCGCCATCAGCCGCTGGGCGAGCTGGCCCATCTCCAGAATGGTGGCGTGCAGGTCGTGCGGTACCGCCGACGCCGGGAAACGCAGCCGCGCCAGCTTGGCGACGTGCTGGGCCAGGTCGCCCGAGCGCTCCAGGTCGGCGCTCATCCGCAGTGAGGTGACCACGATCCGCAGATCGGTGGCGACCGGCTGCTGGCGGGCCAGCAGCGCGATGGCGCGTGCCTCCAGGTCGTGCTGGAGGTCGTCGACCTTCTGGTCCGCGGCGATCACGCTCTCGGCGAGCTTGAGATCGGCGTCGAGCATGGACGTCGTGGCCCGCCCGATCGCCGAGCCGACGAGCCGGGCCATCTCGACCAGGTCCTCGCCGATCGAATCGAGTTCCTCGTGATAAGCGTCGCGCATGAGAAGTCCCTCTCCAGATCCCGTGGCAGCGTGGGGGCCGACCCCCACGCTGCCACGGTGCGGGTCCAACGCGTCGGGATCCGGCCGCTCAAGTGAACCAGCACTATCCCCTTGGTGAACTCTGGGCGACGAGTGTTCGAGATGGCACCCGGATGGCTGGGAGAGTGTCCGTGCGCCCGCATAACCTTGAGGCATGGACGTGAACGCGGCAGTCGCCGCAGCTGCCGCGATCGCCGGGCTCTGTACCGGTGTGATCGCGATGCTGGCGTTCCGCTGGAGCGAGCGCGAGCAGAAGCGGCCCACGCGTACGTCCCTGCGGCCCGACGGAAATGCCGCGCTTCCCCCGGGAGTGGACACGGTCCTCTCCGTGCTCAGCTCGTCCGCTGTGGTGCTCGACGAGAGCGACAGCGTGGTCAAGGCCAGCTCCGCCGCGTATGCGCTGGGCCTGGTCAGGGGCGGACGGCTGGCGGTCGAGCCGATGCTCCACATGGCCAGGGACACCCGGCGCGACGGTGAGATACGACAGGTCGAGCTGGACCTCCCGCGCCGGGGTACGGGCCGCGGGGAGGCGCTCGCCGTCTCGGCCCGGGTCGCTCCACTGGGCTCACGCCTGGTCCTCCTGCTGGTCGAGGACCTCACGGAAGCCCGTCGCATCGAAGCGGTGCGGCGCGACTTCGTGGCCAATGTCAGCCATGAGCTCAAGACCCCGGTCGGAGCGCTCTCGCTGCTCTCCGAGGCCGTCATGGACGCCTCCGACGACCCGGAGGCGGTGCAGCGCTTCGCCGGCCGTATGGAGATAGAGGCGACCCGGCTGACCAACCTCGTGCAGGAGCTCATCGACCTCTCCCGGGTGCAGAACGACGACCCGCTGGAGGACGCCGAGCCGGTACGGGTGGAGGAGCTGGTCGTCGAGGCCGTCGACCGGTGCCGTCAGCAGGCGGGGTCGAAGCAGATCACCATGGCCTCGGGCGGCACCGCCGACCTCTTCGTCTGGGGCAACCGGAGCCAGCTCGCGGCAGCCCTCGGCAATCTCGTGGAGAATGCCGTCAACTACAGCCCCGCCCGCACACGCGTGGGTATCGCCGCCCGGAAGCTCGCGGCGCCCGGCGGGGACCAGATCGAGATAGCGGTGACCGACCAGGGCATCGGCATCTCGGAGAAGGACCGTGAGCGCGTCTTCGAGCGCTTCTACCGCGTCGATCCGGCCCGCTCACGGGCCACCGGTGGCACCGGTCTCGGCCTCGCCATCGTCAAGCACGTGGCCGCCTCGCACGGCGGGGAGGTCACCGTATGGAGCTCGGAGGGCCAGGGCTCCACGTTCACCCTGCGACTGCCCGAGTCGGGCGTCGTACGGGGTCGTACCACCGGCGGACCTCTCGTCGTCAACGGTGCTGTTGACGACGACGGGCCGTACGAGACCGATTCCTATGAACCATTCCCTGCCCCGGAGGCTCTTCCGTGACCCGAGTGCTTGTCGTCGAGGATGAGGAATCCTTCAGCGACGCCCTGTCCTACATGCTCCGCAAGGAAGGCTTCGAGGTGGCCATCGCGGCCACCGGCCCCGAGGGCCTCGACGAGTTCGAGCGCAACGGCGCCGACCTCGTGCTGCTCGACCTGATGCTGCCGGGACTGCCCGGTACGGAGGTCTGCAGGCAACTGCGCGTCAAGTCCAACGTTCCGGTGATCATGGTCACCGCCAAGGACAGCGAGATCGACAAGGTCGTCGGCCTGGAAATAGGAGCCGACGACTATGTGACCAAGCCCTTCTCCTCGCGGGAGCTGGTGGCCCGCATCCGCGCGGTCCTGCGCCGCCGCGGCGAGCCGGAGGAGGTCACCCCGGCGGCCCTGGAGGCCGGCCCGGTCCGGATGGACGTGGACCGGCACGTCGTCACGGTCTCGGGCGCCAAGGTCGACCTCCCGTTGAAGGAGTTCGACCTGCTGGAGATGCTCCTGCGCAACGCCGGGCGCGTACTGACGCGTATGCAGCTGATCGACCGGGTCTGGGGCGCCGACTACGTGGGCGACACCAAGACCCTGGACGTCCACGTCAAGCGGCTCCGCGCCAAGATCGAGCCCGACCCCGGGGCGCCGCGCTATCTGGTGACGGTGCGGGGCCTGGGCTACAAGTTCGAGCCGTAAACCGGCACCACGGATCGCGTGGGGGGTGCCTCCGGCCGGAGGCACCCCCCACGCGCACGCTCACCGGCCGACGGTCGCGTCGTCCGTCGAGTTCGCCGCGTCGTCCGTGTTCGTGTCCGTGGAGGGGTTCGCCGAGTCGTCCCCGGTGCCCGCGCCCGACGGGCTGCCGGACTCCGCGTCCGCCTCGGCGCCCGGTGTGCCGGACGCGGAGTCGGAGGGGGAGGGCTTGGCCGACGGCAGGGCGCTCGGGCCGAACTTCTCGAAGAAGCTGGTCGCCGGGACGACAGCGGCGCCCAGGTCGATGTCGCCCGTCTCGCTGAACGTGAAGGCGACGGTCTGCACGCTGCCGTCACTCCCCGCCTGACGGCCGTTCTCGATCACGGCCGATGCGTTGTCCTTCCCGCCGATGATGAGCCGTCCGCCGGCCGGGACCACGAGCGGTCCCTTGCCCTTGGCGGGCTGCAGCTTCACCGTCGCGTCGGTGCCCGGCAGGGCGACCTTCTCCACGACCTCGCGCTTGGGGCCGTCGTTGAACAGGGTGGCGGAGATGACCGCCGGGCCCTCGGCGTCCGGTTCGGGCTGGGTGATGATGTTCAGGTTCTGGATCTTGATGGAGTCGACAGCGGTGGCTGCGTTGTCCGGCCTGACCTGAAGCGTCTGCGCGTCCTTGCCGGCACCGCACGCGGACAGCGCGGCGATCGAGAACACGAGGGCAGTGGCGGCGAAGGCGCCGTGTCGAAGGCTGCGGCTCACGGCGGCGGCAACTCCTTGAACGTTCGGACTGCGGACTTCGGACTCTGCGGACAGGAAGGCCCGAGCGGCTGTAAAGCCGCCCTAAGTGTGTGTCAGCGGCCTCAGGTTACCGAGCCGGGGTCCCGGGCCCGCACCCGACCCGCCCCTTGCGGGGTCCAGGTCCGGCCGGCATGGGGACCGGGCGGTCCCGCGCATGGTGATTCGCACAGCGTTCACAAAACGCGGGAGCAGTGGCTGACCGGCCGATGATCGATTTCCGGACGGCGGCGCATTTCCCGTGCATAATCCGCCCGCCCGGGCGTAGATCAATTTCAATGGCCATCGACGCTAAGAGCCGTACGGATGATCGAGACTCGAACGGAGCGCAGAAAGTCCACCGCCAAGAATCCGGCAAAACGGGACTTTCGGCCCCTTCTTGAGGGCTTCCGGCGCCTGTGACGCGCGTGTTTCGGGCTGCCCGTACGCCCGCTCCGACCTGCGAATATCGCCTTCCGGAAGGCTCCCGCAGCACGTTCGTGTTGTAGTTGTCAAGCCCCGAGATATGCCCTGACCTGCGAAAACACCATTCAGGAGAAGCCGTTCTCGTGTTACTCTGGATAGCCACGGAAGGGGTACCTGTCACATGACGTTCAAGGTTGGCGACACCGTGGTCTATCCCCATCACGGGGCCGCGCTGATCGAGGCTATCGAAACTCGCCAGATCAAAGGCGTGGACAAGACCTACTTGGTGCTCAAGGTCGCTCAGGGCGACTTGACGGTTCGTGTACCGGCGGACAATGCGGAGTTCGTCGGTGTGCGCGACGTAGTCGGGCAGGAGGGGCTGGACCGGGTCTTCGAGGTGCTGCGCGCGCCGTACGCCGAAGAGCCGACGAACTGGTCCCGACGCTACAAGGCAAATCTCGAGAAGCTCGCCTCCGGCGATGTCATCAAGGTCGCCGAAGTGGTGCGTGACCTGTGGCGTCGCGAGCGCGAGCGTGGACTCTCCGCAGGTGAGAAGCGCATGCTCGCCAAGGCCCGCCAGATTCTGGTGAGCGAGCTCGCTCTCGCGGAGAACACGAACGAGGACAAGGCCGAGGCACTGCTCGACGAGGTCCTCGCGTCCTGAATCGCACCACACCGGTGACCGGACAGTGACCGGACCCCACCGGTAGCCGGATCCGGTGTTCGATCGGTCCGGTGCGAAGAAAATCTGCCGTGGTGCCCGCTGACCAGCCGTTTTTACGGTGAGTCGTCGGGCGCTGCGGCATGTTCGGACCCGGGCGACGCGCTCGGACCCGGGTGATGTGCCCCGGCGCCGTCCCCTCGGGGCCTTCGCCGAGCTTGCTCCGCCCTGGCCGACCGGGGGTCACGGAAGGGTTCCCGGTCAGGTCGAGGCGTCGAGCCCGGCTTGGTGTGGCCATACCCATGTCGGCCGTGGAAACAAACCTGCCCAAGCTTCGGAGTGCAACCGATGTCACCGATGTCCCCGACGCCCGCCGGATCGAGCCATTCCCGCACCGCCGTGGTGATCCCCGCGGCGGGCCGCGGTGTCCGGCTCGGCCCCGGTACCCCCAAGGCGCTGCGCGCGCTCGGAGGTGTCCCGATGCTGATCCACGCCGTACGGGCCATGGCCGCGTCCCGCGCCGTCACTCTCGTCGTCGTGGTCGCGCCGCCGGACGGCGCGCCCGAGGTGAAGAACCTCATGGACGGGCATGTGCTGCCCGAGCACACCGACTACGTGGTCGTCCCCGGCGGTGCGACACGGCAGGAGTCCGTGAAGCTCGGGCTCGACGCTCTTCCCGAGGACGTCTCCGTCGTGCTCGTCCATGACGCGGCCCGGCCGCTGGTGCCGGTCGACACCGTGGACAGCGTGATCGAGGCCGTACGGGGCGGGGCTCCGGCCGTCGTCCCCGCGCTGCCCCTCGCCGACACCGTCAAGGAGGTCGAGCCGGGCGACGGCGCACCGGAGTCGGTGCTCTCGACCCCCGTACGGGCGCGGCTGCGGGCCGTGCAGACGCCCCAGGGCTTCGACCGGGGCACCCTGGCCGAGGCGCACGAGCGGGTGGCCGTCGACGGTGAGGGTGCGACCGACGACGCGGGCATGGTCGAGCGGCTGGGCGCGCCGGTCGTCGTCGTACCCGGGCACGAAGAAGCGTTCAAGGTGACCCGGCCGCTGGACCTGGTCCTGGCCGAGGCGGTTCTCGCACGCCGGAGGGCGAACGATGGATTCTGAAGCAGCGGCGCGGCAGCCGGCTCCCGTGATTCCGCAGGTCGGCATCGGGACCGACATCCACGCCTTCGAGGAGGGTCGCGAGCTCTGGTGCGCCGGGCTGCTGTGGGAGGGCGAGGGCCCCGGTCTCGCGGGGCACTCCGACGCCGACGTCGTGGCGCACGCCGCCTGCAACGCGCTGTTCTCGGCCGCCGGGCTCGGTGACCTCGGGCAGCACTTCGGGACCGGCCGGCCGCAGTGGTCGGGTGCGTCCGGGGTCACGCTGCTCACCGAGGCCGCCCGGATCGTGCGCGGCGAAGGCTTCGGGATCGGCAATGTCGCCGTGCAGGTCGTCGGTCTCCGGCCGAAGATCGGCAAGCGGCGCGACGAGGCCCAGAAGGTGCTGTCCGACGCGATCGGCGCCCCCGTCTCGCTCTCCGCCGCGACCTCCGACGGTCTGGGGTTCACCGGCCGGGGCGAGGGCATCGCGGGGATCGCGACCGCTCTCGTCTACCGCACGGCCGGCTGACCCGGAGCCCGAGGTCTTATTGCGCATCACTCGCACGTACGCTGGTACGGCAAGTGGTGTGCCGTACGGCCGAGAGCGAGGGTGAGCGTCAGTGGTGACCGCGACCGCCGGGGCGACAAGGATGCCGGTCACGCCGGCCGGAGCGGGCGGGTACGTCCTGCGGACCGCCACCGCGCAGGACATCGGCGGCGCGAGGGCCGTGATGCTGGACACCGTCTACCACGACCTGCGCTCGGGCTACGTGCCCCGCTGGCACGCCGACATCATCGACCTCGAGGGTGCTTATCTGCTCCCCGAGCGCTGCACCCTGCTGGTCGTCGTGCGCGGCGACGAGGTCGTGGCGACGGGCGCGGTGCGGGACCGGGGCCCGCAGGCGCCGCCCAATCCCCAGTGGGTCGCCGATCGCTTCCCCTCGGGCTCGACGGCCCAGCTGTGCCGGATCTACGTACGCCCCGAGCATCGCAGGCACGGTCTGGCCCGCAGGCTGGTGCGGGAGCTCGGGGACTTCGCCGCGCGGGCGGGCGGCTACACCTCGCTCTATCTGCACACCGATCCGGCCGTCCCCGGCGCCGAGCCGTTCTGGCGGTCGCTCGCCCATGAGGTCTGCGACGAACGCGCGGCTCCGGACGGGGGGCAGGGCATCGTCCACTTCGAGCTGCCGATGCCCTCTCCCGCGGTTCCGGTCACCCCTCATATCAGATGACAATCGTTTCCATATAGGGTTCCCGTCATGTCTACGCCCCGAAGCCGCCGCTCTCCGCTGCCGCTCATCGCCGCCACCGCGGCTCTGCTGCTCCCGCTGGCCGCCTGCTCCTCGTCGAGCGGCTCCGGCGCGTCCGGCGACGCACAGCGGCTCCGGGTCGTCATGGCCTTCCCGCCCGCCCAGGCCATGTCCCCGTACGGGGACGACGCGGTCACCCTCAGCAGGCTCGCCGTCATCGAGGGGCTCACCAGCCTCGACAAGAACGGCACCGCCAAGCCCGCCCTCGCCGCGTCCTGGAAGCAGGACAACCCCACCACCTGGACGTTCACCCTCCGCGACGCCGTCTTCCAGGACGGCGCGAAGGTCGACGCCGACGCCGTCGTACGGTCCCTCACCGCCGCGTCCAAGGCGTCCCCGCTGCCCAGGGTGCTGTCCGACACCACCCTGAAGGCGACGGACGCGGGCGCGCGCACCGTACGGATCGTCACCGAGGAGGCCGACCCGCTGCTCCCGCAACGGCTCGCCAACCCCTCCCTCACGATCCTGTCGGCGGGCGCCTACAAGAACGGCAAGGTGAACCCCGCCGGGCACGCCAGCGGCCCGTTCACCCTGACCGGCGTCAAGGGCGCGGTCTCCGCCACCCTCGAACGCAACGCCGACTACTGGGGCGGCAAGGCGAAGGCCCCGGGCGTGGACGTCACCTTCGCCGCCGACGGCACCGCGCGCGCCAACGCACTGCGCACGAAGACCGTCGACATCGCCGAGTACGTACCGATCGCACAGGCGTCGCTGCTCGGCGACTCCTACGTGCACGAGTTCCCCTCCGCCAGGACCAACGGCCTCTCGCTCAACACCGCACACGGAGTCTTCGCCGACCCCGCCATGCGCGCCGCCGCCCGCGAGGGCATCGACTCCAAGGCCCTGGCCGACGGAGTGTACGAGGGCCGCGCCGACACCGCACAGGGACTCCTCGGCCCCGGCATCCCCTGGGCCGCCGAGAAGCGCGCCACGCCCGGCGGCCGTAGCCCGGCGGCGAGCCGCGCCGAGGTGGCGAGGACGAAGGAGATCACCCTCGCCACCTACACCAACCGCCCCGAACTCCCCGAGGTCGCCACGCTCGTACAGCAGCAGCTGGAGAAGCGAGGCTTCACCGTCAAGCAGGTCGTCCGTGACTACGCGCAGATGGAGGCCGACGCGCTCGCCGGGAAGTACGACGCGTTCATCCAGGCCCGCAACACCCTGCTGGACACCGCAGACCCCGTCTCCTACCTCGCCTCCGACTTCACCTGCGACGGCAGCTTCAACATCTCCCAGCTCTGCGACGAGCAGGTCGACGCAGCGGTGGGCAGGGCCGCATCGCTGACCGGCACCGACGCCCGCCACAACGCCGAGATGACCGCCGAGGCCGCCGTCCTGGTCGCCGACGCCCTCGTACCCCTCGTCCACGAGCGCTTCATCCAGGGCTACGACGACGCCCGCGTCGAAGGCGTCGCGCTCGACCCGATGGAACGCACCCTCATCACCGCCGACACCCACGTCGGGTGACCGGGTGAAGTACCTGGCCGGACGGTTCGGCGCGCTCCTGGCCGTCGTGGCCGTCATCGGCCTGCTGCCCAGGCTGACCCGCACCGACCCGGCGCTGACGATCCTGCACGCGCGCTACGCCGACCGTCCGCCCACACCGGCCGTGCTCGACGCGATCCGCGCCGAGACCGGCCTCGACGGCGGGCCCCTGCGCGTCCTCGGCAGCTGGGCGTCCGGACTGGCACACGGCGACCTGGGGGATTCCTGGGTCTCCGGACAGCCGGTCGGTCCCGATGTGACCTCCGCGCTCGGCGTCTCCCTCACCCTCATGGGCGCCTCACTCGCCGTCGCCGTCCTCCTGGCGCTCGCCCTCGTCGGCGGAACGCTCCGGCGGGGCGCGCACCGCAGGCTCGTCACCACCCGGGCCGGCGTCGGCGCCGCCGTGCTCGCAGCACTGCCGGAATTCCTCATCGCCGCGGTCCTGGCCACCGTCCTCGCCGTACAGGCGGGCTGGTTCCCCGCCCTCGGCTGGGGCGGCCCCGAGCAGGCCGTCCTGCCGGCCCTCGCCATGGGTGTCCCCGCCGGCGCGCTGCTCGGGCGGCTGCTCGACGACGCGCTGCCCGCCGCGTTCGCCGAACCCTGGGCGCGCGCCGCCACCGCCCACGGGATGCCCGCCCACCGGATCGCCGCCCACGCCCTGCGCCGCACCCTGCCCGCGCTGCTGCCCCAGCTCGGCCTCGTCGTCGTCGGGCTCACCGGCGGCGCGGTCGCCGTCGAGACGCTCTACGCCATCCCCGGGCTCGGCGGCACGGCGCTGGCCGCCGCCCTTGCCCAGGACCTGCCCGTCCTCCAGGCCTGCGTGCTGTTCCTGCTGCTCCTGGGCGTCGCCGCCGGACTCGCGGCCAGGCTCGGCTCCAGAGCCCTGCTCGGCCCCGCACGGACCGACGGCGCGCTGCCCCCGCTCGTCGCGCCGCCCCTGCCGACCCGCCGCGCCGTGGCCGTCGGTGCCACGGTCCTGGCGGCCCTCATCGCCGCCGTCGTCCTCACAGGACTGCTGCGCGACCCCCTGTACGCCGATGCCGCAGCCCGCCTCGCCCCGCCGTCGGCCACCCACCCGCTGGGCACCGACTCCCTGGGCCGCGACGTCCTGGCCCGCCTCGGCCACGGGGCCGCCACCACGGTGCTCACCGCCGTCGCCGTCGGCGCCGTCACACTGCTCCTGGGACTGCTCGCCGGGTTCGCCCGCGCAGGGGCCCTCACCGAGACGGCCAACGCGCTGCCGGCGGTCCTGGCCGGCCTCGTCGTCGCGGGGATCGCGGGCCCCGGCGCCCGGGGCGCGGCCGTCGCCGTCGCCGCCGTCGCCTGGGCCCCGCTCGCCGCCCACACCTCCGCGTTGTACGCCCAGGAGCGCGCCGCCCCGCACCTCACCGTGGCCCGCGCCCTCGGAGCCGGACGGTGGCACCGGCTGCGCCGCCACCTCCTGCCGGGCGTCGTGCCCCCCGTCGTACGCCACGCCGTCCTGCGCGTCCCCGCCGTCGCCCTGGCGCTCGCCTCCCTCGGCTTCCTCGGCCTCGGCGCCCCCGCCCCGGCACCGGAGTGGGGCCGCATGCTCTCCGAGAACATGCCCTACGCCGAACGCGCCCCCTGGGCCGTCCTCGCCCCCGCCGCCGCCCTCGCGGCCCTGGGCGCGCTCGCGGTGCTCACCTCGGCGGCCGTACGCGGCAGGCACCGCACATGACGGCCACCACAGCGCGCACCCGGTCGGGATCAGCCCCGCTCAACCCCTACCTCCGGCTCCTGACCGCCACCCAGTGCGCCTTCAACACCGGCTTCTACGCGGTCCTGCCCTATCTCGCCGCCCATCTCGGTGACGGGCTCGGCATGGCGGGATGGCTCGTCGGGCTCGTGCTCGGCCTGCGCACCTTCAGCCAGCAGGGCCTCTTCGTCGTCGGAGGGGCGCTCACCGACCGCTACGGCCCCAGGCCCGTCGTCCTCAGCGGCTGCGTCCTGCGCATCGCCGGATTCTGCTGGCTCGCCCAGGCCGGCGGCACCGCCACCGTCATCGGCGCCGTCCTCCTCATCGGCTTCGCCGCCGCCCTCTTCTCGCCCGCCGTCGAGTCCGAGACCGCCAGGGCGGCCGTCGCCCACGAGACCGCCACCGGGACGCCGCGCGCCCAGGTGCTGGCCGTCTTCTCCGCCGCGGGCCAGGCCGGAGCGTTCATCGGCCCCCTGCTCGGCAGCCTGCTGCTGCTCCTGGGAGGCGGATTCCGGACGGCGTGCCTGGCAGGGGCCGTGGTCTTCGTCGGCGTACTCGCCGGACACGCCCGCCTCATGCCCCGCAGGCCGCGCCGCGCCCCGACCGCCCGTGCCGGCGCCGTCCTGCCCCGCGAGGTCTTCGCCAACCGGCCGTTCCTCGTGCTCTGCCTCGTGTACAGCAGCTACCTCGTCTCCTACAACCAGCTCTATCTCGCCCTGCCGGCGGAGGTGGAGCGCGCCACCGGCTCCCAGAGCGCGCTCGGCGGACTCTTCGCGCTGTCCTCCCTGCTCGTCGTCGCCGCCCAGCTGCCGCTGACCCGCTGGTCCGCCCGCCGCGTCGCGCCCCGGACCGCCCTGGTCGGCGGGCTCGCCGTCGTGGCCGCCGGATTCGCCGTGGTGCCCCTCGCCCCCGGCGGCCCCGCCGGGCTGCTCCCGGCGGCCGCGCTCGTCGTCCTGCTCACCCTCGGCCAGATGCTGCTGGTCCCGGCCGCCCGGGGCCTCGTACCCGACCTGGTCGACGACCACCGGCTCGGGCTCGCCACCGGGGCCCTGTCCTCGCTCTCAGGAGTCGCCGTGCTCCTGGGCAGCGCCGCCGCCGGCACCCTCCTCGACGCCCCGGCGCCCGTCCTCTGGGCCGCGCTCGCGGCCGTCCCCCTGGCGGGTGCCGGGCTCGCTCTGACCCTGCCCGCGGAGGGGCGCACGCCGGACCAGGGACGGGGCGCGCCGTCGCGCGATAGCACCGTCACCGATTAGTTGTGACACGTTTTCCACAGGGGGCGCTGGGCACTGGTGCGGGCCCACTACCCTTGAGGGGTGACTATTCGCCTGCATGACACCAACGCCCGGCAGATCCGTGACTTCGTCCCGCTCACCGCGGGCTGTGTCTCGATCTACCTCTGTGGCGCCACGGTGCAGGCCGCCCCGCACATCGGGCACATCAGGTCCGGGCTGAATTTCGACATCATGCGCCGCTGGTTCGAATACCGCGGGTACGACGTGACGTTCATCCGGAATGTCACCGACATCGACGACAAGATCATCAAGAAGTCCGCGGAACAGGGCCGCCCCTGGTGGTCCATCGGCTACGAGAACGAGCGCGCGTTCAACGACGGCTACGACGCCCTGGGCTGCCTCCCGCCCACGTACGAGCCGCGCGCCACCGGCCACATCACCGAGATGGTCGAGATGATGCGCGGCCTCATCGAGCGTGGCCACGCCTACGAGGCCGACGGCAACGTCTACTTCGACGTCCGCTCGTACGAGGGATACCTGGAGCTCTCCAACCAGGACCTCGACGACCTGCGGCAGCCCTCCGGCGACAACGAGACCGGCAAGCGCGACAAGCGCGACTTCGCCATGTGGAAGGCCAGCAAGCCCGGCGAGCCCAGCTGGGAGACCCCGTGGGGCCGTGGCCGCCCCGGGTGGCACCTGGAGTGCTCCGCCATGGCGCACAAGTACCTCGGCAGCGCCTTCGACATCCACGGCGGCGGCATCGACCTGATCTTCCCGCACCACGAGAACGAGATCGCCCAGGCCAAGGCCTTCGGCGACGAATTCGCGAAGTACTGGGTGCACAACGGCTGGGTCACCCTGGCCGGCGAGAAGATGTCGAAGTCCCTCGGCAACTCCGTGCTGGTCAGCGAGATGGTCAAGAACTGGCGCCCGATCGTCCTCCGCTACTACCTCGGCACCCCGCACTACCGGTCCATGATCGAGTACAGCGAGGAGTCGCTGCGCGACGCCGAGTCCGCCTTCGCGCGGATCGAGGGCTTCGTCCAGCGCGTGGTGGAGAAGGCGGGACCGGTCGAGGCGGCGGCCGAGGTGCCGCCCGCGTTCGCCGAGGCCATGGACGACGATTTCGGGGTCCCGCAGGCGCTCGCGATCGTCCACACGACCGTCCGCCAGGGAAACTCCGCCCTCGCCGCCGACGACAAGGAAGCCGCCGTCGCCCGCGTCGCCGAGGTCCGTGCGATGCTCGGTGTCCTCGGACTCGACCCGCTCGACCCGCACTGGGCGGGCGAGGGCGACCGGGGCGAAGACCTCCACGGTGTCGTCGACACCCTCGTACGCCTCGTCCTCGACCAGCGCCAGTCCGCACGGGCGCGCAGGGACTGGCCCGCCGCCGACGCCATCCGCGACCAGCTCAACCAGTCCGGTCTCGTCATCGAGGACAGCCCCAGCGGACCCCGGTGGACACTCGGGCCGCGCTGAGCGGACCCTTCGCACCGTGCGTGAGCAGCGCACCTGTGCCGCCCGGCCGTCCGGGCGGCACACTTTCACTTGACGACGTTTTCTCTGAAGCAACGAAACAGGTACAGGTCATGGCCGGGAACAGCCAGCGCAGGAACCGCCGCACGTCCAACAAGAAGGGCATGCAGGTCGGCAGCGGCGGTAACCGACGCCGTGGTCTCGAAGGCAAGGGACCGACGCCGCCCGCCTCCGACCGTAAGGGACACAAGAAGAACCGGGTGGCGAACGCCCAGGCCAAGCAGGCCGCCTCCCGCCGCCCCGCCCCGCGCCGCGGTGGCGCCAAGGGAACGTCGGAGATGGTCGTCGGCCGCAACCCGGTCTTCGAGGCGCTGCGGGACGGCGTCCCCGCGATCACCCTCTACGTCCAGCAGTACATCGACAACGACGAGCGGGTCCGCGAGGCACTCCAGCTCGCCGGTGAGCGCGGCAACATCCACCTCATGGAGGCCCCGCGCCCCGAGCTCGACCGGATGACGAACGGCCTGAACCACCAGGGCCTCGTCCTCCAGGTCCCGCCGTACGAGTACGCCCACCCGGAGGACCTCACCTCCGCCGCGTACGACAACAACGAGGACCCGCTGATCGTCGCCCTCGACGGAGTCACCGACCCCCGTAACCTCGGCGCGATCGTCCGCTCCGTCTCCGCCTTCGGCGGCCACGGCGTCGTCGTCCCCGAGCGCAGGGCGGCCGGAATGACGGCCGGAGCCTGGAAGTCCTCGGCCGGCACCGCGGCCCGTACACCGGTCTCGCGCGTCACCAACCTGACCCGCGCCCTGGAGGGCTACAAGAAGGCCGGCCTCACCGTCGTCGGTCTCGCCGCCGACGGCGAACACACCGTCGAGGACCTGGAGGCCCTGGCGGGCCCCGTCGTCGTCGTCATCGGCAGCGAGGGCAAGGGCCTCGGCCGCCTCGTCGGCGAGACCTGCGACTACCGGGTGCGCATCTCGATGCCGGGCGGCGCCGAATCCCTGAACGCCGGTGTCGCCGCGGGCATCGTTCTCTACGAGGTGGCACGCCGCAGGGCGTGAACCGCGGCGCGCGGGCCTCGGCCGGCCCGCGCGCGCGGAGGATCGGCGCGCCCCGAAGGAGGGTTGACGGGTCTCGGACACTTCGGACGCGTCAAGGCAGTGTCCTAATCACACATCACTCGGTTAGATGAGTGTGGACACCAGAACGCCTCGGTTCGACGACCAACCCGCCCTGAGCATGACGAAGGTGGACAGCGACCCCGCGCAGGTCATCGTCAGCCACGCCAGCTTCCGGGTGCAGCTCGCCCCGGGCCAGCGCACCCGTCTGCGCCCCGTGGGCCCCGCCGGACCGGCCAGGATCCCCGCCATGAGCGGCGCAGGCGCGCGCAGGCGGGCTCCCGTCGTCTGGAGCGGCAGGTCCCAACCGGGAGACCCCGGAGCGACCGGACTCCTGCAGGCCGTACGGAACTCCACCGCCGGCCACCTCGACTCCGCCGGCCACCTCGACGCCCGCCCCGGCGGCGACTTCGGCATGGGCCACGACGACGCGGGCGGCGGCACACAGGTCATCCCGCGCCTCGACGAGACCCAGCCCAACCCCGTGCTCAGGACGCCCCACCAGCCCGGAGGCGGCCGTACAGGCCCACTCCTGCCCCCCATGCGGCAGGCCGTCGGGGCCTACGACGTCACCGCCACCGACACCCCGCCCCGCGGCGCGTACGACCTCACCCACGACGACGCCTACGCCGCCGGCACCGACGCCGAAGGCCAGGACGGCGACACCGCAGGCGACAGGCGCCACGCCAACGACTCCGTACGGCACGCCTACTACCCCGGCCGCCGCATGAACCTCGGCGTCGTGCTCCTCCCGCTGCGCGTCATCCTCGGCTTCCTCTCCATCTACGCCGGCATGGGCAAGCTCTGCGACCCCGCCTACTTCGACGGCGGCGACCGCGGCTCCATGGTCAAGTGGCTGAGCTCACTGCACCCTTGGGCCGCCGCGGAGCCCCTGCGCGACTTCGCGCTCGGCCACCCCGTCGCCGCCGGACTCACCGTCGCCTTCCTCCAGGTCGTCGTCGGCGTCCTCACCGTCCTCGGTCTCTGGCAGCGGATCGCGGCCGGCTTCGGCGCCCTGCTCTCCGCAGCGATCCTGGTGACGGTCAGCTGGCGCACCGCCGCCGCCTACGACACCCCCGACATCATCCTGCTGGCCGCCTGGAGCCCCCTCGTCATCGCCGGTGCTCCCGTCTACTCCCTCGACGGACGCCTCGCCGGAGAGGCCTGGCGCACGCTCGGTCCCCGCTCGGCGCTCTGGGACCTCCGCCGCCGCGTACTGCGCCGCGGCGCCGCCATCGCCACCGTCGTCGTCGGCCTGACCCTGCTGGTCGGCTCCATGCTCGGCGGCGCCGTCCGCTCCACCGAGGTCGTCACCGTGCCGGGACCCGACCGCTACCCGTCCAACCAGCTGCCCGGCTCGCCGCTCCCCGACGAGACCAAGGGCAAGAAGGGCAAGCCCTCCACCATCCCGGAGAACCGCACTCCCGAGACCTCACCGTCCAGCGCCCCCGGCACCCCGGAGGCGGAGAAGTCCACCCCGGGCTCCGGCTCGTCGAGGGAGACCGGTCCGACGGCCGGGGCGAGCACCGGGCAGCCCAGCCAGACCCAGGGCACGGGCCAGGCACCCCCGCAGGATCCGACCCCGCAGGAGCCCCCGTCCGGTGACGCGAGCACCGGCTCCTCCGGCTCCGACGGCTCCGCGGGCGGCACGACCGGCGGCTCGGACGGCGACGGTTCCACCGGCGGTTCCGACGGCGGCTCGTCCGGCAGCGCGGGACAGAACCCCATCGGCGGCCTGCTCGGCTGACACCCGCGAGGTACCGCACGTACGAGGACGGCCACCGAACCCTTGGTGGCCGTCCTCAAGTGTGTGCGGTCGGTCTCAGCCGCCCGCCTGGCCGCCCAGCTCCTTCGCCGCCTCCGTGAGGTCCTTCGCGGTGTCGATCGCCCGCCAGTACGCCCCGTGCGGCAGCGGGAACCCGGCAAGCCGGCGCTCACGGGCCAGCCGCGGGAAGGTCGTACGCTCATGGTCGCCGCGGTCCGGCAGCATCGCGGTGAACGCGGGCGCGAAGACGTACACACCCGCGTTGATCAGATACGGCGACGGCGGAGACTCGATGAAGTCGGTGATGTGCCCGAACGCGTCCGTCTCCACGGCCCCCCAGGGGATCCGCGGACGGGCCAGCGCGAGCGTCGCGGTGGCGTCCCGCTCGGCGTGGAACGCGGCCATCTCCCGCAGCGAGAAGCGCGTCCAGATGTCACCGTTCGTCGCGTACCAGGGTTCCGACGGATCGGGCAGCCGCGCCGCGGCGTGCTTCAGACCGCCGCCCCGGCCCAAGGGCTCGGTCTCGACGACGGTCGTGACGCGCAACGGAAGAACGGCCGAGTCCAGCCACTCCTCCAGCACATCGGCAAGATGGCCGCACGAGACCACGGCGTCGGTGACACCCTCGGCGGCCAGCCAGGACAGCTGATGGCCGATGATCGGGGTCCCGGTCCCCGGGATCTCGACCATCGGCTTGGGGCGGTCATCGGTGTACGGGCGCAACCGCGAGCCCTGACCACCCGCCAGGATCACGGCCTGCGTCGGAAACGTATGCATGCCAGGCACGATAGGCCGTGCCCGGGCACACCCGGCTCAGCTGAACTGCGCGACGCCCGAGGCGAACGACGTGTCGCAGACCGGACGGGAGAAACGGTGGGCGCGCGTCGGGCCGTACTGGTCCACGGCGGCCTTGCCCAGCGCCTTCGCGATCGACATGCAGTGCTTGGCCAGGGACGGCCGACCCTCGACGGTGCGCTGAAGGCTCGTCAGCGCGACCCCCGGGTCCTTCTCACGGAGCTCAAGCAGGAGCTTGTCCCGCAGAATGTCCTGGGGTGCCTGGGCCTTCGCCTTCTTGGCGGTGGTCTCGGATGCGGCGGTCAGCAGCTGGGTCTCGGTGTCCTGCCCCGACCACTGCACACGGGTGACCGCGAGGGTCCCGGACAGAACCATGACGACGGGCAGTACGAGGGCTAGGGTTCGGCCGATTCGGCGCGCGGTGTGGGTCACGCAGGCGAGCGTAGCGGGCAGTGATGACTTGGCGACATTTCGTCACCCCTGTGGGGGATGGTTCGAGAGCCTCTTTCGAATTACGCGTTGACGGGGCGTGGGGAATTGACCGGTGTGCCGGGGAATCCGGCCACGCGAACGGCCCCGCGCCATCGAGGAGATCCTCGATGGCGCGGGGCCGTGACGACTGGAACGACGTGCGGGTCGGACAGCCGGACGATCAGGCGGTCAGGCGCTCACCGGTCGACGTCGCGAAGACGTGCAGCTCCTCCGGGCGCGGCACGACGTGCAGCTCGGTGCCCTTCTCCGGTACGGCACGGCCGCCGACACGGACGACCAGGTCCTTGTGCTCGCCACCGACCTGCGCGGCACCGTAGACGAAGCCGTCGGCGCCGAGCTCCTCGACGACGTTGACGGCGACGGCCAGACCGGCCGGGGCGTCGGCCGAACCCTTGGAGAGGCCCTGCGCGGCGGCGCCACCGTGCTCGACGATGTCGAAGTGCTCGGGGCGGATGCCGACCGTGACGGTGCGGTCGCCACGGTCCGCGGCGGCGCTGAGCGCCTCGCGGGAGACGGGCACGACGCTGTTGCCGAACTTCACGCCACCGTCGGTGATCGGGACCTCGACGAGGTTCATCGCCGGGGAGCCGATGAAGCCGGCCACGAAGAGGTTCGCCGGGCGGTCGTACATGTTGCGCGGCGAGTCGACCTGCTGGAGCAGACCGTCCTTGAGGACCGCGACACGGTCGCCCATGGTGAGGGCCTCGACCTGGTCGTGGGTGACGTACACGGTGGTGATGCCGAGACGGCGCTGCAGCGAGGCGATCTGCGTACGCGTCGACACACGGAGCTTGGCGTCGAGGTTCGACAGCGGCTCGTCCATGAGGAAGACCTGCGGCTCACGCACGATCGCGCGGCCCATCGCCACACGCTGGCGCTGACCACCGGAGAGCGCCTTCGGCTTGCGGTCCAGGTAGTCGGTGAGGTCCAGCATCTTGGCGGCCTCTTCGACCTTCGCCCGGATCTCGGTCTTGTTCACACCGGCGATCTTGAGGGCGAAGCCCATGTTGTCCGCGACGGACATGTGCGGGTAGAGCGCGTAGTTCTGGAACACCATGGCGATGTCCCGGTCCTTCGGCGGCAGGTGCGTGACGTCGCGGTCACCGATGCGGATCGCACCGCCGTTGACGTCCTCGAGACCCGCGAGCATGCGCAGGGAGGTCGACTTGCCGCAACCGGAAGGACCGACGAGGACGAGGAACTCGCCGTCCTCGATGTCGATCTCGAGCTGGTCCACAGCCGGCTTCGTGGAACCGGGGTAGACGCGGGACGCCTTGTCGAACGTGACACTGGCCATGACGGTTCTTCTCCTCCACCGGCAGGAACGTGCCGGACGATCCGAGTAGGGAGTGGTGTGGTCCACTGGAGTGAACCTGAGGTGACGCTACCTGGCGTTTTCGAATCTGTCAGCAGTCCGGGGTCCCGAATATCGAGCGGGTTCCGGTCCTGGCGTTGGTTACAATGCTTCCGCATGCCTCCTTAGCTCAGTCCGGCCAGAGCAACGCACTTGTAATGCGTAGGTCGTCGGTTCGAATCCGACAGGGGGCTCCACGAAGGCCCAGGTCAGGAATCCTCTGATCTGGGCCTTTCCGTGCTCCCCCCGTCCGGGGCTCCCGCGCGCAAGCCGTCCATGACGAGGTCCAGGAGGCGGGCGGCCCGTGGTTGCCAGTCGCCGTGGGGGTCCAGTTGCCAGAGGCCGGCTATGGCGAGGATGAAGTCGTCCGCGGTCACTCCGGGGCGTATGGCGCCGGCCCTCTCGTTGGTGCGGAGCAGGGTTTCCGCCGCGGACATCAGCGAGGTGTGGCCCGGCTTCTCCGGGCTGCCCGGTGCGCCGGTGGCCTGGCGGATGGCGTCCGCGAGGCCGGCCTTGGTCATGGCGAATCCGGCGAGGTGGTCCATCCACGCGCGCAGGGCCCGGTCCGGCTCGTGGGTCCTGATCAGCTCGGTCGCGGCGTCGGCGACCTGTTTCATCTCGTGGCGGTAGATCTCCAGGACCAGGGCTTCGCGGCTGGGGAAGTTGCGGTAGAACGTGCCCTGCCCGACGCCCGCCTTCCTGGCGATCACGCTGAGCGGGACGTCCGCGCAGAGCGTCAGTTCCGTCAGGGCCACCTCCAGGATGCGCTCACGGTTCCGCTGCGCATCCGAGCGCAGAGGCGCGTCCTTCTTCTGCTGCACTCGTCCTCCTCGCGGGTTCGTGGCCGAATCCCACCCTTGCTAAGTGGACAACTGTCCACTACGTTTTTCACGCTGAGTGGACAGCTGTCCGGTTAGGTTCACCTTAGCGGTGAGCGGCCCCGGCGGACAGCCGTACTTCTGGCCCCCGTCGCCGCGCCGGCGTCGGTGTCCGTCCGGAATGTGAGAGAAGGCTGATCATGGCCCCAGCGCCCACGTCGACGTACAGCCCCGTGACCTTGAACATCAACGGCGAGAAGCACACGCTGACCGTCGACCACCGCACCACCCTGCTCGACGCCCTGCGTGAGCGGCTCGATCTGACCGGCACGAAGAAGGGCTGTGACCAGGGGCAATGCGGTGCCTGCACCGTTCTGCTCGATCAGCGTCGTGCTGTCGCCTGCCTGCAGCTGGCGGTGGCGGCCGAGGGGCGGGAGATCACCACCATCGAGGGCGTCGCCGAGGGTGAGCAACTGCACCCCGTGCAGCAGGCGTTCCTCGATCTCGACGGTTACCAGTGCGGGTACTGCACGCCGGGCCAGATCTGTTCGGCCGTCGCGGTGATCGAGGAGCATGCCGCCGGCTGGCCGAGTGCCGCCACCGATGACGTACGCCCTGAAGCGGGGCCACCGCCGCTGACGGCCGAGGAGATCCGGGAGCGGATGAGCGGCAACCTGTGCCGCTGCGGCGCGTATGTCTCGATCGTGCAGGCGGTCGCCAGGGCGGCCGAGGCCGATGCGACGGCCCGAGCGGCGGACGGTGAACGGGCCGCGGGGAGCAAGCCCGTGGTGAAGCGTGCGGGGGCGGCGGCATGAGGGAGTTCGGATATGAGCGCGCGGTCGATGTCTCCGGCGCCATCGCGCTGCTCGACGCCGACCCGGACGCCCGGTTCCTCGGCGGCGGTACGAACCTCGTCGACCTGATGAAGACCGGTGTGGAGCGGCCCGGCAGGCTCGTCGACGTACGTGAACTCCCGCTGGACCGGATCGAGGTGGCCGAGGACGGCGGGCTGCGGATCGGTGCGACCGTCACCAACAGCGACCTCGCGGCGCACCTGGAGGTGCGACGGAACTACCCGGCGCTGACCCAGGCGGTGCTGGCAGGCGCGTCGGGGCAGCTGCGCAACATGGCCACCGTCGGCGGGAACCTGCTGCAACGGACCCGCTGCGGTTACTTCGCCGACGTGACCAAGCCGTGCAACAAGCGTGTGCCCGGCAGCGGCTGTCCCGCGATCGAGGGCGAGCACCACAACCACGCGGTGCTGGGGGCCTCCGACCATTGCGTGGCCACCAGTCCGTCCGATCTGGGGGTGGCGCTGGCGGCCTTCGACGCCGTCGTCGAGTACGAGACGGCCGACGGGCCGGGCCGGCTGCCGCTCGCCGACTTCTATCTGCCGGTGGGCGACACCCCGCACCGGGAGACCGCCCTTCCGGTGGGCGCGCTGATCACCGGCGTCACCCTGCCGCCCGCTCCGGTGGCGGCCAACTCCCGCTACCGCAAGGTGCGTGAGCGGGCGTCGTACGCCTTCGCGATCGGTTCGATCGCCGCGGCGCTGGATGTCCGTGACGGTGTTGTGAGCGAGGTGCGACTGGCCTTCGGGGCGGTCGCCTCCCGTCCGTGGCGGGCGCGTACGGCCGAGCAGGCCCTGGTCGGCGGGCCCGCCGATGCCGCGGCCTTCGCCGCCGCGGCCGATGCCGAACTGGCGGCCGCCCGGCCGCTGCCGCACAACGGATACAAGGTGACGCTGATGCGCAACCTCGTCGTCGCCGTGCTGAGCGAACTCGCCGAGGAGGCAGCCCGATGACCACCACCACGACCGGGGCAGCCAGGGCGGCGAAGGCCGTCGGCGCCGCGCACACCCGTGTGGAGGGCCGGGACAAGGTCACCGGCGCCGCTCGTTACGCCGGGGAGATCCCCTTCGCCGGCCTCGCGCACGGATGGCTGGTGCTGTCGACCATCACCCGTGGCCGTGTCCGTTCGGTGGAGACGGCGGAGGTCCTGGAGATGCCGGGTGTCCTCGCTGTCCTGCACCACGGGAACGCCCCGCGGGTCGACACCGATTACGTCGGCATGCTCGGGATGCCGCCGGACCCGACCGTCGCCGTCTTCCAGCACGACCGGGTGCCGCACGCGGGCTGGCCGGTCGCGCTGGTCGTGGCCGAGACCTCCGAGCAGGCCAGGGAGGCCGCCGAGGCGCTGGTGGTGTGGTACGAGGAGGAGCCGCACGACGTCACGTTCGCCGGTGAGCACCCGGACGCGTACTCGATCTCAGGTCCGGGTGGGGAGGGGGTGACGGGGAAGGGCGACCTGGAGGCGGAGCTGGGCGCGTCCGACGTGGTCCTGGACGCCGAGTACTCCACTCCGGAGGAGCACCACAACTCGATGGAGCCCCATGCGGCGACGGCCCTGTGGGACGGCGGCCGGCTGGAGGTCGTGGACTCCAACCAGGGCACGGTGTGGGTCGCGGGTGAGCTCGCGAACCTCTTCTCGCTCGACCCGGCTTCGGTGCGGGTGCGGTCCGAGCATGTGGGTGGTGGCTTCGGGAGCAAGGGCGTACGCGCGCACCAGGTCGCGGCGGTGATGGCGGCCACGACTCTGGCGCGGCCGGTCCGGGTCGTCATGACGCGCCGTCAGATGTTTTCGCTCGCCGGCTATCGGAGCCCCACGAGGCAGCGGGTCAGGCTGGGTGCCGATGCCGAGGGGCGGCTGCGTGCGCTGGAGCACAGCTGCCTGAGTCTCACCTCGACCGTGCACGAGTTCATCGAGTCGGGCGCGGGTGTGGCGCGGGTGATGTACGACGCCCCCGCTCACCACACCGCCAACCGGGTCGTGCGGCTCGATGTGCCGAGTCCGACGTTCATGCGCGCTCCCGGTGAGGCGCCCGGGTCGTTCGCGCTGGAGTCGGCGCTCGACGAACTCGCCGAGAAGTGCGGCATCGATCCGATCGAGCTGCGCACGCGCAACGAGCCCGAGGTCGGTCCGGTCTCCGGGCTGCCGTTCAGCACCCGCAATCTGCCCGCCTGCTTCCGGGAGGGCGCGCGCAGGTTCGGCTGGGCCGACCGGGACCCGCGTCCCGGGGTGCGCAGGGACGGGCGCTGGCTGCTCGGTACGGGGACGGCGGCGGCCTCGTTCTTCGCGGGGGCGGCGCCTTCCACGGCGGCCGCGACCGCGGAGGCCGACGGCACCTTCACCGTGCGGATCAATGCTGCGGACATCGGGACCGGGGCACGGACGGCCCTCACCCTGGTCGCCGCCGACGCCCTCGATGTGCCGACCGACCGGGTGCGCGTACGGATCGGTGACAGTGACTTCGGCCAGGCGATGATCGCCGGCGGCTCGATGGGCACCCGGTCGTGGGCATGGGCGGTGACGGCCGCGGCCGATGAACTGCGGGAGCGGATCGCCCTGGGCGACGGGATCCCGCCGGAGGGCATCACGGTGCGGTCGGACACCACCGCCGCCATCGGGGCCCTCGCGCAGAAGGAGCGGCATTCCTTCGGGGCGCAGTTCGCCGAGGTCGCCGTGGATGTGGCCACCGGGGAGGTGCGCGTGCGTCGCATGCTCGGCATCTTCGCCGCCGGGCGGATCGTCAACCCGCTCACGGCGCGTGGCCAGTTCACCGGCGGGATGATCTGGGGCATCTCCATGGCCCTGCACGAGGAGGCCGTCAGGGACCGGAACACCGGTGCTCTCTACGGTGCGGATCTCGCGGGCTATCACGTCGCGTCGAACGCCGATGTGCCGCTCGTCGAGGCGGACTGGGTGGATGACCCGGATCCGGACGACCCGGTCGGGATCAAGGGCATCGGTGAGGTCGGGATCGTGGGGGCGGCGGCGGCGATCGCGAACGCGGTCTGGCACGCGACCGGTGTACGCCATCGGACTCTGCCCATCAGGCCGGACCGTGTTCTCACGGCGGGCCCGCATGCTTGACATCGCCGGCGAGCTGGCCCGCTGGGCCGATGAGGGCCGGGAGTTCGCCGTCGCCACGGTGGTGGCCGTCGGCGGCAGTGCGCCGCGCGGGCCGGGCGCCGCGCTCGCTGTCGACAGCGAGGGCACGGTGGTCGGTTCGGTCTCCGGCGGTTGTGTGGAGGGGGCGGTGTACGACCTGTGCCTCCAGGCGCTCCAGGACGGTGGGACCGTCCTGGAGCGGTTCGGCTACAGCGATGAGGACGCCTTCGCGGTGGGCCTGACCTGCGGTGGGGTCATCGATGTCATGGTGACCCCGGTCGGTGCGCGAGCGCCCGTCCGGGAGGTGTTCCGGTCGGCGCTCTCGGCCGCCGCGTCGGGCGGACCTCTGGCCCTGGCCAGGGTCGTCCGGGGCCCGGCCGAGCTGTTGGGCGGGGCGCTGTTGGTGCACCCCGGCGGATCGTACGAGGGGTCGTACGGCGGCTCCGCGGAGCTGGACCGGACGGTGGCGGCCGAGGCGGGGGCGATGCTGGATGCCGGGCGCACCGGCACCCTCGCACTCGCGGAGGACGGAACGCACTGCCCGGGCGGCCTCACTCTCCTCGTCGAGGCGAACGTGCCGCCGCCTCGCATGATCGTGTTCGGAGCGATCGACTTCGCCCAGGCGCTGGTCCGCGTCGGCAAGTTCCTCGGCTACCACGTGACGGTGTGCGACGCCCGTCCGGTCTTCGCGACCAGGGCCCGTTTCCCCGAGGCCGACGATCTCGTCGTGGACTGGCCGCACCGCTATCTCCGGCGCACGGGGACGGACGGGCGCACGGTGCTGTGCGTGCTCACCCACGACGCGAAGTTCGACATACCCCTGCTGGAGCAGGCCCTGCGGTTGCCTGTCGCGTTCGTGGGAGCGATGGGGTCGCGCCGGACCCATGCGGACCGCGACCGGAAGCTGCGGGAAGCGGGCCTGGGGGACGAGGAGCTGGCTCGGCTGAGGTCGCCGATCGGTCTTGACATCGGGGCCCGTACGCCCGAGGAGACGGCCCTGTCCATCGCGGCGGAGATCGTGGCGGCCCGGAGGGGTGGGACGGGTGTCCCGCTGACGGGTTCCGCGACGCCGATTCACCGGGACGGCAGGCGGGACGACCACCGGGACGGGGCGGAGGCCGCCTGAAGGCCGCGGACCGGCCGGTTCAGTGGCGGCCCGCGATGCGGTTCGCCACCTTCGCGACGCGGTCCGTGCCGAGGCGCGGTGAGGTGGTCTCCCTGCGGTCCGCCGTGCGGTAGGCGGCGTACAGGGCGTGGACGCCGAGCCAGCGCAGGGGTTCGGGTTCCCAGCGGCGGACCTTGTGGTTGACCCAGGGCAGGGCGGTCAGGTCGGTGGGGCCGGCCTGGCCTGAGTCCTGCTGGATCAGGTCGCGCAGGGTACGGGCCGCGAGGTTGGCGGTGGCGACGCCGGAGCCGACGTAGCCGCCGGCCCAGCCGAGGCCGGTGGAGCGGTCCAGGGTGACGGTCGCGCACCAGTCGCGGGGAACGCCGAGCACGCCGGACCAGGCGTGGTCGATGCGGGTGCCCGCGGTGGTGGGGAAGAAGCGGACGAGCAGGTCGCGAAGTTCCTCGACGGTCGCGGGGCGGGTGCGTCCGTCGTGGTCGGTCGCGGAGCCGTAGCGGTAGGGGAACCCGCGCCCGCCGATGGCGATGCGGTCGTCGGCGGTGCGCTGGGCGTACATGTAGGCGTGGGCCGTGTCGCCCAGGGTCTCGCGGCCGTCCCAGCCGATGGTGTCCCAGAGGGTCTTGGACAGGGGCTCGGTGACGATCATCGAGGAGTTCATGGGGAGCCAGGTGCGCTTCTGGCCCTTGAGCCCCGCGGTGAAGCCCTCGGTGCAGCGCAGCACGTAGGGGGCGCGGACCGTGCCGTACGGGGTGACGGCGTGCTTGGGCTTGATCTCGGTGACGGGGGTCGACTCGTGGATCGTGACGCCGAGGGCCTCCACGGTGTCTGCGAGGCCCTTGACGAGTTTGGCGGGGTGCAGGCGTGCGCCGTGCGGGGTCCAACTGGAGCCGACGGCTCCGGACACTCGGACGCGTTCGGCGGTGTCGCGGGCGCCGTGCAGGACGCGGTCGGTCTCGCCGAAGGCGATCTCGACGGAGTGGAAGTCCTTGAGGCGGGCGAGCTGGGAGGGGGTGCGGGCGACTTCGAGTACACCGCCGTGGTGGATGTCGGCGTCGATGTTCTCCTCGCCGGCGATGCGGATGACTTCGCCGACGGTGTCGTTCATGGCCTGCTGGAGGCGGACGGCGGCGTCGTGGCCGTGCAGCCTGGCGTAGCGGTCGCGGCCCGCGATGCCGTTGTAGAGCCAGCCGCCGTTGCGGCCGGATGCGCCGTAGCCGCAGAACTTCGCTTCGAGGACGGTGATGTTGAGGAAGGGGACGGCCTTCTTGAGGTAGTACGCCGTCCAGAGTCCGGTGTAGCCGCCGCCGACGATGCAGACGTCGGCGCTCGTGCCGCCGGGCAGGGGTTCGCGTGGGGCCGGGGTGCCCTCGTTCGCGTACCAGAACGATATGCCGCCGTTGACGGTACTGACGGTGCTCATGTGTCCCCTGCTTGTCCGTGTGCAGCCCAGTCGCTGGTGGGACGGTACCGCTTGGTGAGGCCCTACGCTCGCAGGCGTGATCGACGTTCCGGATGACTTGGCCGTGAATCTGAGTGAGCACAAGGGCGCGGCGGGACGGGAGTTCGCCGTCGGGCTGCCGGGGCTGGCGGGGAGGTTCCTGGAGGAGTGGGGGCTGCGGCCCGACGGGGCACCGATGTGCGGGATGTGCGCGTTGGTGGTTCCTGTGGTGCGGGAGGCCGATGGCCGTGGGGCGGCGCTGAAGCTGCAGATGGTGGATGCGGAGACGGTGGGGGAGCCGGTCGCGCTACGGGCCTGGGGTGCGGCGGGCGCGGGGGTGGTGGGCCTGCTGGAGCATGACGCGGCGACGGGCACGATGCTGCTGGAACGGCTCGACGAGCGGCGGCCGTTGACCGGCGTCCCGGACGTGCGGGTGGCGGTGCGGACGCTCGCTCAGTCGCTGGCCCGGCTGGTGCGTGTGCCGGCTCCGCCGGGGATGAGGCGGCTGGCGGACGCCGCGGCCAGGATGCTGGAGGAGACCCCCGGGGCGGTCGGCCTGCTGACGGATGCGCGGGAGCGGCGGCTGCTGCTGGACTGCGCGTCCGCGGTACAGGAGGTCGCGGGGGAGCCGGGGGACCGTCTGCTGCACTGGGATCTGCACTACGCGAACATCCTGGCCGGGCGCGCGGATGAGCACCGGGCGGGGGAGTGGGTCGTGCTGGATCCGAAGCCTCTCGCGGGCGATCCGGGGTTCGATCTCTTCCCGGCGCTTGACCAGAGGTTCGACGCGTCCGATGTGCTGTGGAGGTTCGATCTGCTGTGCGGGGTGCTGGGCCTTGACCGGGAGCGTGCGCGGGCGTGGACGTTGGGGCGGGTGTTGCAGAACGCGTTGTGGGGGATCGGGCGCGGGAGGCCGCGGCTGTGGCCGGACCATGCGGAGATCGGCCGCCGGCTGCTGGGGCGGGACTTTCGAAACGCGCCCTAGGCTGCCTCCATGATTCGTACCGCCACTTCCGAAGACGTCCCCGCGATCTACGCCATGGTCCGTGAGCTCGCCGAGTACGAGAAGGCGCTCGACGAGGCGAAGGCCACCGAGGAGCAGCTGCGCGAGGCCCTGTTCGGTGAGCGGCCCGCCGCGTACGCGCATGTCGCGGTGTCGGACGACGACGGCGAAGTGGTCGGTTTCGCGCTGTGGTTCCTCAACTTCTCGACGTGGCGCGGGGTGCACGGGGTCTATCTGGAGGACCTGTACGTGCGCCCCGAGCGGCGCGGCGGCGGTTACGGGAAGGCGCTGCTGAGGGAGCTGGCGCGGATCTGCGTGGAACGCGGTTACGGGCGTCTGGAGTGGTCGGTGCTGGACTGGAACGCCCCGTCCATCGCCTTCTACGAGTCCCTGGGCGCGCGTCCTCAGGACGGCTGGACGGTGTACCGGCTCGACGACGGGGCGCTGGCGGAGCTCGGCGCGGCCTGAGGCCGTCTACGTCGCCGTGCTCGGCCTGTTCCCTCCTCGCCCGATGGTGAGCATCTGACCGCCGGAGGCTCCGTGGACGAGGTCCTCCGCGGGACCGAAGGCATGGAGGCGGATGGCGTACAGGGTGGGACTCCCCGGGTGCTGGTGCGTGGCGACTGCTCCCACCTCAGGTGCGCTTGAGGTCAAGGAGTTCCTGCTGTGCGGGGAGTGTCCTGTGCCGTCCTGCCGAGGAGTCCCAGAGCCAGGACCGCCGCTTCGATGCCGCTGTTGAACGAGACTTCGCTGAGGAGTCCTGGGGCGGCCACCTGGTCGCCCGCGAGGAGGATTCCGTCGCCGCGGTCGACGGCGGGCCGGTCGCGCCAGGTGGTGCCGGGCTTGTCGACGGCGCCGGTACGTCCGGACGCCAGGGCCTCCCGGCGCCAGGTTGTGCGGTCGTGCAGACCGGCGAAACCGAGGCCGAGCAGGTGCTCGGCGCGGCGTACGGCGTCGGCGCGCGGGGCGGCCGGGGCAAGGGGGATCTGTGCCTGGACGAGCTGTTCGCCCGCCGGGGCGAGGGTCGGATCCTGGGCGGTGAACCGTTCGATCCAGCCGGGGGCGTCGAGGTCGGAGATGATGAACGGGTCGCCGCGCCGGGTCCGCAGGGCCAGGTCGAGCAGGGCGGTCCGGCCGCTGTCCCAGGTCAGGGCGGGGTCGTCCAGCAGGGTGCGGGCAGAGTCCAGATGGGTGGCGACGATCACAGGTCCGCTGCGGTGGAAGTCGGCCAGATCGCGTGGGCCGACGCGTCCGGCGGTTTCGATGCGCACGCCGAGGCTCCAGGCCCGGGACGCCATCCGGTCGACGAGCTCCGCCCAGCCGCCCACGGGGTAGTGGGCCTCGGGCGGAAGGGCGGTGGCGCGGCGCAGGCGTTCCTGGACGAAGGCGGCGGAGAGCGAACCCGGGTCGTGGTGGAAGAGGGCCACGCCCATGTAGTTCGCTGCCGCGCGTGCGCCTTCTTCGCCCACCTGGCGGGTGGCCCAGCTGAGGAAGTCGGCGTCGACCGGGGCCCGGCGGGCGGCGCGGCGGGTGAGGCGCAGCATGGCGAGGGGCGGGGTCCTGCGCAGGGCGCCGTCGCGGTGGAAGAGGAAACGGGTGCCTTCGAGCGGTGGTACTGAGGCGACACGGCCCAGGAGCCCTCGCTGTTCGAGCCAGGTCCAGTGCGGTCCGCGGTGGTACAGGGCGTGTGGTCCCTCGTTGGTGAGGTAGGGGCCGTCGGAGGTCCTGGCCCGGCCGCCGAGGGTGTGGTGGGCCTCGTGGAGGGTGACCTGGACCCGGGATTCGGCGGCGGTGATCGCGGCGGTCAGTCCGGCGAGGCCGCCGCCGACGATGTGGATGCGCTGCATGGCTGTCTCCTCGCGGTGGGCGCTTCTGCCTGGAGGACGGTTCGGCCGGCCGGTTCTGTGACACCTGGCCGCGGTCGATGTCAGTGGTGTGCGCCACGATGGGGGGCATGGCACGTACAGGCAACAGGAGCAGCAGGGGCGCGGGCGCGAAGGACGGGGTGGCCGAGGCGCGGCGGCCGGAGGTCCGGTTGCCGCCCCTGACGGAGTTCGACGGGGAGGGGCTGGAGCCCGACGGCGATTACGACGGGGTGCGGTTCGACGGGACGGACCTGGCCGACGCGTCGGGTCCTGGAGCGCGCTTCATGGACTGTGAGCTGCGCGGCTGCGCCCTGGATCGGGCGGAGCTGGTGCGGGCCAGGTTCATCGACTCGGTGCTGACGGGGGTGCGGGGTGTGGGCACCGATCTCGCGGGGGCGTCGCTGCGTGATGTGGAGGTCCTGGACGCGCGGCTGGGAGGGGTGCAGCTGCACGGCGGGGTGCTGGAGCGGGTGCTGGTGCGGGGCGGGAAGATCGACTATCTGAATCTCCGCAAGGCGCGGCTGAAGGACGTCGTGTTCGAGGGGTGCGTGCTCTCGGAGCCGGATTTCGGTGAGGCACAGCTGGTCCGGGTGGAGTTCCGGGACTGTGTGCTGAAGCGCGCGGACTTCAGCGCGGTGCGGATGGAGTCCGTCGATCTGCGGACGGTCGCCGAGCTCGACATCGCGCGGGGTGTGGAGCGGCTGGCGGGGGCGGTGATCAGCCCGTCGCAGCTGATGGAGCTGGCTCCGGCGTTCGCGGCGCAGATCGGGGTGCGGGTGGAGGGTTAGCGCGACGGCCTGTCGGCTTTCCTGTGGGTCTGCGGGGCTGTCAGAGGCGGGGGAAGCGGGCCTGGAGGTCCCATACGACGGGGTTGTCGGCGAGGCCTTCGTGCATGTCGGCCAGGTCGGCGATGAGGTCGTGCAGGAAGTCGCGGGCCTCGCGGCGCAGCAGGGAGTGGCTGAAGGTGAGCGGGGGCTCGTCGCCGGGCATCCAGTCGGCCTCGACGTCGACCCAGCCGAAGCGGCGCTCGAAGAGCATGCGGTCGGAGGACTCGGTGAAGTCGAGCTCGGCGTACTGCTGGCGGTGCGAGCGGTTGCCCCGGGGGTCGCGGTCGATCTGCTCGACGATGTCGCACAGGGCCCAGGCGAAGTCGAGTACGGGGACCCATCCCCAGGCTGTGGACACCTCGCGGTCGGCTTTGGTGTCGGCGAGGTAGACGTCCCCGGAGAACAGGTCGTGCCGCAGGGCACGGACGTCCGCGCGGCGGTAGTCGGTCTGCGGGGGGTCCGGGAAGCGCCGGGAGAGGGAGTAGCCGATGTCGAGCACGGTTCGATGGTGTCATGCCGCGCGGGCAGGCCGTGCCGTCCGGCCCGCACGCCGGGTCAGGCGCAGCCGAGCGAGGCGCGTGCGGCCTCGGTGAAGCGGTCTGCCACGTCGGATGCCTTGAACAGGGTCGCTTCGGCCTTCTCCTCCGGGGTGTCCGGGGCGTAGACGTAGGTGGCGGTGTCCATCGCGAAGTAGGTCTCCTTGCCGCCGCAGACGGCATGGTCGAAGCGCCGTTCCTTCGCCGCCGCCAGCAGTTCCGGGTTGCGGATGATCGCGAGGCGGACGAAGGGCTCGCGCTCGTCGTCCCGGGGCAGGCCTGTGGCGGGGTGGTCGAGGGAGAGGTCGCAGAACCAGGAGTCGTCGCGGGAGCCCGAGGTCTGTTCCCGCAGAGGGCTGCCCGCAGGAGCCTCGGCTCCGAGGGCGAAGC
Source organism: Streptomyces sp. NPDC048565 (assembly GCF_040650935.1). Lineage (NCBI taxonomy): Bacteria > Bacillati > Actinomycetota > Actinomycetes > Kitasatosporales > Streptomycetaceae > Streptomyces > Streptomyces sp. NPDC048565. The sequence goes on from NZ_JBEZIH010000017.1 coordinate 45,951, forward strand.
CGTCAAGGCCGCACACCTCGGCCGGGTCGCTCTTGGCGGGAGCGGATGCTGCGACGAGGTCCGCCGTGGCGTTCTTCGGCTGTGGGGCGGCGGGTGCGCAGTCGTGGTCGGCGGCGAGCTCACGGGCGGCTCCCTGCGCCAGCCGGGCGAGCTCCGTCGGATCCACGTCACCCCGCCTGACGTTGACATGCAGGACCGTACGGGAGCCCGGTGCCGTCCCGTCGCCTATCGCCGCGCAGCCGGCCGGAAGGGACACCCAGCCGTTGCCGTGCTGGTCGAAGGCGCCGGGCAGGGCGCCGGGCAGGATGTTCTGGGCACCCGACACATCCCACCCCCCTCGGGCGAAGGGGTCGACGGCGTTGACGGACAACGGCTCAAGAGCCACCTGCGCGTCCTTGGCGCCCGGGAGCCAGCCGGACTGCTCCACGAAGCAGCTGTCCGCGTGATCGGTCTTCCCGGTCACCCGGCCGAATCCGTCGAAAGTCTTCCCGACGTCCCCGCTGCTCAGCCACCCGTCGCACAGGTCGTTCGGCCCCAGAGCGTTGGTGTTGGTCGCCGTTGTCACCCCCGCCACCACGACCAGCGCGCAGATGGAGGCAGCGACCAGCCATACCCGGCGGTCCTTGCGGGGTGTTTCCGTGCTCATTCGTGCTCAGTCCCGTCCGAGGTGGACAGCGCCGTCGCCGCTCGATCCCGAGTAGGGCTGCTTGGCCTCGTTGCGCATAGCCTGCCAGGCGTCCCGGTCGGGGTCGTTCTTGCTGTTCTTCGGGTCGTCGACGTCCACACCCCGGTCCTCGGCCCAGGCGTCGATGAGGCTGTACGTACCGCCGATGCCCGAGCTGTAGTGATCCGAGTTCTTCTCCACGGCCGCCTGGTCCACCGCCTGGATGACATCCTTGGACCACTCGTAGGTCGCCGCGTCGACGGCAGGAGCCGGCCCGCCCGAGGCCGGCCGACTCCTGTGGGACTTCAGTCGGGACTCCCGTGGGACTCCCCTGGGGGCGCCGTTACTTCACGTTGACGGCGGTCCAGGCGGCGTCGACGGCCGCGGTTTCGGTGCTGTCCGCCCCGAACAGGTCGGTGGCGGCCTTCTCGGTCGCGACGCGGGCGTCCGCGTAGTCGGTGCTCGACGTCATGTAGACGGAGAGCGCCTTGTACCAGATCTGGTAGGCGGCCTGGCGGCCGATGCCCTCGACCGTGGAGCCGTCGGCGGTCGGGGAGTCGTAGTCGACGTCGCCGATGGTCTTGGCTCCGCTGCCCTCGGCCAGCAGGTAGAAGAAGTGGTTGGCGACACCGGAGGAGTAGTGGACGTCCAGGTCGCCGAGGTCGGCGTCCCAGTAGTCGGCCGAGCCGCCGTCCTTGCTCGGCTCGTCCATGTAGCGCAGGGGGGTTCCGTCGCCGTTGATGTCGAGCTTCTCGCCGATGAGGTAGTCACCGGGGTCGGTGGCGTTGTCGGCGAAGAACTCGACGGAGGTGCCGAATATGTCGCTGGTCGCCTCGTTGAGGCCACCGGACTCACCGGCGTAGTCGAGGTTGGCGGTGGCAGCCGTCAGGCCGTGGCTCATCTCGTGGCCGGCGACGTCGACCGCGGTGAGCGCGCTCTTGTCGTCGGCACCGTCGCCGTAGGTCATGCAGAAGCAGCTGTCGTCCCAGAAGGCGTTGACGTAGCCGCTGCTGTAGTGGACGCGGGAGTACGCCGCCTTGCCGTCCCCGGCTATGCCGTCGCGGCCCAGCTCCGACTTGTAGAAGTCCCAGGTCGCCGCCGCACCGTAGTGGGCGTCGACCGCGGCGGTCTGGCCGTCGTCGCCGGTGCCGTCGCCCCAGGTGTCGTCGTCGTCGGTGACGAGCTCGCCGGTGCCGCTCTCGCCCTGGCCGAGGTCGTACGTCTTGTGGCCGCCCCGGTCGCCGTCGGTCAGCTCGAAGCCCGAACCGCTCTCGGTGGTGGAGAGCTCGACCTCACCGCTGTACTGGCTGTTGCCGGTGCCCGTCTCGATGGCCTCGTAGCTGTGCAGCTGCTTGCCGGTCGTGGCGTCGGTGATGACGTGCAGCCGGCTGGGTGTGCCGTCCTTCTGGACACCGGTCTTGACGGTCTCGAAGGCGAGGGCGGGCTTGCCGCTGCCCGCCCAGACGACGGTGCGCGCGTTCGCCGCGGCCTTCAGCTTCGGCTGCGTCGAGGGGACGGTGATGCGGGCGTCGGTGGCCTTGTCCACGCCCTTCGACGCGCCGTCGGCGGCGGTGTGCGTGACGAGGTCGCCGCCGAGGACCGGCAGTCCGGCGTAGGTGCGCTCGTAGCGGGTGTGGACGGTGCCGTGGGCGTCCTTGATCACATCACGGACGATCAGTTTCTCCTGGCTGCCGAGTCCGAGGGACTTCGCGGCGGCCGGGGCGTCGGACTGGGCGGACTGGAGGGCGGTGGCGCGCTGGGTCGCCGTGTTCACGCCGAGCGCGGTGGCGCCGGCGACGGTGCGGGAGGAAGAGGCGGTGTCATCCGCGGTGCGCGAACCGGCCGTTGCGGTACCGGTCTGGATGCCGACGACGACCATCGCTGCGGCAGCGGCCAGGGCGGCGGCGCGACGGGTGTTCATGTGGGGGGTCATGCCTTCTCCGTTGCTCGTTCCTGTGGGGGTTACGAGCAGAGAGCGTGCCACTGAATGAACGACTTTGACGGGTCGCCGACAATTACCTCACAAGTTTTTGACCAGTTCTTGTCCGACTGGAGTTCTTCTGTGTCCGCTATATGAAGCGAAGTCAGCTACGCACACGGTCCTGGCGTCGCGCGAAGGACGCCCGAACGCGGCCGGACGCACGGGAGCCCCCGGCCGACCGGAGTCGGACGAGGGCTCGCGCGGGAAGCCGCTACCTCAGAGGTTGACGCCGAAGTCCTGGGCGATGCCGCTCAGACCCGAGGCGTAACCCTGGCCTACGGCGCGGAACTTCCACTCCTCGCCGTTGCGGTAGAGCTCGCCGAAGACCATGGCGGTCTCGGTGGCGGCGTCCTCGCTCAGGTCGTAGCGGGCGATCTCGGTCCCGCCGGCCTGGTTGATGATGCGGATGAAGGCGTTCCGCACCTGGCCGAAGTTCTGGCTGCGCGCCTCGGCGTCGTAGATGGAGACCGGGAAGACGATCTTGTCGATGTCCGCCGGAAGGCCCGCGAGGTTGACGTTGATCTGCTCGTCGTCGCCTTCGCCCTGGCCCGTGACGTTGTCACCGGTGTGGACGATGGTCTGGTCCGGCGTCGCCTTGTTGTTGAAGAAGACGAAGTGGCCGTCGGAGTAGACCTGACCGGCGGCGTTGACAGCGATCGCCGAGGCGTCGAGGTCGAAGTCCGTGCCGGTGGTGGTGCGGACGTCCCAGCCGAGGCCGACCGTGACGGCGGTCAGGCCCGGGGCCTCCTTGGTGAGCGAGACGTTGCCGCCCTTGGACAGGCTTACAGCCATGGGAAGTCCCTTTCCTCGTCGTGTGCGGGCTTCGTGCCATCACGAAAGCTACCGTCACCCGTCCTAACGCAGGCAAGAGACTACGAGGTTCCTGTTCGCTTTACTTTCTTTGCCGAATTTCCGGCCGGATGCGCGCAAAACAAGGTGACGAACCGGCCGCGCGCCAGGGAACATGGGTGTCATGTCCGGGCCCTATGTCATCCGCGGTTCGGTCTCCCTGCCGGAGGCCGAACTCATGTGGCGTTTCTCGCGGTCCTCCGGGCCCGGCGGGCAGCACGTCAACACGAGCGACTCCCAGGTGGAGCTCCGCTTCGACCTCGCGGCGACCGAGTCCCTGCCCGAGGTGTGGAAGGCCCGTGCGCTCGAACGCCTCGCGAGCCGGCTGGTCGGCGGTGTCGTGTCCGTACGCGCTTCGGAGCACCGCTCCCAGTGGCGCAACCGTGAGACGGCCGCCGTGCGGCTCGCGGCGCTCCTGGCGGAGGCCACCGCGCCACCGCCGAAGCCGCGCCTCAAGAAGAAGATTCCGCGCGGGATCAACGAACGCAGGCTGCGCGAGAAGAAGCAGCGCGGCGACACGAAGCGGGGGCGCTCCGGCCGCGACTGGTAAGGCGGAACCCGCCGCGAGGGTCCGGCGGAGAGCGGGCCGCGAGCGGCCCGGTGGGGGAGAAGGCGGCCGCGAGCGGCCCGGTGTTCAGCCCAGTTGCCGGTAGCGGCCCTTGAAGTACGTCAGCGGCTCGCCGTCCGAGCTCGGCAGCGATGCCGTCAGCACCCGGCCGATCACCAGCGTGTGGTCGCCCGCCGGGACCCGCTGCTCCGTGCGGCACTCCAGGGTGGCCAGTGCCCCGCCCATCAGGAGCGCGCCCGTGGTGTCGCCCCGTGTGCCGGGGATGTCCTCGAACAGCAGTCGGTCACTGATCCGCCCCTTCATGGCGAACCGGCCGGCGATCTGCCGCTGGCTCTGCGCCAGTACCGACACCGCCCACAGGGGCTGTTCGGCCAGCAGGTCGTCCATCCGTGAGTCGTTGCGCAGGCTCACCATGACCAGCGGCGGGTCGAGGGACACGGACATGAAGGCGGTCGCCGTCATCCCGACGTCCTCGCCCCGGCCGTCCGCGTCCAGCGGCGGCTCCTGCGCGGTGACCAGCACCACGCCCGCGGCCAGGCGGGACAGGGCGGCGCGGAATTCGTCGTTGCTCACCCCTTCAGCATGGGGGACGGCTTCGGATCGCGAGGCGGGGGGAGTCTTCTGCAGCACACCGGGCACGCTAGTCCCGCGACACGCGGGCTCGCATCGGGCCACAGGACCAGCCGGGTCCTAGGACCACGGTCCGGGACCGGTTCCGGAGGAGCGCCGATTTGCTTGTGGAGAACAACAGCGGCCTCTGAGGGAGCCTCGAACAACTCTTTACCATCTGTTGTGACTTGAGTCACAGAGAGCAATATTTGTTGACCCTGTGTACCGGGTGCACAGCTCACTGTGATTCAGTGGCCGTGACAGTGCAACAAGTACGTCGATATGAAACCTGGAGTTGCTGTCGAGGTCTCAGGGAGTGCGAGCAATGGAGGCCGAGTCGGAGCCGTACGTCCGCCTTGCGACCATGCGGCAGTTGCACCAGGCCGTCGCTGATCTCAATACGGCGCGGAGCCTGGCGGACACGCTGCAGTCCGTGGCCGACGGCATCGTCGCCGGCCTCGGGTACGAACTGGGCTGCGTGAATCTCGTCCGGCCCGACGGCGATCTCGTCGTCGCCGCGTTCGCCGGCAACAGGGCCGCGGAATCCCTGATCACCGGCCGTGTCGGCTCCCGTGAATCCTGGGAGCGCAGGCTGTCGATGGGCGAGGCCTGGGACGAGCTCCGGTTCATACCGCACACCGAGGGCTGGGTGCTCCTCGACGACGACGTACCGCAGTGGCACACCGACGGGCCCGAGCCCCGCTTCGAGGACGAGTGGCACCCCCTGGACCGCCTCTACGCCCCCATGTACGCCTCCGGCGGAGGAAGCCTGGATCTTCTCGGGGTCCTCTCGGTCGACAGGCCGCGCAACGGCCGTCGACCCGGCGCCTGGGGCCGTGAAGCCCTCCAGATGTACGCATCCCAGGCGGCCATTGCGATCAGTAACGCTCGCCTTCGAGCAAACATGCAGCGCGCCCTGGTCAGACTGGAGCGCGAGCAGCAGGCGCTGCGAGCCAGTGAGGAATCCTTCCGTCAGGCCTTCGAGTACGCGCCGAGCGGCATGGCCATCGCCGAGATCGGGGGCGAGCAGCACGGCAGGCTGCTGCGCACCAATGACGCGCTCTGTCGCCTCATGGGGCGCCCCGCGTCCGTCCTGCGCCGCTACTCCTTCGCCGACCTCGTCCACCCCGAGGACATCGGCACCCTGCTGCGCACCTCGGCCGAGGGCGGCCGGGCGGAGCTGCGGCTCGGCCGCAGGGACGGCACGTATCTCTGGGTCTCCCTGCGCAACTCCGTCGTCGCCGACACCACCGACGGCCCCCGCTTCCTGCTCACGCATGTCGAGGACATCGAGGAGCGCAAGCGCAACGAGCTGCACCTCGCGCACCGCGCCTCGCACGACGCGCTCACCGGTCTGCCCAACAGCGCGGAGCTGCGCGCCCGGCTCGGCGCGCGGCTGTGTGAGAGGCCTCACGCCGTGACCTCCACCGCGATCGAGGCGCTGGACGCCGCCTACGGCGACGTGGAGAGCACGGCCCACGGCTACCGGGCGGACGGCCACGAGGGGGAGGCGGCTCCGGGTGTCGGACCCTACGACCACCATGTGCACATCGTGGCGCCCGATCCGGACCGCGACGACGGGGCCAAGGGGCTCGCGGTGCTCTTCTGCGACCTGGACGGCTTCAAGTCCATCAACGACCGTTTCGGGCACCACGCGGGTGACGCGGTTCTCATCGAGGTCGCCAGGCGGCTGACGACCTGCGTACGGGACGGTGACACCGTCGCGCGGCTCGGGGGTGACGAATTCGTCGTCCTCGCGGACGGTCTCGGGTCGGCAGATGCCGCAGATCTGGCCGTACGCTTGCGTAATGCCATTATTCCGCCCATCCGGGTGGACGGCCGGGCAGTCAGGGTCGGGGCGAGCTTCGGTATCGGCTGGGCCGAGTGCGGCATGACCGAGGAAGAGGTCCTGCACTCCGCCGACCAGCGGATGTACATGGAGAAGCGGTCCCGGTCGAAGGTTCACCGCAGAGCCGGCTGACGTTCATGCCCCGGCTGTCCCCGTACACCGCCCGGTTTTCCGGGGGGCCGATGGCAATTCGACGCGTGCTCCGTTCGGGGTAGGCTCGGCCGGTCGGCGACGGCTGGCGACATGGTGAGGAGTGACCCAGGGATGACGGCCGGAAACAACGGCGCGAGCAAGCCCGAGGACGACGATCCGTTCGGCTATCTGTACGAGGACGGGCGGGCGGCAGGCGCACAGCCGCCCGGGCAGGGTGGATACGGCTACCCGGGTCCGGCCGCACAGCCCGGGGTGCCCAGGACGTCGTACAACCAGGTGCGGACGGTCGGTGAGCGCCAGTACGGGCAGGTCCCGCCGCAGCAGGCGTACGGACAGCAGCCTCCGCAGTACGGTCAGCCGAACGCGCAGTACGCGGCGCCGGAGACCTATCCCGGCGGTGCTCCCGCGGCGCAGAGCCAGGTCCCGCCGTACGGCGGGGGCGGGGACGGCAGGAACTCCGGTTCCGGCCGTGGCGGCCCCAACACCAAGGCGCTGCTGATCGCGGCCGTCGCCGTGGTCGCGGTGGTGCTCATCGGTATCGGTGCCGCGCTCATGACGGGCGACGACAACGGGGACAAGAAGGCCGAGGCCGGTTCGTCGGAGGGCCCGGCCGGCGAGGTCCAGGACTCCCCGGAGCCGGAGAAGTCCGCCGACGCGTCCGAGAAGCCCGTCAATCTGCCTGAGCAGGACGCGGCGACGCTGACGCTCGGCGGTACGGCCGCCCTGGACAACACGGTCAAGGGTGCCAAGAGCGCCAACGGCCAGTACATCAGCCTCAACGAGGTCGGCCGGTCGGCGACCTGGACGGTCGAGGTGCCGAAGGGCGGCGAGTACACGCTGTTCGTGACGTACGGGGTGCCGGGCAAGGACGCCAAGACGTCCCTCACGGTCAACGACGAGGACCCCCGTTCGATCAACATGAAGAACTACGCGCAGGCCGCGGAGGGTGACCTGGAGAAGGGCTGGACGAACACGTACGCCTTCGTGCAGCTGAAGGAGGGGCCGAACACCCTGATGCTGTCCTGCAACGAGGGCGACTCGTGTGACGCCAACCTCGACCAGCTGTCGCTGAAGTCGGGCCACGTCAAGGGCTGACCGCCCGCTCAGGAGCCCCCGGCAACAACACCGTCGTCCCGGTCATCGCGCAGCGAGCCGGGACGCGGTGTTTTCGGCTGTTCGTCGTCGGTCAGGGTTTCCCGCACCGACGCGGCGACGGTGCGGAGGCAGGACGGGAGGTCGGTGCGTCCCTCGGCGTCGACCCACCGGGCGAACGCGTTCTGGAAGACGACCGTTGCGATCTGGGCAGCAAGACCGGCCCTGTCGGGATCCACGCCGCGCTGTCGGAGCGCGTCACGTATCGCTGTGGTGACCTCGGCGTGCTTGGTGCGCTCGCGTTCCTGGAGTTCCGCGCTGCTGTTGATCACGGCGCGGCGTTCCGCGGCGTGCTCGATGAGCGCGCCGAGCCGCGCGCCGACCCGGGTGAGGGCGTCGAGCGCCGTGGACAGGGGGGACAGGCCCCCCTCGGCGTCCAGGACCGCGGCGGCCACCGCGCCGGGAAGCTGCTCGGAGCCCGCGAACAGGACTTCGCGTTTGTCGGCGAAGTAGCGGAAGTAGGACCGCCGGGTGATTCCCGCGCGCTCGGCGATCTGCGACACGGTGACGCTGTCGTATCCGTGCTCGCCGTAGAGCTCCAGCGCGGCCTTCTTGAGGCGCTCTTCCGTTCCGGGGTCCCATCTCGCCATGGTCCGATCCTACCAAGCTGATGTCTCACTGTGTCATCGGTGCTAGCCTCAGTGATGACACAGTGAGACATCACGATGGGAGGAATGATCACGATGCCGAACAGGACGACGTCGGACGAAGCGGAGCAGGGCAGGCGGACCGGCGAGGTGTGGATCCTGGGCGCCACGGGCCGGATCGGCCGTGCGGTCGCCGCACGCCTCGTGGCCCAGGGAGTCGTGCCCGTGCTGGTGGGGCGTGACGAGGAGCGTCTGCGCGCGGCCGGGGCGGCTCTCGGCCCGGACGCCGGGGCGAGGACACTCGTCGCCGGTACGGCGGAGCGCATCGCCGCCGAGATCACGCGGCAGCGGCCCGCCGTGGTCGTCAACACCATCGGCGACTACGCCGCGACGGGCGCGCCGATCGCCCGAGCCTGCATGCCGGGCGGGCACTACGTGGACCTGGCCGCCGATCTGACCGCCATCCCCCTGCTGCTCGGCCTGCACCAGGACGCGAAGGCCGCGGGCAGCACCCTGGTGACCGGCGCGGGGTTCGGCGTCCTGGCGACCGAGGCGGTCGTGGCGACACTGTGCGAGGGCCGTCCCACTCCGCAGGAGGTGCGGGTGGACGCCCTGGCGTCGGTGGCGGTCGAGGCCGGGGCTATGGGCACCGCCTTCGCTCTCTCCGTCGTCGACGTGCTGACCACCGGCGGACGCCGCTACGAGAACGGCCGACCGGTCAGGGCCCGGCTCGGCGGGAGCCCGCAGCACCTCACGCTGCCCGACGGGCAGCGAGTGAAGTCGGCCGGTGTCCCGTCGGGCGAGCTCCTGGCCGCCCGGCTGGCGAGCGGGGCGCCGTCCGTCACCGTGACCTCCGCACTGGCCCCGGCCTCGCCCGTCGTCCGGGCCGTACTGCCCCTGCTGGGGGCGCTGCTGTCCGTCCCGTCCCTGCGCCGGTTCGCTGTCCGCCGGATGGCACGGATGACCGGTCGGGCCACTCCCAGGCCCCGACAGCACTCCTGGGGGCACGCCGTCGTCACCTGGCCCGACGGCACCGGCCGCGAGGGCTGGCTGCGCGCCGGGGACGGCATGGACTACACGGCCGACGTCGCCACGGAGACCGCCCTGCGGCTGTCACGGGGCGAGGCCGAGCCCGGCGCCTACACCCCGGCGGCGGCCTTCGGGCCCGCTCTGGCCACCGCGGCCGGGGGCGAGTTCGTGCTCGGCTGATCGCGGCCGGGCTGGATTTCCCGGACAGACGGTTCTCAGCGCGACAGGGGCAGCCGGACGGCCGGTGGGAGCGGAGCCGGTACCGGGTCCGCCCGGAACGACTGGATCATCAGGGCGGCGAAGCGGCGTGACGCCGCCGCCCTCATCCCGGGCGACTCGGCGCGGATGCCTTCGTTCGCCATCAGCGCCAGGCTGATGTCCTCCACCACGAAATCCGCCCGCAGGGAGCCCGTCTCCTTCGCGCGCCGCACCAGTTCGTACATCATGCGCAGCGTGCGGTCGCGTTCCTCGGCGAAGCCGGCGACCCGGGGAAGCCGCGAGGTGAACGCGCGGGCGAAGCCCCGGTCGAGGGCGTGCGCCTCCATGAGCCCCTCGATCACCCGGCAGAACCCACGCCAGGGATCGGGCTCCGCCAGGCCCTCCTCCATGACCGCCGAGCAGGAGGCCATCTGCTCGGCGAAGGCATCGGCCAGCAGGTCCTCCTTGGTCCGGAAGTGCCGGTAGACGGTGGCCACCCCGACCCCTGCGCGCCGGGCGATCTCCCGGATCGGCACATCGATGCCTTCGGCGGCGAACGCCACGCGGGCGACCGCGAGGATGCGTCCGCGGTTGTCGCGGGCGTCCGAGCGCAGGGGCGTTCCCACTTGTCGGGTCATCACTCTCACTTTAGCCAAACGGACGGGGTGCTCCGTTACGTTCGGCGCATGAGAGCGATTCAGTTCGACACATACGGTCCGCCCGACGTCGTGCATGTAGCCGAGGTGGAGGCGCCGCACGCCGGACCGCACGAGATCCGCGTCGCGGTACGGGCCTCCGGGGTCTCGGCCGGGGAGACGCGCATCAGGTCCGGGGCGATGCGTGACGTGGTGCCCTTGACGTTCCCCTACCGGACCGGGTTCGACGCCGCGGGGGTGGTCGACGAGGTCGGCGATCGCGTCACCGGTGTGCGCACCGGCGACGAGGTGTTCGGCATGACCGACCCGGCCGCCCGGGGCGCCAACGCCGACTTCGCGATTCTGACGGCGTGGGCGCCCAAGCCGGCCGGGTGGAGCTGGCAGGAGGCGGGCGGCGCCGCGGGCGCCGTGGAGACGGCCACCCGGGTGCTCGACCGGCTCGCCGTCGACGCCGGACACACCGTGCTCGTGCAGGGTGCGGCCGGCGGGGTGGGGAGCGTCGCGGTCCAGTTCGCTCTCGCGCGCGGTGCCACGGTCATCGGTACGGCGAGCGAGCGCAACCACGCCTTTCTGCGCTCGCTCGGCGCGGAGCCGACGACGTACGGCACGGGGCTCGTCGAGCGGGTGCGCGCACTGGCGCCGGCCGGGGTGGACGCCGTGTTCGACTGCGCCGGAGGGGCACTGCCCGACCTGGTCGCCGTGGCGGGGGACCCGGCACGCGTGGTGACCATCGCGGATCTCGGCGCGGCGGCCCACGGGGTGCACCTGTCGCACGGGGCGCCGGCCGATGACACGGGCGAGGCGGTGAGGGCCTCGGCCGACCCGCTGGCGGTGCACGGTCTCGCGGCGGCGGTCACGCTCGCCCATGAAGGCCGGCTGCGGGTGCCGGTCGCGGGGGCGTTCCCGTTCGACGAGGCCGCCGCCGCGCACGAACTGAGTGAGGGCCGGCATGCCCGGGGGAAGATCGTGCTGGTGAACTGACGGGCCGCGCGGGACGGTTCAGGTGGCGGTGGTGTGCTGGTCGACGCTGACCCGGGTCAGCAGGTCCTCGTAGGCGGCGAGGTCGAACTCGCCGGCCGCCGGGGCCAGTACGGTCGCCGCGGACAGGGCCACCGCGCGGGTCAGCCGCTCGCGCCAGCCCAGCCCTTCGACCAGGGCGGACAGCAGCCCGGCCACGGCGGAGTCGCCCGCGCCCGTCGGGTTGCCCCGTACGGCGGACGGCGGTGCGGCTTTCCAGACGCCGTCGGGGGTGACGGCGATGAGCCCGTCGGCGCCGAGCGAGGCGACGACGCTGTGCGCGCCACGCCGGCGGGCGTCGCGGGTGGCGCGCAGGGGCTCGCGGGCGCCGGTGAGCTGGGCGAGTTCGTCGGCGTTCGGCTTGACGAGATCGGGGCGGGCGGCGATGCCACGGCGCAGGGGTTCGCCGCCGGTGTCCAGGAGTACGGGTACGCCGGCGGAGCGAGCGAGCCGGACGAGCTCCGCGTACGCGCCGACGTGGATGCCGGGTGGCAGGCTGCCGCAGAGGGCGACGGCATCGGCGCCGGGCAGCAGCTCCCCGAACGTCCCCAGGAAGGACGCCCATTCACCGGCTCCGATGTGCGGGCCGGGCTCGTTGAGCTGGGTCGTGTCACCGCTGGAACGGTCGACGACGGCGAGGGTGCGGCGGGTGTTGCCCGCGACGGTGACCAGTGCGTCGGCGGGGCGGTGGGGGAGCGACCCGAGGAGCTCGCGCAGGACGGCCCCGGTGGCGCCGCCCGCGAAGCCCGTGATCACGGTGTCGTGGCCGAGCGCCGCGAGCACCCGGGCCACGTTGACGCCCTTGCCGCCGGGGCGTTCGCTCACCTCGTGGACACGGTGGCTGGTGTGCGGGACGAGGGCGGGTACGGAGTACGTCAGGTCGAGTGCCGTGTTCAGCGTGACGGTGAGTATCACCTGTACCGTCCCCCGGTTCCTTGGTCGTCCGTCGCGCGCCGTCTCCCCGCGGCACTGTCTCCGTGATCATGCCAAAGAGGCGGCGGTCGTCCCAGGTTTCCGGGACAACCGCCGTCTCTTCGTTACGTGTTCCACAGACTGTCGCCGCCAGGGCCGGCCCGGCGCCGGGCTGTCACACGGCAGGGGGCTCCACGATCCACTCGCCCCGGCGCATGACGCCCTTGAGCACGAAGTCCGCGTCCAGGACCACCAGGTCGGCGTCCTTGCCCGGGTCCAGCGAGCCGACCCTGTCGTACAGGCCGAGGAGTCTGGCCGGGTTGGCGGAGATGGACCGGACGACGTCGTCGACGGGGATCCGGTCGATCGTCACTGCCCTGCGGAAGGCGGTGTCCAGGGTGAGCGTGGAGCCCGCGATCGAACCGCCCTCGACCAGCCGCGCGACACCGTCCTTGACCTCGACGGCGAGCGGTCCCAGCTCGTAGAGCCCGTCGGCCGAGGCGGCCGCGTCCATCGCGTCGGTGATCAGCGCGACCCGGTCGGCGCCCGCGCTGTGGTAGGCGAGCTCCAGGGCCGCGGGGTGCAGGTGCGTACCGTCGTTGATCAGCTCGACGGTGACCCGCTCGTCCTCCAGGAGCGCCGCGATCGGGCCAGGGGCGCGGTGGCCGAAGGGAGGCATCGCGTTGAAGAGGTGCGTGGCGACCGTGGCGCCCGCGTCGATCGCCTCGACGGTCTGCTCGTACGTCGCGTCCGTGTGGCCGACGGCGGCGATCACCCCGTGCTCCGCGAGCAGCCGTACGGACTCGATGCCGCCCGGGAGCTCGGTGGCCAGGGTGACCATCCTGGCGCTCCCGCGTGCCGCTTCGAGCAGCTTGCGGACCTCGGCGGGGTCGGGGTCGCGCAGGAGCGCCTCGCTGTGGGCGCCCTTGCGACACGGGGAGATGAAGGGGCCCTCGAAGTGGATTCCGGCGAGCTCGCCCTGCTCGACCAGTTCGGAGAGCATGCCGGCCTGACGGGCCAGGAAGTCCATGTCGCCGGTGACGGTGGAGGCGACGACGGTCGTCGTGCCGTGTTCGCGGTGCGCCCGCGCTCCGGTCAGGGCGTCCTCGGCGGTGCCGGTGGCGAAGGACGCGCCGCCGCCGCCGTGGTTGTGCGTGTCGACGAATCCGGGGACCACCCAGTGGCCCGAAAGGTCGACGGTTCTGGCGTCCTCCCGCGTGCTGCCGGCGATCCGGGTGCCCTCGACGATCACCCGGCCGTTCTCGACGGTCCCGGTGGGAAGTACCACCCGGGCACCTGTGAGAACCGTGCTGTCTGCGCGTCCGGCCATCAGGCGGATACCTCCGTGGAGAGTAGATCCCAGGCGAGCAGCCCTGCGCCCAGGCATCCGGCGGTGTCCCCGAGGGCCGCCGGGACGATGTGGGGCAGCTTCTGGAACGTGACCCGTTCCTCGACGGCCGCACGCAGTGGTGTGAACAAGGTTTCTCCTGCCTCGGCAAGACCGCCACCGATGATGAGCGTGCGGGGGTCCAGCAGAGTGAGTGCGGTGACCAGTCCGGCGGCGAGCGCGTCGACGGCGTCCTGCCATACGCGCAGGGCCACCGGGTCGCCGGAGGCGACGGCCTCCGCGCAGCCGGCGGCGTCCGCGCCGGGGTCGCCGGACGCGGCGGCCCATGCCTTCGACACGGCGGCGGCCGAGGCGAGGGTCTCCAGACAGCCGCGCTGGCCGCAGCCGCAGTCCGGCCCGTCGGGACGGACCACGATGTGGCCGATCTCGCCCGCGTAACCGTGGGCGCCCGCCTCGATGGTGCCCGCGATGCCGATGGCACCAGCGATCCCGGTGCCCAGCGCCACGAACAGGAAGCGGTCCGCTCCCCGGCCGGCGCCGATCCGCCCTTCGGCGAGGCCACCGGTCCTGACGTCGTGGCCGAGCGCGACGGGCGTGCCGCCGAGCCGTCCGCCGAGCAGCTTGCGCAGGGGCACGTCGCGCCAGCCCAGATTCGCGGAGTAGACGGCGGTCCCCCGGTCCGCGTCGACGATGCCGGGCACGGCGACCCCCGCGGCGACGGCGCCCTCGCCGAAGCGCTCCTCGCCGTAGGCGTACAGCTCGGTGGCGAAGTCCAGGATCGACTCCACGACCGCCTCCGGCCCGCGGTCCCTGCCGGTGGCCCTGCGCGCCTCATGGAGCAGGGCGCCGCCGGCCCCGACCAGAGCGGCCTTCATTCCTGTGCCGCCCACATCGAGGGCGATGACGTGTCTCACGGGAGACAGTTTCGCCCGTCGACCCCTAAAAGGTCTAGTCCACTAGCGCGGTTTGTTGAGCACCCATACAAAACGCCCTGAACAGCCCTGCTAGATTGACCGGTCCCCGTGCAGCTGGTGTAGACCTCCGCGGCGGGGGCGAGCAAGGAACGCGGGAACGTCGCCTCATGCGGTGCCCTGCGTCGAACGATCAAGAGATGGGCAAGGCTGTGCAGCGGCGCATTGTGGGACTGACCGCGGCGGTGGCCGCACTCGGTATGACGGCAACGTTGTCAGGGTGCGGCTCGGACACCGGAAGCGACGTCACCCTGCGGCTGGTGGCGGCCGATTACGGCACCGGTGCGCAGAACAGCTCCCAGAAGTACTGGGACGACGTGGCCGCGAAGTTCGAGAAGACCAACCCGAAGATCAAGGTCGAGGTCAGCGTCTACTCGTGGAAGGACGTCGACCGCAAGGTCGCCGAGATGGTGAAGGCCGGCAACGCCCCCGACATCGCGCAGATCGGGGCGTACGCCGACTACGCCAAGGCGGACAAGCTCTACGCCGCCGACGACATGGTCGCCATCCGCACCGGGTCCAACTTCCTGCCCTCGCTCACCGACGCGGGCGAGGTCGACGGCACCGTGTACGGCATGCCGTTCGTGGCCAGCACCCGGCTCCTCTTCTACAACAAGGGCCTGTTCGCCAAGGCGGGTCTCGGGGCCCCGCGGACCTGGGACGACATCAGGAGTGACGCCGCCGCGCTGGAGCAGGGCGGTGTGACCTATCCCTTCGCCCTGCCGCTCGGCCAGGAGGAGTCCCAGGCCGAGACCCTGGTGTGGCTGCTCAGCGGGGGCGGCGGCTACACGGACGACGTCGGCAACTACGACATCGACTCCGCGGCCAACATAGCGACCCTCAAGTGGCTGAAGAACGACCTCGTCGGCAAGGGCCTCACCGGCCCCGTCGCCCCCGGCAAGCTCGACCGGGCGAAGGCCTTCGACGCGTTCACCAAGGGCGATGTGGGCATGCTCAACGGCCACCCGACGCTGATGCAGGACGCGGAGAAGAAGGGCATCGAGGTCGGCATGGTCCCGCTGCCCGGGGTCGACGGGCCGACCGAGGGCTCGATGGGCGTGGCCGACTGGATGATGGGCTTCAAGCAGAACGGCCACCGGGCGGAGATCGGCAAGTTCCTCGACTTCGCCTACACGGACGACAACGTGCTGTCCTTCGCCGACCAGTACGACCTGCTGCCCGTGACCACCAGCGCGTCCGCCGCGATGGAGACCGACGACAAGCACAAGTCGCT
Source organism: Streptomyces sp. NPDC048565 (assembly GCF_040650935.1). Lineage (NCBI taxonomy): Bacteria > Bacillati > Actinomycetota > Actinomycetes > Kitasatosporales > Streptomycetaceae > Streptomyces > Streptomyces sp. NPDC048565. The sequence goes on from NZ_JBEZIH010000017.1 coordinate 61,728, forward strand.
GCGCCCGTTCCTGTCGGCCCTGCCGAACTCGCAGCTGTACCCGTTCGGCAAGACGTCCTGGGCGCAGGCCAGCGAGACGATCAAGGAGAAGATCGGCTCCGCGGTCGAGCCCGGTGGCAGCCCGGAGAGCGTGCTCGTGGAGATCGCGACCGAGGCACGGCAGGCGGAGAGCGCGCGCTAGGCGGCTGGGTAGGTTGGTTCATATGACCGTCGGTCCTCCTGATTCCCCCGACCCCGACTCCGCCGACCCCGACTCCCCGACCGACCCCGACTCCGCCGACTCCGGATCCGACTCCCCCGACTCCGGTTCCTCCGACTCCGCGGCCCCGCTCTCCGCCCAGGATCGCGCGGTGCTGGCCGTGGAGCGGCGCTCCTGGCCGGGCCCGGGGGCGAAGGAGCGGGCGATCAGGGAAGAGCTGGGCATCTCGCCGGTCCGCTACTACCAGCTGCTCAACGCGCTCCTGGACGACCGCCGCGCGCTGGAGGCGGACCCGGTGACGGTGAACCGCCTGCGGCGGGTCAGGGACGCGAGGCGCGGGCGCCGCTGAGGCGCCCGTGGCCCGGGCCACGGCAGGCGCGTTCCGCGCCACCCGCAGAGTTTCCCTGCCGCACGCCTTCCGTTGGCCCGGCCTGGCTACTCTCCCCTCTCCCGGTCCGTCGCAGGAGAGGCACGTCCATGAGCACCGCGGTCCCTCGCTCCCCGGCACAGCAGTCCGCCCCTACGCCGGTCCGGCAGCGCCGGACGGGGAGCGGGACCGTCGGTACCTCCGTACGCCCGACGGAGCACGCCCTCCTGGCGATGCAGTCCCGCGCAGGCAACCGGGCCGCGACCGCGGCGGTACAGCGGGCCCGGGGCCCCGAGGGAGCCCAGGGGAAGAAGAACTACCGCGACCGGATCGCCGGCCTCATCGACAGGTTCAAGAAGAACCTCGAACCGATCGACACCTTCGTCAAGGGCTTCCAGACCCCCACCAACGCGGGCCTCACCCAGCAGGCCGCAGCCGCGGCCGACGAGGGGCTCAAGAACTCCGCCGCGGTCTCGGGAGTCTCCGCCGCGTCGGGCAACCTCCTCACGGAGAGTGCCGGCGCCCTGGCCAGCGGCATGGACTCGTACAAGAACCTGCTGGGCGCCAGGGAGCACAAGACCGGGGCCCGCCACCACGTCGCGGGGAAGAAGGCCAAGACCAAGGGGGCGGACGCGGCCATCAGCGCCGCCGGTTCGGGGAGCTACAGCGCCGCCATCGCCAAGGAGGCGACCAAGGTCCAGAAGGCGGCGGACGCCGCGATGGCCTCCGAGGCGAGCGGCGTCGCCAGCGCCTCCATCGGCGCGATCAAGGCCACCCGGTCCGCCTTCCGTATCGGGGGCGCGGCCCGCAAGTACAAGCAGGTCAAGGCGCTGGGAGATCCCCGTCTCGTCCACGAGGCCTCGCTGGCCAGGCTGGACGAGTCGCGGGTGCAGGCCAACTGGGCCGCGGCGAAGGCGTACGTCGCGCTGGACGCCTACTGGAGGCCCGAGGACCAGGGGGGCGGTCTTGAGGCCGTTTCCGAGGCCGTCGACGCGGCGTGGGAGTCGATGAGCGAGGCGCGTGACGCCGCCGAGAGCCTCCAGCGCGCCGAGAAGGACGTGGAAAAGCTGAGCACGGTGCAGGGGTACGCCAAGAAGAAGCAGCTCACCAAGATCGGCAAGGAGGCCGTCAGCGGCGGCGGCGAGTCCACCAAGGCCGCGGCCGGCATCGTGACGGCGGTCGCGGCGGGAACGGGCCTGCTGGCGAGCAACCCGGTCGGATGGGGCCTCGCCGGAGCCGGGGCCGGTCTCGTCTTCGGCGTCACCATGTACAAGGCGCTCCGCGCCGCCACGAAGCGCTACGAGGAGGTCCGCCACCCGGAGCGCTGGGCGCCCGAGGGCGGGAGTCCGGTGGAGGGGTCCCGCACGGACTCGCTGGCGAATGCCCTGAAGTTCTGGAAGAAGGTGTCGAAGGGCGAGCGCCAGGCCATGGCACGCGAGATCTACGCCCTGGCGGCGGGTCCCGGCATCTCCGGGAGCGGCGGCACGACGGACGAGATGCGGGAGTCCGCCAGGGCCCTGCTCATCGCCCTCAAAGCCGGCCCCGCCAAGCACAAGCTGGAGCCCGATGCGTGGGTCGAGACCCTCAACGACCCGGCGAAGACCTCCGGTTGGATCCAGGAGATAGCGGAGCAGCTGGCGTCGGGGTGACCGCAGGGGAACGGGCGCGGCGCGGACCCCACCGCCCGCCCGGTCACCGCTACGCTCGGGCCATGGGTAACCCGGCACACCCCATCCCGACCCCGTCAACCCAGGCCGGCCGCGAAGGCCTCGCCGCACTCCTCGCCCGTCCCGCCCGCGCGGTCGTCGCGCTGGACTTCGACGGCACGCTCGCCGACATCGTCGCGGACCCGGAGCAGTCCCGGGCGCACCCCTCGGTGGTTCCGGCACTCTCCGCACTCGCTCCCCAGATCGCCGCCGTCGCCGTGATCACGGGCCGCCCGGCCGGCACGGCCGTGCGCTACGGAGGCTTCGCGGGAGCGCCGGGCCTCGACCATCTCGTGGTGCTCGGCCACTACGGCGCCGAACGCTGGGACGCCGCGACCGCCACCGTCCACGCCCCGCCGCCCGACCCGGGGGTCGAGGCCGCCCTGGCGGAGCTCCCGGCCGTGCTGGCGGAGACCGGCGCCGACGACGGCACCTGGATCGAGGAGAAGGGCCGCGCGGTCGCGGTGCACACCCGCCGCGCCGCGGACCCGGAGGCGGCTTTCGAGGCCCTGCGTGCCCCGCTGGACAGCCTGGCGGCGCGGCACGGCCTGATCGTCGAACCGGGCCGCCTCGTCCTGGAGTTGCGCCCGCCGGGCATGGACAAGGGGGTGGCGCTGGAGGAGTACGTGAAGGAGACCGGCGCGGAGGCGGTGCTGTACGCCGGCGACGACCTCGGTGACCTCGCCGCGTACGCCGCCGTGGAGAAGCTCCGCGCCGATGGGACCGCGGGGCTGCTGGTGTGCAGCGGCACCGGGGTCCCCGAACTCGCCGATCGCGCCGACCTGCTGCTCCCGAACCCGGCAGCGGTGGCGGGCCTGCTCCACGCCGTCGCCCGGCAGATCGCTCAGGGCTCCTAGGGTCAGGCGGCCCGTCGGGCGCCGAAGTCCGTGGCGAGAGCGTCGGCGCGAGCGTGGGCGGCGGTCATGGACGCCTCGTGGAGGGGGAGGAGGTGGGCGAGGGCCGGCGCGTCGGGGGCCATGGTCAGCTCCGGGGTCACGGTGGTGACGTCCAGACCGAGGAGGTCCTCGTGGCCCAGGACGGCTTCCAGCGTGGGCACCAGGTGGTCCATGCCCTCCCTGGGGGCACCGGGGCCGTAGCTGCCGCCACGGGCGGATATCACCAGGGCGGGGCGGCCCGCGGCCGGGGAGGCGCCGGTGTGCGTGAAGGTGCGGCCCATGACGAGGATCTGGTCCAGCCACGCCTTGAACACCGACGGCATGGACAGGTTGTACAGCGGCACCGTGAACAGGTACGCGCCGGCTCCGAGGAACTCGTCGATCAGCTCGTCCTGCAGCGCCTGGGCCTTGGTCTGCTCGGGGGTCAGCCGGGCCGGGTCGGTGTCGCGCGCGGTCACGCCCGCCGCCGTCAGGTGCGGCACCGGTGAGACGGCGAGGTCGCGGTGGACGACCGGGCCCTGCCACCGGTCGCGGAAGGACCTGGCGACCTGACGGGAGACGGAGGCCTCGCCGAGCGAGGAGGAGTCGATGTGCAGCAGGTACGACATGGCGGTTGGGCCTTTCGAAGAGACGGGGAACGTCAATTCCTACGTTTTGTTCGTAGCGCCATGATGCGTCAGTATGGAAGTCGTTACAAAAGGCACACGGGTGTGCGCGACGGAGAGGAATGGGTGCCATGCCGGACAGCACCGATACGGAGATGGCGGCGGCGAACGGGCCGTGCGCGAGCATCCCCGCCGAGCACATGGCCTTCATCCGGCAGGTGCTGGACCGGGTCGGCGACAAGTGGAGCATGCTGATCATCGTCGTCCTGGAGAACGGCCCGCTGCGCTACACCGACCTGCAGCGCCAGATCCCCGGCATCTCCCAGCGCATGCTCACCCACACGCTGCGCCAGCTCGTCGAGGACGGCTTGGTCACGCGCACCGCCTACGCCGAGGTCCCGCCGCGTGTGGAGTACGCCCTCACCCCGCTCGGCCGGGGCCTGCACTCGATCGCCATGCAGCTGATCGGTTGGGTCTCGGACCACCACGGGGAGATCCACGCCCACCGCTCCCGGGCCGGCGCCGTCACCGCGTCGTCCCGCTCCTGAGCCGGCCCGATCCGGACGACAGCCCTCAGGCTCGCAACGCGTCCAACTGGTCCAGGAACCACTGCTGCGGCGGCAGCGCCGTCGCGGCGGTGGCCAGGCGCTTCGAGCGGGCGCCCCGCTCGTCGGGGTCCATCGTGAGCGCCTCGTGCAGCGCAGCGGCCGTCGCCGACACGTCGTACGGGTTGACCACGAGCGCGTCCTCGCCCAGCTCCGCGTACGCCCCGGCCTCGCGGGAGAGCACCAGCGCGCAGCCGTGGTCCGAGACGACCGGGACCTCCTTGGCGACCAGGTTCATGCCGTCGCGGATCGGGTTGACCAGGGCCACGTCCGCCAGCCGGTACGCCGCCAGGGAGCGGGCGAAGTCGTCGTCGACATGGAGCAGGACGGGCGTCCAGCCCTCGGTGCCGTACTCCGCGTTGATCGCGTCGGCGACCCTCCGGACCTCCGCCGTGTAGTCGCGGTAGACCGAGAGGTCCTGCCGGGAGGGGTAGGCGAAGGCGATGTGCACCACGCGCTCGCGCCACTCGGGGCGCTCGTCCAGGAGCGCCCGGTAGGCGTGCAGTCCGCGGACGATGTTCTTCGAGAGCTCCGTGCGGTCCACGCGCACGATAGTGCGCCGGCCCTCGCCCACCTGCTCCCGCAGGATCTCCATGCGCTCGTCCACGTCCGCCTCGTGGGAGCGGCGGCGCAGGAAGTCCGCGTCGGCACCGAGACCGTGCACCCCGATCCGGGTGCGGCCGGTGCCGCCGATGATCTCCGTGCAGCAGCTGATGAAGGCGTCCGCCCAGCGGCGGGTCAGGAACGCCGCGCGGTCGGCGCCCAGGATGCCCTTGAGCAGCTGCTCGCCGATGTCGTCGGGCAGCAGCCGGTAGTAGTCGACGGGCGCCCAGGGGGTGTGCGAGAAGTGGCCGATCCGCAGGTCGGGGCGGAGCTCGCGGAGCATGCCGGGGACCAGCGAGAGGTGGTAGTCCTGCACCAGGACCGAGGCGCCCTCGCCCGCCTCTTCGGCGAGCGCGTCGGCGAAGGCGCGGTTGTACGTCTCGAAGGACGCCCACTGCCGACGGAACTCCGCGTCGAAGACGGGCTCCACCGGCGTCTCGTAGATCATGTGGTGGACGAACCAGAGCACCGAGTTCGCGATGCCGTTGTACGCGTCGGCGTGGACCCCGGCGTCGATGTCGAGCATCCGGACGCCGGGCTCGGACACACCGCGCCTGACCGCCTCGCGGTCGCCGTCGCCGAGGGCCGCGCACACCCACAGCTTGTCGTCGACCGCGCTCAGACCGGAGACGAGCCCGCCGCCGCCCCGCTTCGAGTGGAGCGTGCCGTCCTCCCGCCGTGCGTACGACACCGGGCCGCGGTTGGACGCGACGAGGACCTGGGCAGCGTGCTCGGAGACCATGTACCCGAACCTAGCCCGTCGGGGAAGCCGCCAAACGTGAAGCGGGTCCCTCCCGCCGGACCGGCTAAGCCGCGTGGCGGGAGGCGTACTCCGCGATCTCCCGCATCGGCGGCCTCTCCTCGGTGTCCACCGCATGGGTGCGCGGGACGAATCCGTCCGGACCCCGCTCGAACTGGGTGAGCTCGGGGCGCACCAGGGGGCCGCGGGAGAGCCGCAGCTGCGCCGTGCGGTAGATCGTGGCTGCCATCCGGCCGAGCGCCTGGCCGTCCTGGTGGCGGTGTCTGCGTACCCCGACGTCGACCTGGGCCAGCGCGTCCAGGCCGACGGTGTGCAGCGCGTCGACGAGCAGGCCCAGCTCCACTCCGTAACCGACAGGGAAGGGGAGCTGCTCCAGCAGCGAGCGCCGCACCGCGTACTCGCCGCCCAGCGGCTGGACGAAACCGGCCAGGCGCGGCCAGTGCAGATTGAGCAGCGGGCGGGCCACCAGCTCGGTCACCCGGCCGCCCTGGCCTGCGGCCTCACCCAGCGGGCGGTCGTACATCGCCTTGACGAAGTCCACCGAGGGGTCGGTCAGCAGCGGGCCGATGATCCCGGAGACGAAGTCCGCGGAGAAGTCCTTGAGGTCCGCGTCGACGAAGCAGACGATGTCCCCGCCGGTCACCAGCAGTGATCGCCAGAGGACCTCTCCCTTGCCGGGCAGGGCGGGGATCCGGGGGAGTATCGCGTCCCGGTGCACGACGTGGGCGCCGGCCCGCCGCGCGGTGTCGGACGTGGCGTCGGTGGATCCGGAGTCGATCACCACCAGTTCGTCGACGAGCTGGACCTTCTCCATCAGCTCGCGCCGGATCTCCGCGACGATCGCGCCGACCGTCGCCTCCTCGTTCAGCGCGGGCAGGACGACGCTGACGCGCGAGCGGTGCGGATCCCTCGCCCGCGCGGCTGTGAGCAGGCCGAGCGGGCGTTCGGCGGCTGACCAGGAACGCCTGGTCAGCCAGCGTTCCACCTCTTCCAGCACGGTCGGTACTCCCTGTATGTGATCCATCTCGCGGTTCGGACGACTATCTCAACCGTCCACTGCTTCGGTTACAGTCTTGAACAACGCGGATGACCCTCGCATGTCGGGGTCGGTCCGCGAATAAACGCCCGGATCCATGGTCCGGTGCCACAGCGCTCATCCAGAGGGACAGAGGGAACGGCCCGTCGAAGTCCCGGCAACCCTCCTGCCGACCGCGAGGTCACGGTGGGGAAGGTGCCAATTCCGTCTTGTGGCGAAATACGTCGCAGGGAAGATGAGGAGAAAGGGCCTCCGCCATCATGGCTGTGCAGACAGTTGCAGCGAACACCAATTCTTCCGCAGTGGACCTCGGTCCCGCCGCGGCGCTTTCCTGCCGCGAATGCGGCGAACGTTTCGAGCTCGGCCCCATTTTCGCGTGCGTGTCCTGTTTCGGGCCGCTCGAAGTGGCGTACGACCTGCCGAGCGGCTCCCCGGAAGAGCTGAAGAAGCGCATCGCCGATGGGCCGAACAACATCTGGCGCTATGCGCCGCTGCTGCCGGTCCCCTCCGATGTCGCGGACAAGCCCAACATCAACCCCGGCTTCACGAAGCTGGTCAAGGCCGACAACCTCGCCCGCGAGCTGGGCGTGACCGGCGGTCTGTACGTCAAGGACGACTCCGGCAACCCGACGCACTCCTTCAAGGACCGTGTCGTCGCCATCGCCGTCGAGGCCGCCCGCGCCTTCGGTTTCACCACCCTGTCCTGCTCCTCCACCGGCAACCTCGCCGGTGCGGTGGGGGCCGCCGCCGCCCGCGCCGGCTTCCGGTCCTGTGTGTTCATCCCGCACGACCTGGAGCAGGGCAAGGTCGTCATGGCCGCGGTGTACGGCGGCGAGCTGGTCGGCATCGAGGGCAATTACGACGACGTCAACCGCTTCTGCTCGGAGCTCATCGGCGACCCGCTCGGTGAGGGCTGGGGCTTCGTCAACGTCAACCTCCGCCCGTACTACGGCGAGGGTTCCAAGACCCTGGCGTACGAGATCTGCGAGCAGCTCGGCTGGCAGCTGCCCGACCAGATCGTCATCCCGATCGCGTCGGGCTCGCAGCTCACGAAGATCGACAAGGGGCTGCAGGAGCTGATCAAGCTCGGCCTCGTCGAGGACAAGCCGTACAAGATCTTCGGTGCCCAGGCCGAGGGCTGCTCGCCGGTGTCCACCGCCTTCAAGGCCGGCCACGACGTCGTGCGCCCGCAGAAGCCGGACACCATCGCCAAGTCCCTGGCGATCGGCAACCCGGCCGACGGTCCCTACGTCCTGGACATCGCCCGGCGCACCGGCGGGGCCGTGGAGGACGTGAACGACGAGCAGGTCGTCGACGCGATCAAGTTGCTGGCCCGCACCGAGGGCATCTTCGCGGAGACCGCGGGCGGTGTGACGGTCGGTGTGACGAAGAAGCTGATCGACGCCGGTCTGCTGGACCCGGCCCTCACCACCGTCGTCCTGAACACCGGCGACGGTCTGAAGACGCTCGACGCGGTCGCCCCGACGACCGGCCTGTCGGCGACGATCCGGCCCAGCCTGGACGCGTTCCGCGACGCGGGCCTCGCCGCCGCCGGCTGACCCGACCACCCGAGACCCGAGGAAGGCACCCACATGAGCGTCAAGGTCCGTATCCCCACCATTCTCCGCACCTACACGGGCGGTCAGGCCGAGGTCCCGGCCGAGGGCACGACCCTCTCCGAGGTCCTGGCGTCCCTGGAGCAGAACCACCCGGGCATCGGCGGCCGTGTCCTGGACGACGAGGGCAAGCTCCGCCGCTTCGTCAACGTGTACGTCAACGACGACGACGTGCGCTTCGAAGGCGGCCTGGACGCGGCCACTCCGGACGGCGCGGGCGTCTCGATCATCCCGGCCGTCGCCGGAGGCTGACCGACCGCACAGCGTGAGCAGAATGGCCCCGTCCGCGAGAGAAGCGGAGGGGGTCATTCTGCATGGTTGAGCGCGGTACCGTTGGGGAAGTCCCCGCCGCCGCGCATGCCGCCCGCATATGAGAATGCGCCCGGCCGCGACAAGATGCAGCCAAAGTAAGTGAACTCCTTGTGGCATAAGTGGCCTTTGTCGGGCCCGACTTGCCCGGGAATCCTGTGAATCCGCCCCATGCGTGCGATCCCCTGTGCCCAGAATTCTCGTCCGATTGACCTGTTGCAGAGGGCAGTTGGGCAGATACATTCGGCCGCGGTCGACGCGTTCCGGCGCACGCCACCCTCTCCTGTCGGAGGGTGAGTTCTGACCCGGGCCCGCGAAGTGCGGGCTCGTGCAAGGGCCAGTAATAGGGGAGTTGGGCATGGCTCAGGGCACCGTCAAGTGGTTCAACGCGGAGAAGGGGTACGGCTTCATCGCGGTCGACGGTGGTGCGGATGTTTTCGTCCACTACAGCGCGATCCAGATGGACGGGTACCGCACCCTCGAAGAGGGTCAGCGAGTTGAATTCGAGATCTCGCAGGGCCAGAAGGGGCCGCAGGCGGACATGGTCAAGCTCGCCGTCGGCTGAGCTCGGCGCGGTCGGCCGACGACGCTACTCACACACGCGGGGCCCGTACCTCCCACCGGGGTACGGGCCTCACGTGCGTCCTCCGCGTGCCCTGCGGTCGTCCACGACCGGAGGGAGACGCCTGCGTCCATCCGTCGCCCGGCCGCCGCCCCTTCTTCGAAGGCGCTTGCACTCGCAGGGGTCGAGTGCTAATCATTGGCGTTAGCACTCTCCAGGTGAGAGTGACAGAAACTTGGACCGGGCCGGTGAGGCCCGCAGGCGCGGTGGAGCAATGAACCACCGAGCACGCTGGCCGTCCGTCGCGGGCGCCACTCGGTCCGGAGAAATCCACCCCTGTCCGGGAGGACCACTTCACATGGCCAAGATCATCGCGTTCGACGAGGAGGCACGGCGCGGTCTCGAGCGCGGGATGAACCAGCTCGCCGACGCCGTCAAGGTCACCCTCGGCCCCAAGGGCCGTAACGTCGTCCTCGAGAAGAAGTGGGGCGCGCCCACGATCACCAACGATGGTGTTTCCATCGCCAAGGAGATCGAGCTCGAGGACCCGTACGAGAAGATCGGTGCGGAGCTGGTCAAGGAGGTCGCCAAGAAGACGGACGACGTCGCCGGCGACGGTACGACCACCGCAACCGTTCTCGCGCAGGCGCTCGTCCGCGAGGGCCTGCGCAACGTCGCCGCGGGTGCCAACCCGATGGCTCTGAAGCGTGGCATCGAGAAGGCCGTCGAGGCCGTCTCCGCCGCTCTGCTGGAGCAGGCGAAGGACGTGGAGACCAAGGAGCAGATCGCTTCGACGGCCTCCATCTCCGCTGCTGACACCGAGATCGGCGCCAAGATCGCCGAGGCTATGGACAAGGTCGGCAAGGAAGGCGTCATCACCGTCGAGGAGTCCCAGACCTTCGGTCTGGAGCTTGAGCTCACCGAGGGTATGCGCTTCGACAAGGGCTACATCTCGGCGTACTTCGCCACCGACATGGAGCGCATGGAGTCGTCGTTCGACGACCCGTACATCCTGATCGTCAACTCCAAGATCAGCAACGTGAAGGACCTCCTTCCGCTGCTCGAGAAGGTCATGCAGTCGGGCAAGGCCCTGCTGATCATCGCGGAGGACGTCGAGGGCGAGGCTCTGTCGACGCTGGTCGTCAACAAGATCCGTGGCACCTTCAAGTCCGTGGCCGTCAAGGCTCCGGGCTTCGGTGACCGCCGCAAGGCCATGCTCGGCGACATCGCCATCCTCACCGGTGGCACCGTCATCTCCGAGGAGGTCGGTCTCAAGCTGGAGAACGCCGGCCTCGACCTGCTCGGCACCGCCCGCAAGGTCGTCATCACCAAGGACGAGACGACGATCGTCGACGGCGGTGGCGAGAGCGACCAGGTTCAGGGTCGCGTCAAGCAGATCCGCGCCGAGATCGAGAACTCCGACTCGGACTACGACCGCGAGAAGCTCCAGGAGCGCCTCGCGAAGCTGGCCGGCGGCGTGGCCGTCATCAAGGCCGGCGCCGCCACCGAGGTGGAGCTCAAGGAGCGCAAGCACCGCATCGAGGACGCGGTGCGCAACGCCAAGGCCGCCGTCGAGGAGGGCATCGTCGCCGGTGGTGGCGTGGCTCTGCTCCAGGCCTCGGCCGTCTTCGAGAAGCTCGACCTGACCGGTGACGAGGCCACGGGCGCCAACGCCGTGAAGCTCGCGCTGGAGGCCCCGCTCAAGCAGATCGCCGTCAACGGTGGTCTCGAGGGTGGCGTCATCGTCGAGAAGGTGCGCAACCTGCCGATCGGTCACGGCCTCAACGCCGCGACCGGCGAGTACGTCGACATGATCGCCGAGGGCATCATCGACCCGGCGAAGGTCACGCGCTCCGCCCTGCAGAACGCGTCGTCCATCGCCGCGCTCTTCCTCACCACCGAGGCCGTCATCGCCGACAAGCCGGAGAAGGCCGCTGCGGCCGCTCCGGGCGGCATGCCGGGCGGTGACATGGACTTCTGATCCTCGGATCAGGAACTCCAGGCGGTACCCGCAGTATCCGTACGACGCCGGCCCCCGGGATTCTTCCCGGGGGCCGGCGTCGTCGTGTTCAGGAGGTCAGGAGGGTCGTGAGGTCAGGAGTCCGAGCTCGCCGGGCCGAAGAACTCGATCTCGGCGATGGCCACCTGCTTCTTCTCGGAGACGATGTAGGCCGACTCGACGGTGAACCGCACCTTCACGGCGTCACGGAAGCGGAAGTTGCGCTTCTGTTCGCCCGATCCCTGGTCCAGGGTGAGTGAGTGCTCCGTCTTCTTTCCGTCCTTCGTCGTCACCGTCGCCTTGATGCGCTGCGGAAGGGTGGCTTCGTCGAGATCGTCGGGGCGGATGGACACACCCGGAGTGATGATCACGTTCAGCAGGCGGGTCGGCTGGTCGAACTCCGCCTCGATCCACTCGCCCTTGCCCGCACCCGAGACCCCGGGACCCCACCAGGTGTTGTTCAGCTTGTCGAAGGCGAGCTGCGGCTTGTGGCCGCTGTAGGAGCGGGACGCCACCTTCTTGCTGGGTGAGACCGGTGCGCGCTTGGCGAAGTGGTCCTGGGTGGCCTGGACACCGTCGGGGATGTACACCACGCCGAGGATGGCGAGGGTGGCCACGACGGCCGCGGTGATCCAGGTGCCGATGCGGTCGAAGGCGCGCCGGATGCGGGGCCGGTCGCCTGCCCACGGGATCTCGTTCCGGCGGGAGCCGGTGAGACGGCGCCACCAGGGGCGGGGGGCCGGCGGGCGTTCGTCGTTGTCGGCCAGCGGCATCGCGCAGCGGACGCAGAAGTGCCGGTCGGGCCGGTTGGGGGTGGCGCACCAGGAGCAGGGCGGGCCGTTCCCGGTGTCCTGGAGGGGGCCGGGGGCGCGTACCTGCGGCCGGTCGGTGTCCGGGCGTCCAGGCAGGACCGGAGCGGCGGCCGGGGGCGGCGAGTCATGGGCCGGCTCGGGCTCGTTGAGCGGGACGAGGAGCGAGCGGGCGCGGTCGGCCGCGCTCTCCTGTGAGGTGGGCAGCGGGACGGTGGGGTCGTTCTCGCCGGGTTTCCGGCCGCCGGAGGCCGTGGGGCCGCCGGCGGGCGTGTGCGAGGCCGCCGCGGCCCAGCCGTCGGTCTCACGGGGGTTGGGCAGGCGCGATGCGTCGGGTGTCGCGGCCGATGCGGCCTCGCCGGGTGCCGACGCGGGAGTGGAGCCCGTGTGGAATTCCCCGGTACCGGTGGGGGGCGTCGAGTCGGGGCCGAGGTCGGGCAGCGGGCGCTGGGTGCGGGCGACCCCGGCGCCGCCGGGGCTCCCGAAGGCGTCCCAGCCGGCTCCTGTGCCCTCAGCGGGCGTGGAACCGGCGGCGGTGCCGGAGGAGGCGGACGAGGGGGAACCTGAGGTCTGGGCCTGGCCGGCGCGGGAGCCGGACTGGTCCCAGCCGAGCACGGCGCCGCAGGCGTCGCAGAACGACTGACCCGGTTCCGCGCGTGTGCCGCACTCGGCGCAGTTCTGCGTGGTCATCTCTCCGGGGTCCTTTCGGCGGCCGTCACGGTGACGGTGTAGGGCATGTGCGCGGGGCGGGCGGCTGCCACGAGGGCGTCCAGGCGGTGCGTGTCCGTCGGGGTGGGGTCGGGGAGGCTGAGCGTGACGTGGAGATGGGGTCTGGGAGTGCCGGGTACGGGGCCGAGCGGCCGGGCGTTCCAGTCGGCGGCGCCGCTCTCGGAGATCTCCGGTTCGGCGCCGAAGGCGAGCCGTACGGCTTCGGAGAGGCCGCGCCTGGTGCCCCGTACGCGGTGCAGGCCCGCGGCGGCGGCCACGGCGGCGCGCAGCCGTGCCTCGGGTTCGGTGCCGTCGGTCTCGGCGCCGACCCAGGTGCCGAGCCACTGGGCGAAGTCGGCCGGGGTGAGGGCGGGGTCGAAGTAGGTGTCCAGGCAGTCCAGCACATTGAGGATGGGTGCCAGGACGTCGTCGAGCCCACCGACGAAGCGCTGGGCGAGATCGTCGTCGGCGAAGACGGCGGGGAGCATCGTGCTGATGGGCGTCGACGAGCCGAGGCCGTCGATGGAGCCCCTCATCGGTTGCTTCCGTGTCAGGTCGCTCACGCCCCGTCCCCGATCACCCGTACGCGGTGGTCGAAGGAGAAGACCAGGGACGGCGATTCGAGGTCGATGCGGTCGGTCGGGTCACCGCGCTTGCCGGTCAGCGGGTCGGCGGGGTGCAGGATGACCTCGTCGACGAGTTCCACGCCAGGCACCCGTTGCAGGACGGCGAACACCTCGCCGGCCTGGACCGGGCGGCCGAAGGGCCAGCCGCGTCCGTCCGCGCCCCCGGTGAGCGGGTCGAGGTGCTGGTAGAGGGCGTCGTGGGTCTGCCGGCGTACGCGGTCGGTGTCGACGCCGCGGAAGGCGTGGACGGTGGCGACCACGGTGACGCCCTGGTAGTAGGGCGGACCCACGGCCACCCTGGTGCCGATCAGACGGCGTTCGTCGAGGTGGCGGGTAATGCGGTCGAGCAGCGCGTCGCCCGGCACGAGCTGCTCGAAGCGGAGCCGGCCGCCGGGGTCGGGGACGGCCTGGGGCACCACGAGGACCCGTATCGCGTACGCCCCGTACTCGCTCTCCTTGCCTTCGAGGCAGGTGATGCGGGCGGTCTCGGGGGCGGCCCTGCGGGCGAGTTCCTCGTAGTCGCGCAAGGTCACCGCGCGTTCCTGGGCCCGCAGGGTGATGGGGGCGCGGAGCTTGGCCTCCTCGACCGTCTCCCCGTCCACCCCGCCGCGTGCGGCTTCGCGGTTGACGACCTCGGAGACGTACGGGATGGAGGTGCGCAGCACCTGGATGGTCCCGCGGGCCACGTTGCCGTCCCGGCCGCCGCCGGTGCGGTAGCGGCGGGCACGGATGACGGAGCCCTTGGGGGCGACGGCGCCGTACTGGCGGAGCGTGCCGTCGGGTTCGCGTACGGAGGGGCCGAAGGCGATCTCGCCGGTGACCGCGTCGAGGGTGATGTGGCGGTCGTCGGGCCGTGACGCGGCGAAGTGCGGGACGACCTCCCAGTCCTCCCAGCCGTCGCGTCCGGCGGTCTGGAGCAGCACGGGCGGGTTGTCGCCGACCACGGGGGTGTGGACGAGCCGCAGCCGCTGGCCGGGCAGCCCGATGGATTCGCCGAGTGTCTCGTCGTACACCGACTCGGCGTGCATGACGCGGGTGGTGCCGCCGATCGTGTAGCCCTCGGCGGACCTGATGGTCGGTGAGGTGGCGTAGAAGGGCTGGCCCTGCTGGGGTTCGGTGACACGGCAGCGCAGCCAGCCGGCCTCGTGCCCGCCGTTGCGGGAGAGTACGTGGCCGCCGGGGACGTGCAGGACGACGTCACCGGGCCGGTTGAGACCACCGGTGCCGTCGCGGTCGACCTCGCAGGGCCGCCAGCCGTCCTCGGTCCATGCCTCCCACACGAGCGGAGGCTGCCGGGGGTCGACACCGACACCGTCGACGCGGCTGTCGAGTTCGAGGGCGAGGGCGCAGTGCGGGACGGCGGCGGTGAGGCCGAACAGCATGCAGTCGCCGGGGGCGGGCGCCTCGGCGAAGCACATCAGGTCCTTGCCCTCGGCGAGGTCCGCCGTCCGGTCGGTGACGGGCTTGCCCTGGTGCTGCACCACGAGGTGGCTGAGCGTGCAGGGCACCACGGTCAGTTCGCGTTCGGTGGCGAAGACGACGGCGGTGTCGCGCTCCGTGCGGACGGTCGCCACCTCTGTGCCGACCGGGACGGGTATCGCGTCCTCCTGCGGTGCGGACAGCCAGAACGTGACGTCGGTACGGGCCGCGGCCGGAGGGAAGAGGGTGATGCCGACGAGGTCGAGGAACGCCAGGTGGTTCTTCTCCGGCACCCGGTTGAGGCGGTAGACGATCTGGTCGGCCATGTGGGCGAGCGTCTCGACGAGGGTGACGCCGGGGTCGGAGACGTTGTGGTCGGTCCACTCCGGGGCGCGCTGCTGGATGTAGCGCTTGGCGTCATCGACGAACTGCTGGAAGCGGCGGTCGTCGAGATTGGGGGAGGGCAGGGACATCAGCCTTCGCTTTCGGAGGGGGCAGCACCGGGGCCGCCGGAGGGGCCCGGATCTCCCGGTTCCTCGTGGGAGGGGATGACGTAGAACGGGAAGACCAGGCTGCGCGGGTTGTTGGTGCCGCGGATCGCGTAACGGACGTCGATGAACAGGATGTTCTGTTCGCCGCCCGCGGTGACCTCGACCTCGTGGACCTCGATGCGGGGCTCCCAGCGGTCCAGGCTCACATGGACCTCGTGCTGGATGCGTCCCGCGGTCTGTTCGTTGACCGGTGCGAAGACGAGGTCATGGATGGCGCAGCCGAACTCGGGGCGCATCGGCCGCTCACCCGGGGCGGTGGACAGCACGAGTCTGATGGCCTCCTCGACCTCCCGCTCCCCGCTGACGAGAGCGATGCCGCCGGTGGGGCCGATGCGCAGCGGGAAGGCCCAGCCGGAGCCGACGAACTGTTCGGCCATCAGAGAGCCACCTGACTTCTTCTCGGTACGGAACTTCTGCTCGACACGGGCCTTCTCGACACGGGACTTCCCGCGCCGGGACTTCTTCTCGGCGCGGGACCTGTTCTCGGCACGGGCCCGGCGTGCCGGTGCGGGTGGCCGGTCATCCGAACGGGTACTTGATGGTGTTGACGAAGAAGCCGCCCATGAGGTCGAGCTTCACGGCCTTGATGTTCACGTTGGCCACGGACTGGACCGACACGATCCCCGTGGCGGAGAGCGAAGCGGCGCCGGTCGCCGACAGGTTCAGGGCGCCCATCGCGTTCACGCTGACCACGCCGCCCGTGGACCTGAGGTTGACCATGCCCTGCCCCTGGAGGGTGAGCGGACCGCCGCTCTTGATCGTCACCGCGCGGCGTGCGCTCAGCGAGAGGTCGGTGCCCGCGTCGACCGACACCGAGCGGCTGCCCTTGATGCTGACCGAGCCCTTGCTGTCGACGGTGATCTCGGTCTTGGTGCGGTCGAGGTTGATGGTCAGCTTGTCGTCGCCGCTGGCGATCCGGACACCCTGCTTCCGCCCGCCGGTCCGCTGGCTGAGCAGGTCGACGCGGTTGCTCTGCCGGTCGGACAGGGTGTGCCGGGTGGCCTTCTTCTTCAGACCGTCGTGCAGAGGGACGTCGTTGACCTTGGTCGGCACGTCGCGGCCGTTGTAGAGCCCGCCGATGACGAACGGGTGGTCCAGCGCCCCCCGGTCGAAGGCGACCAGCACCTCGTCGCCGACGTCCATGGGGAAGACGCCGCCGCCCCCCACGCCGCCCATCTGCACGCTGCGCGCCCAGTCGCTGACGTAGGTGTCGTCCAGCCACGGGAACTGGAGCTTGACCCTGCCCTGCTTCAGCGGGTCCTGCACATCGGTGACGATGGCGTTGGCGACGCTGGGCAGCCGGGAGCTCCCGCCGTCCGCGTTGCCGCCGCCCGAGGCGAGACCGTACAGCGAGCGCCACTGGCGTCCGCTGACGGTGACCCAGGACTCGTAGTGCTTGCCGTCGCCGAAGACGTGGCGTACGGAGGTGACGGTGTACTTGCCCTCGAAGGGCTCACCGACGTCCGCGAGCGCCACGGCCACCCCGGGCCGCAGGTCAGGGTTGCCACGCACCGCGACCTCCAGCTCGGCGAACGAGGAAGTGACGTCGGCGGCAAGGGCCTTCGACGCGTGCCCCACCTCGTCCTGCTTGTCGTAGGGGGTGCCGGTCTCGACGAGCTTGGCGGACTTGAACTTGCCCGCGGCCTCGCCGGGGGTGAGGCCGATGGTGATGCCCGGGTCGGTGAGGGCGGGTGTGGTCTCGGTGATCTTCTTCTTCGTGGTGACGTTCCAGCCCCGCGACTCGACCTCGCCGACCTGGTCGGCGGCGGTGACGGCGGCACGCAGCCGCAGGATGTCATGGCCGGCCTGGAGGACGAAGGCGCTCTTGTCGCCGTCCGTGCTCGGTGAGGGCGCGCCGGACGACGGGTTCGGCTTGACGAACCGGAACTTCCCCTTGGGGTCCAGGGACATCACCATGTTGTTCTCGTCCGCGAGCCGGGCGAGGAAGTCCCAGTCGGTGATGTTGGACTGGCTGATGAACCCGTACGCGCCCTTCGTCGACTGGATCCGGCCGACGGGCACACCGTCCAGGCCGACGAGTTTACGGGCGATGTCGGAGGCCGTCTGGTTCCGGTACGCCGCCACCCTGCGCTGGCGCATCAGCCGGTGGCCGAAGTCGTAGCCGCGGACGACGGTGAAGCTGCCTGTGCCGTCGTAGTCGGCCTCCATGCCGGTGACCTCGCCGGTCAGCAGCGGCTTGCCGATGCCCTGGCCGTCCGCGATCGGGGTGAGGACGACCCTGGTGCCGAACTTCACGCTCAGCTCGCCGAGCACCAGGTGGTAGGGGTCCCGGAAGGTCAGCCGGAACGCCGCGGGCACACCGACGCCCTGGTCGACCCAGCCCTCGACGAGCATCGGGGCGATGGCCGTGGGCAGTTTCGCGCCACCGAAGGTGACCTGCATGATGCTGGAGAACGCGGTCTGCACCATCAGTGACGCACCTCCTCCGCCGCCGGGAGCACGAGCTCGGTGCCGGTGGGCAGCTTGGACGGGTCGTCGATGCCGTTGGCCTCGGCGATGTCACGCCAGGCCGATGCGTTGCCGTATTCACGCCAGGCCAGCGACTGGAGCGAGTCGCCCGCGACGACCTGGTGCACACGCTGGGCGCTGAGCGCGCCGGAGGTCGGGTTCTGGCCCCTGGTCTTGCCGGGGATCTCGTGCAGCGCCACCTGGCAGGTGGCGCGGATGGGCACGCCGGTGGTGCCGAAGAGGCTGTACGACGCCTCGATGGAACTGACGTACGCGGTGAAGCGGGACGTGGAGAACGACCCCCACTGGAACACCACCCACGGCGGCGACGGCTGGTTGGCGGCGATGCTCTTGGCGGTCACCTCGCAGCAGCCCAGGAGCGACTCCACCTTCTTGAGCACGGAGTTGCCGGTCGGCTCGGTGGAGGAGTCCAGGAAGATCTCCAGAGTCATCTCCCGGGGCTCGGCGCCCATGAACTCCGGCTTGGAGCCGTCGCGTACGGCCGCGGTCGGGGTCGCCTTCCACTGGGCACGCTGGGTGAGGGACAGCTGCGACGGGTTGAACTCGAAGTCGAACGTCCGCATGAGCGCGCCGGGCGTGGTGCTCGTGCCCACCGGGGGCTCGTGGATGGCGAGGCCGGCGCGTACGAGGCTCTTGCCGGCGCCTTTGCTGCTGGTTGCCATGGGTCTTCCTCTCTCCTCCGGGGCGCCGTCAGTCCGTGAATCCGTGGTGGGCGATCTCCAGGACCTCGTTGGCCACGGACGGGTTGCCGGGGTCGAGGTTGGGGCCCTGCCAGCTGACGGGCAGGACGTCGATCAGCCCCCAGCGGGCTACCAGCGAGCCGTCCGCGCGCAGGGCGGAGATCTGGGCGGTCGGCCGCTTGACCCCCGTCTGGACGGAGGAGATCCACTTGGCGACCTTGGCGGTGTCCGGGGTGAGGGGGCGGGTCAGCCGGATGTTGGAGAAGGACACGCGGGTCGGCAGCTGCCACACGAACCCGTTGTTGCCGCCCTCCTGGCGCTGCTCGATCTCCACCTGGGACGCCAGGCCTTCGCACCCGTTGAAGAAACCGAGGCTCTCGCCGTCGATGGTGAGGGTGAACCAGATGGTGGAGCCCGGGTCCTGGCGGGGCATCGCGGGTGGGCCTTTCGTCGGATACGTCTGTCGGGGGCGGTGGTGGAAGAAGGTGCCGGTGCCCGTGGGCTCGCCGGTCAGTGACGGGGGTCGCGCAGTTTGCCGATCCGTTCGCGGTCCAGGCGCAGTTCGGTACGGATGAGGCGGGTGATGCGGCCGATGATCCGGTGTACGAGCTCGTCGAGCTGGAAGTCGGTGAGGTCACGGGGGTCGAATCCGCCCTGCTGGACCGCCGCGTACTCGGGCGGCGGCTCCTCCTGCCGGAGCGGGGTGCTCCCGCTCCCGCCGGGCGGGGGCGGGGGGTTCTGGCCGACGGGCGGCTCGGAGGGCGGCGGTTTGGCGTTGTTGCTGCTCCGGTGGGGTCGCATACGGCCCAGGGTGGAGGACACGGTGTCGACGGTCGCTGCGGCGAGCGCCCCGATGGCCGAACCCTTGCCGAGACGCTGGACGGTCGGATCCGACGCGCTGCCGGACAGGACGGGCCGCGCGGGAGCCGGCGGCGACGTCGGGGGCGGGGTGAGGACCGCAACGGGCAGAGGCGAAGCGGCGGCGGCACCGGGGGGTGTGAGACCGCGCAGGGGTAGGGCCGTGAGGGGCGCGGCACGGCGCTGGACGCGGGTGCGGTCGGCGGGTGCGGGCGGGACGGCGGCCGGGGGCGGCGGGGCCTGCGGGGTCCGCGCAGGTACGGGGAGGGGTAGGGGCGGCGGGGTCTGCGCAGGTGCGGGGACGGGAAGGGGTGCCGGGGCGGGGGCGTTCGGCGCGGGGGCGGCGGAGGCCCGTTGGACGACCGGCGCTGTCGGCGCGGCAGTCCGGGAGGCGGTGGCCGACGGCGCGGGAGGGGCGATGAGCGGGGCCGCGTCCCTGGGCGCCGTGCCGAGGGGTGCGCCGAGCGTGGTGCGGCGCTGGACGGGAGCGGCGGGCGGGGCCGGGGATGCGGCTGGGGTACGCGGGCCCTGCGGCTGCCCGGCGACGGGCGGCGGTTGAGCGGCGGCCGTACGCATGTGGGGCGGCGCGGAGGGCACCGGTGCGCCGAGACCCGGGCGGGCCGCGTTCGGCGCCGTGGCGCGCGGGCCGACCGGCCGGTCGCCGATGGCCGGTGCGGGGCGCGGGGTTGGCGTGGCTGACGTGGCGGGCTTCTGGCTGCCCGAATCCGCGCGCTGGACGGCGGCGCCTGGAGCGGGGGTTGCCGTGGCCGAGGGGCCGGCGGAGGAGGGGCCCGGCGCGGTGGTGCGGCGGGCCTCGGTCGCGCCGGGGCCGGCTGCCGCCACGGGCCGGGTCGCAGCCGTCCTCGTCACGGAGCGCTGCACCTGGGGCTGCCCGGCCGGCGGTACGGCGGCGGCGCCGCTGCTGGGCGCGGAGGCAGCAGCCGTCGGCCCGGCCGGGGCCGGACCGCTGGTGGGCGGCAGACCGGCGGCCGGGGGGCCCTGCGGGCTCGTGGGCGGTGTCCTGGGCGCGTCGACGGGACGCCCGAGGCCGCGCGGGGCGCCCGGTCCGGCGGGTGTCGTACCGCGGGGGCCTGCCGGCCGTACGGGCGGGGGCCCGGCCGGATCGCGCGGACCAGGGGCCGAGGACGCCGCGCCGTCGGCAACGGCCCGCTGCACGGGGGCGGAGGACAGGGCGGCGGGGCCGGCGTTGCCGCGTGCCGCGTCCGCCCCTGCGGGGCGCGCTGCGGGTCCGGGCGCGGCGGGTCCGCGTGTCGCGGCGGTGTTGGATCCCGCTGCGGGCTTTCGGGCGACGGGGGTTCCTGCGCCGTGTGCTCCGGCTCCGTGCGTGCCGCCACCGGGCTTCCCCGCGCCGGGGGTGCCGACGCCGGGGGTCCCGGCAGTGCTCGGGCCGGCGGCGGGTGTTGCGGCGCCGGGCGTTCCCGCGCCGGACGTCCGGGCGCCGGAAGCTCCCGTACCGGGCGATCCCACGCCAGGCCTCCCTGCACCGGGTGTTCGGGCACTGGATGATCCCGTGCCGGAGGTTCCCGCACCGGGTGATCCTGCGCCGGACCTCTGGACGTCGGGCGTTCCTGCACCGGGCGTTCCTGCACCGGGTGATCCGGCACGGGGAGTTCCGAGACCGGCGGGTGCCCCTGCGCCGGACCTCTGGACGCTGGGCGTACCCGCACCGGGTGACACCGCTCCGGGGGTTCGGGCACCGGGTGATCCTGCGCCGGACCTCTGGACGTCGGGCGTTCCTGCACCGGGTGATCCGGCACGGGGAGTTCCGAGACCGGCGGGTGCCCCTGCGCCGGACCTCTGGACGCTGGGCTTGCCCGCACCGGCTGATCCCGCTCCGGGGGTACCGGCGCCGGGTGATGCCGCACTGGACGCCCGGGCGCCGGACGTCGCCGCGCCGGGCGTTCCCGCACCGGACGTCGCTGCTCCGGATGTTCCCGCGCTGGGCGTTCCCGCGCCGGACGTCCGGGTGCCGGAAGCTCCCGTACCGGGTGATCCCGCACCAGGCGTACCCGAACCGGGCGAACCAGGGCTAGGCGTACGGGCGCCAGGCGTCCCTGCCGCGGGTGATCCCGTACCGGAGGTTCCGGCGGCAAGCTTTCGGGCAACGGGTGTTCCGGCACTGCGTGATCCCGCGCCGGATGTTGCGGCACTCTGCGATCCCGAGCCGGACGTCCGGGCGCCGGGCGTTGCCGCACCTGGCGTCCCCGCACCTGGCGTCCCCGCACCGGGTGTTCCGGCGGCACGCTTTCGGGCAACGGGTATTCCGGCGCCGGGCGTTCCCGAGCCGGACGTCCGGGCGCCGGAAGCTCCCGCGCCGGAAGCTCCCGCGCCGGGCGTTCCCGTGCTGGGCGTCCCCGCACCGGATGCCCCCGCACGGTGCGCCTCCGTGCCGGCGGTGCCGGACCGCTGGGCCACGGCTCGTTGCACTGCGGCGCCGCCGCCGGCCGGTCCACGGGCGTCGGAGGTCTGCGGCAGGGGTGCTGTGTAGGGGGAGCCGGGCGTGCCGTCTCCCCCTCGGTCGGGCTCGGTCGATGCCGTGGTTCCGCCGGGCGCACCCTGCGTACCTCCGGCGCCCCCTGGCGCTGCGGGCTGTCGCCGTGCCGCTGAGGGCAGCACCCGGCGCTGCACCGCCGGTGCCCTGGTCAGGGGCTGAGTCCTGGACGAGGTGGGCGGTACGGGCGCCACCCGGACACCGTGCGCCGGAGCCGGGGCGTTCCTTGGGCCCTGGCCCGCGTCCCGTACCGCTCGTACGGGAACAGGAGCGGGGCCGGGAGCGGGAGCGGGACCGGATGCGGCCGGCCCGGATGCTGCCGAGGTCTCCGCAGGGGCCGCAGACACCGGCAGGGGAGCAGGGGCCGGGGCCGGAACGGCGGGCGCCGCCGGGGCCGCGGCACCGCGCCCGGCCGCTCGCGCGGCCCCGCCGTTGCCTTGGGAGCCCGCCCCAGGCAGGGCCCGCAGCGGTACCGCCGGGGCCCGCTGCACGGCCGGCTCCGCCGCACTCGTCGCCAACGGGAGGGCGCGCGAGGGCCCTTCGAGTCCGGCAGCAGGGCGGGACGAGCCGGACGGCGGCCCCGAAAGGAGGCTGTCCGGCGCCGTGTTCATGACGCCGAGGGACGGCAGCCCAGCGGAGGGCCGGGCCGCGGACCCCGTGAAGGACGGGTTCTGCCAGGTCGGCAGTCGCCCGCCGAACCCGGCGTCGGCGACCACAGGCCGCCCCGCGTCCATGGCCCGCTGGATCGGCGGCAGGCCCGTCCACGCGGCGGCGGCGACGACCGCCGGCACCGCGCCCGCCTCGTCGGAAGCCCCGCCGGACCCGGCCGGACCGACAGGCCCTGCGGGCCCGACCGGCCCCGCAGGGGCGGTGTGATGTGTCTCCGCGCGATCCTCACGGCCGCGCAACCGGTCCAGAAACCCCACGGCTCAGCCCTCCGCCCCGGCCCTTGTCACGAAGGACGCGATCTGGTCCGCGTACAGGCGGCGGTCCGGGTGTTCCAGATCCAGGATCGCGTCCAGGCTCCAGTGGAAGTGATAGGCCACGTACGCGATCTCCTCATGCAGCCGGTCGGTCGCGTACGTCACGATTCCCCCAGGCGGCTCCCGCCGAGTTCCACCTCGAAGGGCTCGGAACAGTGCGGGCACTCCACCGCTGCCCTGGTGTGGCCCTCGGCGTTGATCTGCCGGTAGAAGTCCTGCAGGAACGCCAGGTCGGAGGCGAACATGTTCTCCACCGTCCCGTCGTGCACCATCGACAGCGTACCGAGCCGCGTGATGACGCGGCCCAGCAGCACCACCGACAGATACGCCGGGTTCTCCTGGACACGGACATCCCGCAGCGGGATCAGTTCGTCCCGGGCCGTGGACAGGCGCATCACGCCGTCCCTGTGCACGGTCCCCGCCTCGTCGACGTAGCCGCGCGGCAGCTCGAAGGGGAACTCCGTCTGCATCCGCTGGACCACCGGAGCGGGGGCGGGGGCGGGTGCAGGGGCCGGAGCAGGTGTCTGCTCCGGCCCCTCCACGGCCTGGGGCGCCGGTACGTCCGCGAGCTGGCCCGCGCCGGCCCTGGCCGAAGTGCGCCGCATTACTCGATGACCAGTTCTTCGAAGACGATGGTCACGGTCTCCGTCAGCGCCGAGGCCTCACCGGCCTTCAGGGCGCTGGCGTCGATCTTGCTGCACCAGGCGTTGCGCATGTTGTAGCGCTTCGTCGGGTTGTTCTGGTAGTCCATCACGATGATGGAGGCGTTCTTGCGGGCCGTGGACATCTGACCGGCGATCGAGTCGTTGATCCACGTCGTGAACGACGCAGAGGGCGTCATACCGCGCACGACCGTGCACTGCCCGTCCTTCTGCGTGCCGGGCATGAGGCTGACCTCGGGCTTGCCCTGCGCGGAGTTGGAAAGGTGCTTGATGACGTCCTGCTCAATGGTGAGGCCATTGACCTCCGCGAGGTACTCGACCATCACGCCGTCGATCTGGAGGCCGAAATTATGTGAGGTGAACGCGTCACCTGGGCCGATACTCATCTTCTGTCCGTCCTACCGAAAGTTTTGGTGGATCACGTACGGGTGCTGTCGGGGTGGGCTGTCGCCCTACTCCTCCAGCTCCCCGTTGCCGCCGGAGAACTGCGCGAGCCGGAAGATCACGAACTCGGCGGGCTTGACCGGCGAGATGCCGATCTCGCAGATGACCCGGCCGACGTCGACGGACTCCGGGGGGTTGGTCTCCTCGTCACACTTGACGTAGAAGGCCTCCTCGGGCCGCGAGCCGAACAGGGCGCCGCTGCGCCACTCGTTGACCAGGAACGCCGAGACGTTGCGCCGGATACGGGCCCACAGGTTCTGGTCGTTCGGCTCGAACACCACCCACTGGGTGCCGATCAGGATCGACTCCTCCAGGTAGTTGAAGTACCTGCGTACGTTCAGGTAGCGCCAGGCCGGGTCCGAGGACATGGTGCGGGCACCCCAGACGCGGACCCCGCGGCCGGGGAAGGCGCGGATGCAGTTGACGCCGATGGGGTTGAGCAGGTCCTGCTCGCCACGGGTGATCTGGATCTCCAGGTCCACCGCTCCCCGTACGACCTCGTTGGCGGGCGCCTTGTGCACTCCGCGCTCGAAGTCGTTACGGGCCCAGATGCCGGAGACATGGCCGCTCGGCGGGACCAGCTTCGACTGGCCGGACGCCGGGTCGAAGACCTTGATCCAGGGGTAGTACAGGGCCGCGAACTTGGAGTCGTAGCCTGCGGTCTCCTGGCGCCAGACGCGGATCTCACGGGCGTTCAGGCTGGGCGGCGGGTCGATGACCGCGACGCGGTCGCCCATCAGCTCGCAGTGCGCGATCAGGCCGAGCTGGACGGCCTTGACGGCCTCCAGGTCGATCGCGCCGCGCTGGTAGGCGGCCATCAGGTCGGGGACGGCGACCATGGAGATCTCGTCCACGGCCTCCAGGCCGCCGAAGCCGGTGCGGTCCGCGGAGTCGCCGAGGTACTGGGCGGGCCCGGGGCTCGACGTGTTGCCGACCGCGGGGACGGCCGGTGCGGAGGCGGCAGGGGCGGGGGCCGCGAGCGCCACCGTCTGGTTGTCGGGCCGTGCGAGCTGCGCGGCGGGCGCGGCCTCCTGCACGGTGATGAGCTTGGAGCGCTCCTTGACCTGGGTGACGACGTAGTTGCGGCCGCTCTTCTTGGCGGTCACGTCGAAGGTCTCGGCGGTCTTCTCGCCGTCCTTGACGACCAGCTTGAACCGCTCGGCGGGACCCTCACCCTCGGGGTCGGCGACCTCGACGGTCAGCGGGCCGCTCTGACCGGGCGCGAGCGCGGTCACCGTGAAGGTGCCCAGCTGCTGCGGTTCGCCCGTGGTCAGCGCGGCGGGGGCCTTGGAGCCGGCCACCGCGGCGGGGGCCTGGTCGGACGCACCCTCGGAGGTGCCGCCGACCCGCACGACGTAGGCGGCACTGCCGCCGTTGTTGAAGAAACCGTAGACGGAGTGCGCCAGGTAGTACCCATCGGTGAAGTCGCCGAATGCAGCAACGTACTGCGTCCAGTTGGTCACCAGGGTGGGCTCGTTCAGGGGGCCGGTCGACGCGAGACCGACGAAGGCCGCAACCGAAGTGCCCACTCCCTCGATGGGGCGCGAACCGCTTGCCACCTCCTCGACGTATACACCGGGCGACAGGTAGGACGGCATGCTCTGCTCTCCTCGGGGTACGAGACAGGACGTCCTCTCACCCTCACGCGCGAAGCGCGTCCCCTGAAACGTCCTATGGGGCCTGATCGGGGGCACTTCCATTGCCCACAAGGGCACTTCTGTACGACCGGGGCAGTCCTGTGCGACCGGATCCCGGTCTCTGCCGAGGCAGTTGTGCGCGCTCGGCGTGACGATCGGGCAACGACGGTGCCCCTGAGCTTGCTGACTCGACGCCTGGGCCCGCCATAGCCTCGCGAGGTGAGCCTCTGGACCTCCCTCGAGCCCGTCTCCACCACCGTCGACCCCGGCAGCAGCACGACAGTACGGCTGCGGCTGCGCAACACCGGTGACGTGGTGGACGAATACCGCTTCGAACCGATCGGTGCCATCGCCCCCTGGACCATGGTGGAGCCGCAGTCGCTGCGCCTCTACCCGGGCACCACGGGCTCGGTGGACCTGACGTTCGCCCCGCCACGCACCTCGGACGCCACCGCGGGGCCGAATCCGTACGCCGTGCGGATCACGCCCACCGAGCATCCCGAGGCGGTGACCGTCCCGGAGGGCAACCTCACCATCACCCCGTTCACCGAGGTGCGGGCCGAGCTGGTGCCGCCGGTCGTCAAGGGCCGCTTCCGCGGCCGGCCCAAGCTCGCGGTCGACAACCTCGGCAACACCAAGGTCACCGCCTCGCTCAGTGGCAGCGACTCCGGTGACCGGATCTCGTACGAGATCCAGCCGAGCAACGTCCAGGTCGAGCCGGGCCGGGCCGTGTTCGTCAAGGCGACACTGAAGCCGAAGCAGATCATCTGGTTCGGGCCGAAGGAGGAGCAGCCCTACGCGGTGGCGCTGCGGCGCTCCGGCGCGAACAACGTGGATGTGAACGGCACCTATGTCCAGCGTGGGTTCCTGCCGCGCTGGCTGGCGACCGTGCTCGGTCTTGTCGTGACGCTGGCCATCGCGTTCGTCGCGATCTGGATCGCCTACAAGCCTCAGGTGAAGAGCCTGGCGGGGGAGAAGTCCGATCAGTCCGTCAGCGCCATCCCGCCGCCCAAGGAGAGTGCCCCGCCCGAGTCCTCGGCTTCCGCCCCGGCGCCCGAGGACTCCCCCACGGCCGAGGACAAGGGCCCTGGGGACAGCGGTGGTGGCGGTGGCGGCGCTTCGAAGTCGGCGAAGCCGCCGGAGCGGACGGCGGCCGTCGCGGTGCACGAGATCGCCGCACTCAGCGAGGGCCGCCACATCTGCTACCGCGTCTACGTGACGGACAGCGGCTGGACGGACCCGGTGTGCGACGGTGACACGGCCGGCAGGATCGGCGAGGGCCGGCCCATCAAGGCCATCAACATCGCGGTCTCCAAGGCCGGGGACATCCGGGGCAACGGCGCCTATGTGGCCGACGGCTGGAAGACACCCGACTGGACGGGCGCCAAGGCCGACAAGAACCTGTACCTCGGCAGTACCAAGGAGAGGGACTCCGCGATGGAGGGGTTCACCATCGGGGTCGCCGACGGGAGCGTCTGCCAGGACAGCAACCTGAAGGACAAGGGATGGTACGGCCATTCCTGCACCAAGCCCGGTGAATGGGTCTACAGCGGCAGCCCCATGAATCTGAAGATCCCGCTGGAAGCCATCAGGCTCAACGTGTGACGAGCGCGGCCCGCCGCGAGGCGGGCCACCGCTCTCACCAGTTCGCCTCGCCCGGCACCAGCCGTCCCGCCTTGCGGTACTCGCGGCGGGCGCCCTCCAGCAGGTCGTCCGCGCTGACCGGTTCGTCCCGCCCCGCGGCGAGGTAGGCGGCCGTGACCACCGCGCTGCGGATCGTCCCACCGGCCAGCTCGAAGTCCTCGGCCAGGGGGGCGGCGTCGATCTCGGCGACGGACGGGACGTGCGACAGGCTGTGGTGCCACAGGGCCAGCCGCTGGCCGGCGTCCGGGAACGGGAAGTCGACCACCAGGTCGAGACGGCGGGTGAACGCCTCGTCGATGTTGGAGCGCAGGTTGGTGGTGAGCAGCGCGATGCCGTCGAAGGACTCCAGCCGCTGGAGGAGGTAGGAGCTCTCCATGTTGGCGTACCGGTCGTGGGAGTCCTTGACCTCCGAACGCTTCCCGAAGACCGCGTCGGCCTCGTCGAAGAGGAGCACGGCGTCCGTGCTGTCGGCCTCGGTGAAGATCCGTTCCAGGTTCTTCTCGGTCTCACCGATGTACTTGTCGACGATCGACGACAGCTGGATCACGTAGAGGTCGAGGCCCAGATCGGCCGCGACGACCTCCGCCGCCAGTGTCTTCCCGGTGCCGGACGCTCCCGCGAACATGCCGACGACGCCACGCCCGCGCCCTCCGCCCGCGCTGAGGCGCCAGTCGCCGAGCACCCGGTCGCGGTGACGGGCGCGCAGGGCGAGTTCGCGCAGCTGGGTCAGGGGCTTGTCGGGCAGGACGAGGTCTTCCCAGCCCACCGCGGGCTGGATCCGGCGGGCGTGCTTCTCCAGGCCGGACGCCGACTGCTGGCGAGCGGCGAGCCGGATGTGGTGGGCGGTGAGCGGGGTTCCGTCGAAGTCGGCCAGCGCCAGGGCGGCACGGGCCGCGCGGCCGATGCGCTCACCGCCGAGGTGGTACGGGGCCACGGTGGCGGCCAGGTCGAGATGGCCGGCGCCAGGACCCAGCGCTGCCTGCCAGGCGTCGGTGCCGCCGGCCGGGCGCCGCGGCGCCTGGAGCACGAGCGGGTCGCGCGACGACCACTGCGGGTCGTACGGGCGGGGGTCCGCCAGCAGCACGGTCACGTCCGTCGCCCCGGTCAGCGCTTCGACCAGCGGGCCCGGCCGGTCGGGCAGACCGGACACCACGACCGCCCGCCCGCTGAGGCGCGCCTCGCGCAGCAGCGCGCGTACGTGGTGGTCGTCGTCGCCCTGGGCGACGGGGGAGCCGGACGCGCCGGACGGGTCGTGGGGGTCCGTGGGGCCGGCCGGGCCCGAGTTGCCGGTGTGGCTCGAAAAGCGCAGCGCGTCGATGCCCACCGTGCGCAGGGCGGCCGCGAGCGCGGCCAGGCCGTCACCCTCCCGGTGTTCCCGGAGGTAGACGGCGAGCGGCCCGTCGTACAGCCCGGTGGCCAGCTGCCGGCCGAAGGTCTCGTCGTGCTCGGCCGTGGACAGCGGGTCCGGCATCGGGTGCAGTCGCCCCCGCAGCGTGGCGTCCGGGGTGTCGTCGCCGATGAGGTGTGCGGCCACCCGGTCGGGCACGGACAACGTACGGGAGAGGAAGGGGCGTTCTGGATCTTCGACGTCCAGCAGACCGAAGGCGCGCAGCGGCGCCGTGGGATGGAGCCGTGCGCGGGCGTCCGGCAGATGGGCGGGGAGCCCGCACAGGTCGAAGGCGAGGCCGGCCGTGGCGCGGCGTCGGCTCACGTCGTCGTTGAGGTAGCCGTAGAGCGGTTCGAAGGAGCGGTCGAGGTCGGGGGCGAGTGCGATGAGCAGGATGGCCGTGTCCAGCTCGGTCAGCCGCAGCCTGGCGGCCGTCCTGGCCAGCCGGTCGTCGGCGTGGGCCTGGGCGTCATCAGCCCGCCCGTCCGCCGCCGGGGTGCCGCCATCCGCGTCCGCGTCCCGGTCCGCGCCCCCGGCCGCATCCGCGCCCGTGTCCGTGTGCAGCAGCCGCAGCACCGTCTCGTCGGACAGGTACAGGCCGCGCAGCGGGTCGTCGGCCGTCGGGTCGGTGGCGGAGCGGCGTTCGACCAGCGTGGCCACCGACCTCCGCAGCGCGTCCAGCCGGGTGAGCAGGGGGAGCGAGGGGTGGCGTTCAGGGGCCTTGAGCGAGGTGTTCAACGCTGCTTCTCCGCTCGGCGGGCGGCCACCGCCTCCTCGCGGGCGGCGCGGGCCGCCGCCACATGGTGGGGCCGGTGGGAGCGTCCCACGGGCTCACGGCTGTCGCTGTCCATGTCGCGCACCCCGACCGTCGCGCCCTCGGTGACCGGCGGCCCGACGTCGTACTCGGGGAAGGCCGGGAAGGGCGCGGTCACCACGAGGTCCAGGGACGGCTTGAGCTCGCCGCCCAGCGCGGACCAGATCTCGGCGAAGGAACGTGACTCCGTCTGGAGGCCGGCCACCGTCAGCGGCAGGGTCAGTCCGAGCCGTCCGAGTGAGCCGGGGAGTTCGTCGGGCGACAGCAGTTCCCGGGGGAGCAGCGTCGCGAGCACGGCGGACAACAGCCGGTGTTCGTCCTGCGGGGTCTTCGTCCAGGCCGTCACCAGGTACGAGAGCCGGAACCAGCGGGGCGGCTGGCTGCGGCGCACCACGATGTTCCGTTCGTCGAGCACCGACGTCTGGCCGCGCTGCCGCCGGGCCACGTCCTCCCGGATGTCGTACAGGTACGTGTTGACCACAGGGGCATTGCGCCGGGCCGCCCAGTCACGGGTGGGCGCCTCGAAGGACACCTCGATACCGGAATCTGTCAGCGCCCCGCCGGTCAGGAGCCGCTTGAGGACCTCGTCCACCTCGTGGATCACGCGTGCCGCTCCCGCCCTGCCGTGGTGCCTGTCGTACCGTCCGGCTCCGTCCGGTGCCGTCCACCACCGATCGTGCCCTGTGTGCCGCCCGGAACCCAGGCACGCCGGGGACGGCCGGCGGACAGCGGTTCTGCCCTGGAGCCCGCCTGCGATTGCCCCGACGGTCAGATGTAGCCCTCCCGAAGGGCGTGGGCGACGGCGTGCGCACGGTTACGCAGATGCAGACGGGTCGTGAGTCCGTGCATCACGTTCTTGACGGTGCGTTCGGAATAAGCCAACTTTCCGGCTATCTCGCCGGTGTCGAGTCCCTCGGCGACGAGCCGCAGCACGTCCACCTCGCGGGCCGTGAGTCCCAGGGAGGGACTGCCGTGGCGTCCGGCGCCGCCCCGGTGCAGGGTGCCCACCTGGTTGATCAGCCGGCCGAGCAGGTCGGCGGGCAGGTCGCCCTCGCCGCGGGCGGCAGCGAGTACCGCCTGCACCAGCCGGTGGGCGGTGGCCTCACGGCGCCACACGATGGCCCCGACGCCGCACTCGATGACGTCCAGCAGCTCGTTCTCGCGGATCGTGTCCACGACGAGCACGGCACGCGCTCCTTCACTGCGCACGACTCTGCGCAGCCGGGTGAGTGCCGTCTCGTCGAGCACGTCCTCGATCAGCAGAGCCACCGTGCCGGGGCGGGACTCCTCGCGCAGTTCGACCTCCGGGTGCCGGCGCAGCTGGCTGATGGCACCTTCGCGGCTGATCGGGTCGGGGGCGGTCACGGACACGGGCACCCGGCCGCCCTGGGCGGCGGTGTCCGAGGTGGTCCGAGGTGAGCTGAGCAACCGATTTCCTCTGTTCACGGATCCGTTGTGAGCGAAACGCCACCACGGATGGGACGTGATCCACACTTCTGCGAGTGTCGCAGCGTTCGCAATCGTGGAGGACCACGAGGCGGACCACGAGAGAAAGGTGGAGGCACCGTCCGGCATTACATCAGGGCTGGTCAGCGACGTGCGAGAGCCTCGCGGACGCGGCATGCGGAACCCGCAGTGAGCCTGGACACACCGCCGGTCGGCGGGCCGGTTGCCGACCCGGTGTGTGGGTCATATCACGCCACCCCGGCCCGCGTCTGTACCTCTGACACAGCGACGGCGCGCACCATCTTCTCGGGAGGCCTCGATGATCCACGTGCTGCGCGAACGCGGCGACGCACACAATCTGTTGGCGGCCGAGAGCGCCCGCGCCCTCGACGGCGCGGGCGGCCTCGTCCTGCTGAGCGGCGCCACCGGGACCGGCCGCACCGCCGTGCTGGACGCCGCCGCCGCGCATGCGGAGAAACGCGGCCTGCGGGTGCTGCGTGCCCGCTGCTCCCCGGAGGACACCGGCGCGCCCCTCTCCACGGCAGGCCGACTCCTCGGCCACGTACCGGAATACGCGGGCATGCCGTCCGCCGACTACCACCGCAGAGCGGCCCGGCTGTGGGAGCTGCTGGACACACTCGCCGCACAGTCCCCCCTGCTGCTGGCCGTCGACGACATCCACCTGGCCGACCGGTCCTCACGCCGCTGGCTCGCGGAGGCGGCCCGCCAACTGGACCGGCTGCCGGTGCTGCTGGTGGCGACCGAGCGGCGCCAGTACGACATCGACCCGCAGCCCAGCGGCTTCACCCACGCGCTCTCCGCGTCCTTCGTCCGCACGCACACCCTCGCCCCGCTCACCGACATGGCGGCGGCACAGATGGTCGAAACCCTGTTCCCCGGGTCGGACCCCGAGTGGACGGCGGACTGTGTACGGGCCGGCGCCGGCCTTCCGCTCCTGCTGCTCGCCCTGTTGGACGATCTGCGCGGCACTCCGCCCCTCCCGCTGCCGGAGACCTGCGCCGCCCTGTACCCGGGGGCGTATCCGGCGGCGGTCTCCTGGTGGCTGGACAGCGCAGGGAAGGCGACCGCCGATGTGGCCCGTGCCTTCGCCGCGTTGGAGGAGGTGGCCGCACCGGACAGCGCCGCCGATCAGCAGGTCCTGCTCGCCGAGGCGACCGGCGCCGACCCGGCCCGGGTCGCCGGCTGGCTCACCGCGATGACCCGGCTCGGGCTGCTGCGCACCGATGCCGCCGGGCAGCGCCACTACGCCCATCCGCTCCTGCGGGACGCGGTGCTCACCGGCTGGCCGACCTCACGCCGGCAGGCGGTGCATCTGGCCGCCGCCGAGGCGCTGCTGTCCCGGGGCGGTCGGGTGGAGGCCGTCGCCCGCCATCTGCTGCGCGCCCCTGCCGTCGGCAGGCCGTGGGCGCTGCGCGTCCTGCGGGACGCGGTCACCGTGGCCATCGACGCCTCCCGGGCCGACGACGCCGTCCGCTATCTGCGCCGGGCGCTCGACGAGCCGCTGTCCGACGGCCGCAGGCAGCGGCTGCTGACCGAACTCGGCTCCCTGGAATACCTCTCGGCCGACGCCGGCGCGGCCATCTCACGCCTGGCCGAGGCCCTGGACCTGGAGGGCGAGCCCAGCGACCGGGTGCACACCGCCATCGCCCTCGGCACCGCCCTCGCCGGCCAGGGTGAGGTCCGTACGGCCATGGGCATGCTGCGCCGGACCGAGGCAGGTCTGTCCGGGCACCCGGGGCTCGCCCGTACCGTGCAGGCGGCGTCGGCGATGCTCTCCGACCACGACCAGGTCCAACGGCAGGAGGCGTACCGGTGGCTGGGCGAGTCCGCCGCGCGCTCCCCGGAGCTCGTCGGCACCGCCGGACAGGCCCTCCTCGTCCGGTACGCCGCGACAGCCGGGCTGATCTCGGCACAGGACGCGATGGCGAAACTGCACGCGCTGCTCGCCGAGCCCGCCGACCCGACCGGCGAACCCTTCCTGGTGGGCACCGCGGCGGCCGTCGCCCAGTGGGCCGACGAACTCGACGAAGCCGAACGGCTCGTGGAACGCGGCCTCGCACTCCAGAGCTGCTCCCGGCTGCACCCGATGCGCCTCGCCCTGGTCAACATCCGTGCGGACATCACCGCGGCCCGGGGCGACCAGGCCGTACTGCTCGCCGACGTCGCCGACCTGCGCGTCGCACGGTCGGGCACGGGCCCCGACAACACGGACGCGCATGTACTGATGGCGCTCGTGCACGCCGACCGAACCGACGAGGCACAGCGGCTCGCCGCCGGGTTCGATCTGCGCCGTGCGCGGGACTCCTGGGAGCTGAACCGCTTCCTGTACGCCCGGGGCCTGCTGCGGGCCGCCGTGGGCGATTCGGCGGGCGCGCTGCACGACTTACTGGAGTGCGGGCGCCGCCAGCTGGCACGCGAAGTGATCAGCCCCGTCGTCACACCGTGGCGCTCCGCGATCGTCGAATGCGGGCCCACGACGGGGCGCACCCGGGAGGCCCTGCGTCTGGCGGAGGAGGAACTGCGGCTGGCCCGCATCTGGAACACCCCGCGCACGGTGGGCCGCGCCCTACGGGCCCTGGGCACCGTGACCGGCGGACGACACGGCCTGGAACTCGTCGGGGAGGCGGTACGCACCCTGCGCGCCGCCCCGGCCGACACCGAGATGGAGCTGATCCCGGCGCTGCTCGCGCAGGGCCGCCAGCTCATCGGCGTGGGGGAGCGCTCCCGCGCCCGGGACTGCCTGCGCGAGGCGGCCGAACGCGCGGAACGCAAAGGCGCGTTCCGCCTCCACGCCCAGGCCTGCCGAGCGCTGCGCGAGGGAGGCGGACGCCTCCCCGCCTCGGCACGCACCGGGTCCGCCGCCCTGACGGGGAGCGAGCGCCGCATCGCCGAACTGGCGGCCGACGGGCGCACCAACGCGGAGATAGCCGAACTGCTGCACCTGGCCCGCCGCACGGTGGAGACCCACCTCACCCACGCCTACCGCAAGCTGCGGATACGACGGCGCGCCGAACTCACGGGCGCGCTGGACCCCAGGACGTGACGTCAGGACGTGACCCCAGGACGTCACCCGGGACGTGAACCCGGGACGTGAACCCGGGACGTGACTCCAGGGCGTGACCTGGGAGCCGGGGCCCGGTCCGTGCCCCCGCTCAGCCACCGGCTCCGTGGATCCGGCCGAGATCCAGCCGCGCCGGCGGCGGCAGGGCCGCGACCGTCTCCGCCCGGAAGGCCTGGAGCAGGTAGGCGGCCAGGCGCCGGGACGCCACCGCCGCCTCCTCCTCGCCCGCACCGGTCGCGACGCCGCAGTTGGCGAGCAGCAGCAGGGTGATGTCGCTGGGTTCGAAGTCCTGGCGCAGCCCGCCCGCGTCCTTGGCCCGCCGGACCAGCAGGGCCAGGCTCTCCTCGGCGCGGGCGCGTTCGCCCGCGAAGTCCAGCTGGTCGGGGAAGTCCGTGAGGAACGCCTGCGTGAACCCCCGGTCCACCGCCTGCATCAGGCAGACCCTCTCCAGCACCGTGCAGAACCCCCGCCAGGGGTCCGGGTCCGCCAGCCCCTCGTCGAGCACGGACACGCAGTGGGTGAGCTCCTCCGCGAACGCCTCCGTCACGAGCGCGTCGCGGGTGGGGAACCGCCGGTACAGCGTGGCGACCCCGACCCCCGCCCGTCGGGCGATCGCCGCCATGGGCACATCGATGCCCTGCTGCGAGAACGCCTCACGCGCGGCCCTCAGGATCCGGTCACGGTTCTCCCTGGCATCGGCGCGCAGGCCGTCACCTGGCGGCTTGTGAGAGGTCTGATCAGGCATGTTTCTCACTTTAGCCCAAACGGAGGGGTCCATCCGTTTACCCGCTTAGCCTGGAAGACATGAACGACATGCGCGCGGCGCTCTACGACAGTTACGGACCTCCCGAGGTGCTCCACGTCGGCACGGTCCCGGTCCCGGTACTCCAGCAGGGCCAGGTGCTGGTCCGCGTCCACGCGGTGAGCGTCAACGGCGGCGAGCTCTACGGCCGGGCCGGGCGCGTCCGCCTGGTGACCGGCCGCAAGTTCCCCCAGCGCACCGGGATCGACTTCGCCGGCGAAATCGCCGAGGTGGACCCCGCCGTCACCGGGCTTCGGCCCGGCGCCCGCGTATGGGGCGTCCTGCCCCGCACCTTCGGCAGCGCCGCCGAATACATCGCGGTCCGCCCTCGCAATCTGGCCTACGCCCCCGAGAACATCAGCCTCGTCGAAGCCGCATCCCTCCCCGTGGGCGTGACCGCCATCACCGCGCTCAGGACCAGGGGGCGCCTGAAGCCGGGCCGGCGACTGCTCGTACGCGGCGCGAGCGGCGGGGTCGGCAGCATCGCCGTCCAGCTCGGCAAGGTACTGGGCGCCCATGTCACGGCGCTCGCGGGCCCGAAGAACCTGGACTTCGTCCGGGAGCTCGGCGCCGACGAGGCCTTCAGCTACACGACCACCGGGCCGTCCGACCTGGGCCGCTTCGACGTCATCATGGACACCGCAGGCACCGAACTCCGGGCCTTCCGGCGGCTGCTGGCCCCCGGTGGCCGCATGATCTCCATCTCCTTCGACATCGACCACCTCGCCGCGAGCCTCGGCTACATCCTCGCCTCGACGGTCCACGGCCGTGGACGCGTCCAGTTCTTCAGCGACAACCCGAAGCACGACCGGCTCGCCGAACTGGCCGCCTACGTGGAGAGCGGCCAGATCCGCCCCGTGGTGGACACCGTCCACCCGCTCTCCGAGATCGCCGCCGCCCACCGGGCACTGGAAGCGGGCGGCGTACGCGGCAAGCACGTCATCCAGGTGGTCTGAACCCTGGCGCTCCGAATCCTGGCGGTCCGAACCCTGGCGCTCCGAATCCTGGCGCTCCGAACCCTGGTGGTCCGAGCCGCCCGGCACTCACACGCCCAGGCCCGCGTCCCGGGCCAGCAGCGCGGCCTGCACCCTGTTCTCGCACTCCAGCTTGGCAAGGATGCGGCTCACGTACGCCTTCACCGTCGCCTCGCTCATATGGATCCGCTGACCCGCGTCCGCGTTGGAGAGGCCCTCGCCGAGGAGGGCCAGGACGTCGCGCTCGCGGCCGGTCAGTTTCTCCAGCCTCCGACGGGCGTCCTCCGCCCGCTGCGTCGTACCGCCGGTGGCCAGCGAGTCCACGACGTGCCTGGTGGCACCCGGCGACAGATACGCCTCCCCGCCCGCAGCCGCCCGCACCGCGCGTATGAGCTCTGCGGGGGCCGAGTCCTTCAGCAGAAAGCCGGCGCTTCCCCCGGTCAGGGCGCGCAGCACGTTGTGCCGCTCCCCGAACGTCGTCAGAATCAGTGCCCTCACCTGAGGGGCCGCCCGGCGCAGCTCACCCAGGGCCGTCAGCCCGTCCATGACGGGCATCTGGATGTCCAGCAGCGCGACGTCGACCCGCTGGGAGCGGGCGAGTTCGACCGCCTCATGGCCATCGGCGGCCTCGGCGACGACGTCGATGTCGTCGGCCGAGGAGAGGATCATCCGGATGCCTGCCCGGATCAGCGGCTCGTCATCGGCCACCAGCACCCTGATCACGACTCTCCTGAGTGGTTCTGATCGGTCATATTCCCTCAGCCGGCATCGAAGGACTTCTTCTCGACCAGCTTGCCGTCCTTGAAGCAGAACCGGAACACCGGGTCCGCGTCCCAGCCGTCCCCGAGCTCCGTGGACATGAGGGTCAGGCAGGTCGCACCGTCGGGCTCCGGCGGCGCTCCGGCACCCGGGTCCGTGTTCATGAACGAGTCGCCGTGCGGCAGCGAGTCGCGGACGGACTGCTCGGACTGACCGATCTTCACCGCGTCGTACTGCGCGGGTTCGATCATCGCCTTGTCCGACTCGCGTACGAGGAAGACGACCCCGACGATCACCGCGATCACGATCACGACGCCGACCAGGGCCGCGATCCCGCACCCGATGGCTATGCCGTTGCTCCTCTTGGTCCTGTTCACTGCCTTGGCCAACTCCTTCGGGAGACCGTTCCACTCGATGACCGGTCCAGCCTCACCCCCGGAGTCCGCCGGATTCTGCGCCCGAAAGTCGTCCGGCGGAGCGACGAACGTCTTCCTCGCTTCACCGGGCGAGGTGTACGGGAGGACGCCGGCCAGCCGGAACCCACCGTCGGCCGTGGGACCCGCGTGCACCATGCCGCCGACGAGCCGCGCCCGCTCCTCCAGGCCGGTCAGCCCCTGGCCGCCGCTCGCCACACTGCCCGGTGCCGGTTCCGCCACCGGGCCGTTGGCGACCTCCACGACCAGTGAGTCCGGCTCGTACCGCAGGCCTATGGTGATCGACGCGCCCGGCGCGTGCTTATGGGCGTTGGTCAGGCCCTCCTGGACCACGCGGTACGCCGCGTGGTCGGCGGTGGTCGCGAGCGGGCGTACCTCGCCCGAGCGCCGTATCTCCACGGCCGTGCCGGCCTTCCGGGACGTCTCGGCCAGGTCGTCGATGCCCGCCACCCCACGGGACGGCGCCCCCGGGCCCTCACCGCCCGCGCCCAGGGGACCCGCCCCGGCGGGGGAGGCCTCCGCCCCCACACCGTCCCGCAGTACGCCGACCACGTCGCGCAGTTCGTGCATCGCGGCCACCGACGCCTCACGCAGCACGCCGACGGCCTCGCGCTGCCGGCCCATCAGCTCGCGGTCCACCTCCAGCGCACCGGTGTGCACCGCGATCAGCGCCAACTGGTGGCCGAGGCTGTCGTGCATGTCCTGCGCGATGCGCTGACGCTCCAGCATCCTGGCCTGCCCCGCGATCATCGCTCGCTCGCGCAGGAGCTGGGCGTTGTACTCGTGGAGGGTGTCGGTCAGGGTCCTGCGCTGCGACCAGTAGCGTCCAGTGAGTCCCGGGACGACGACCGCGAACAGGATGAACATCCCGGCGATGGCCAGGACCGGCAACGACGCGTGCGATTCCCAGGCCGCGGTCAGGCCGAGGGCGAGGCCGTAGGCGAGGGCGAAGACACCGCTCGCCCTGCCGATACCGTCGATCCGTCGCCCGGCCGACCAGGCGACGACGACGAGCAGAGGCGCGAACCCGAAGAACGGCCCGGAACCGGCCGCGGCCGCCAGCAGCACGGACGCGGGCAGTCCTCGGCGCAGGAGCGACAACAGCCCGGCCAGCAAGCCGACACCGACGGCAACCGCCGTGCTCTCGTCGTCCACAAGCCCGGCGCCCACCCCCAGCAGGGCGAGTACCAGGCTCAGGAACGTTTCGGCCACGATGCGCTCGGTCGGCCACATCCCGGGCGCGAGCAGAGCGCGGCCCGGTACGGCCGACCAGGACGCCAGCCGCGTCCTCACCGCCGATGCGAGGGGGGTCGGGCGCGCGGGGGTCATGGAATCCAGACGAGTCACACGCTCACGGTAGAGACCGCCGACCCGACACCGCTGTAG
Organism: Streptomyces sp. NPDC048565; assembly: GCF_040650935.1. Classification (NCBI taxonomy): domain Bacteria; kingdom Bacillati; phylum Actinomycetota; class Actinomycetes; order Kitasatosporales; family Streptomycetaceae; genus Streptomyces; species Streptomyces sp. NPDC048565. Next base: position 100,098 of record NZ_JBEZIH010000017.1, read on the forward strand.
CCATTGGTCGCGACGCAGGGCGACGAAGGTCGTTCCACCTCCGGGTAATGCCTTCTTCAGGGGTTCGTCCGGGGGGCGTAACAGGGCTTGGCGATCTTTGTGGCAGCCGTTGCGGATGTGATCAGATGACCAGCGCCCGGGGAATCCCCGGTGCGTACCAGTGTTTTGCCTGGTCGCGATCCATGACCGTTGTGCAAAGCGCGAGGCGTATCAGCTGCGTCGCCCTTCCGGCCCGGTATCGACGCGGGCCGGGGCGGTAGGACGGGCCGCGTGTTGCACCGAGCCCGTCCCCATCCGTGGCCGCGTGCCCTTCGGCGCGCGCGCCCTCAGGCGAAAGAGAGCGAAAACATGCGCAAGACCCTCATCAAGGCCGCAGTTGTCGGCGCCAGCGTCCTGGCGCTTTCCGGTATCACCGCGGGAGCGGCCCAGGCGTCCGTGCAGGGCCCGGACCTCATCGGAACCGGCAACCTCGACGACTGCACGAACTGGGGCAAGGCGCTCAAGAGCGCAGGCGAGGTCGAGGACTTCGCCTGCATGGTGGGCTCCAAGCCCAACACGTTCGAGCTGACCCCGTTCTACGCGAGCTGATCCGCTCCGACTGACCGGCCTGCCGTGGCCAGACCGGCTTCCCCGGCGGAGCGCGCCCGCCGGGGAAGTAGCCGGCCGGGTCGGCTCAGCCGCGCTTCAGGCCGGCGACGAAGACGGACCAGGCGTCTGCCCGGAACACGAGCGCGGGGCCGTCGGTGACCTTGGAGTCGCGGACGGGGACGACGTGGGGGAGACCGTCGGCGACTTCGAGGCAGTTGCCGCCGCTGCCGTCGCTGTAGGTGGACTTGCGCCAGGTGGCGACCTCCAGACAGTCGCCGCCGCTTGCACCGCTGTACGAGGACTTGTGCCAGGTCGCCGTGGTCAGGTCGTAGTCAGAGCTGCTGATCTTCATGGGCGTAATCCTCCGCCACCGCTTCGATCAGGGCCAGGGACGCTTCCGGTGACAATGCGCTGGCCACGACTAGATCGTAGGTCAGTTCGTACTGCCGGACGGTAGCCGGATCGTCCCGCAACTGCCCTGCGCCCAGGCTTTGCAGATAGGCGAGAGGAGGAGCGCCGGAGAAGGACATCAACTTCAAGGGGCCTTCGAGGGCCATGTGCGCACCGGCTGAGAACGGCAGGATCTGCACGATCACGCGATGCCGGTGAGCCAGGGCGGCAACGTGCCTGAGCGCCGTGGCCATCACAGCCTTGCCACCCTTGTGGCGGCGCAGCACCGCTTCATCGAGAACCGCCCAAACCAAGGGCGTTGTTGGATCTGCCAGTAGCTGTGCTCGCTCCAGCCGTGCCGCTACCAGTTCGTCGATGGCCTCCTCGGTCGCAGTCGGCAGACCGCCACGGAACACGGCCCGCGCATACGCCTCCGTCTGGAGGAGCCCCGGGATCAGCAGGGGCGCGTACTCCCGGATCGAAGTCGCTTCGCGCTCCGCCTCCGCAGCCTCCGCGAAGTGGTCCGGGTACTTGGACTTCTTCAGGGCGGCGCAGTTCCGCACGAAGAAGCCGCCCGCGCCCAGGACCTCGTCCAGCTTCTGGGCCTGGTCCAACTGCATGCGTCGCGTACCGGATTCGAGCTGTCCGATGAAGGAGCCGCTGACGAACAGCGGAGCGCCGAGGTCCTCCTGGGAGAGGTCCGCGGCCTCCCTTCGGTGACGGAGTTCGGCGCCGAGGAGGGCGCGGGGTGAGGAGGAGGGGTCCAGCTTCTTCGGTCCGGGCAAGGCGACTCCCTGTGACACATCAGCGGGTGTTGGAACTGCGCCTCTTCCACGGTAGCGAGGAATTGACCACGCTGAGTACGCATAGCAACTACTCAGCGTGGAAATGGGGAAGATCATGATGACGGCTACGGAACGGCGCAAGGAAGCAGCGAGCAGAGTGCGGGCGGCGGAGGACGCGGCGGCCCGGCTGCGGGCCGGGCTCGCGGGGGTCGGCGTGAAGCTGCCGTCGCTGCGGATCGACCCGGTGTCGTGCGCGAGCAACGAGCCGACCCCGCTCGTCGACCTCGGTCGGTGCTCGGTCGAGACGGCTCTGCGGCTGAGCGCGCAGCTCGAAGCGAAGGCCGCACATGACAGTTGAAGGACTGGAGCCGTGTACGCCCGAGCCGGGGACGTTCGCCGTGGACGGCAGGGACGGGCGGATCGGCCGGGTGATGGGCCGAGTCGGACCGTACGTACAGCTGCGTCCGCCGGGTGGCGGCGCGGAGTGGGACTGCCCGCCCGAAGCCGTCCGGCCGGCCCCGCCGGGGCTCGTGCTGCGGGCTCGGGTGCGGGAGATCAACCGCGAGGGGCGGCTGCCGTGAGGAGCCGCCGGTGGAGGACCGTGAGGGCGGTGTGCGCCGGCGGAAGGATCAGGGCGCCGGCGAGCAGCAGGGCGACGGCGATCGGGACGAGGAGCCCGACGACGTACGCGGCGTAGGTGTTGTCCGGGCCCCACTCCAGGAAGACGGAGACCGTCGCGGAGCGCAGGGGCCGGGCGGCGAGGTGGAGCAGCAGGTACAGCCCGACGGCGAGTGCGCCCAGGGGCAGGGCGAGGGCCATGGTCCGGAACCAGGCGCCGATCCGGCCCCAGGTCAGCGACCAGGAGCGGCGCAGCGAGGCAAGGGGTGCGAGGCCTTCCGTCGCGGCGGTGGCGGGGGCCAGGGCCCAGCCGAACCGGAGCACCAGCGTCAGCACCAGGCCCAGCAGAGGCGGGCCGTAGCGCAGCAGGGGGAACAGATGGGGGTACTCCCACTTGGGGACGATCGCGGTGTACTCCCGGAACGTGGTGGTGGTGAAGTACTCCTCCACCAGGATGCCGAGCACCAACGGGGCCCACACGAGCACTCCGCGCAGCACGTACACGCCCAGGACCGTACGGAAGGGGCCGTGCCCCTGGCCGCCGGTGGCCGCACGGGCGGACGCGGTCTGGATGGCGGTGCATCCGAGGTGGAGCAGGAGGATCAGGAACGGCAGGCAGGCGAGGAGGGTGAGCCACATGTCGTGCACCCGGCTGCCGTCGGGGGCGTAGGAGTCCTCGTCGATGTGGGCCTGGATCGCGCCCAGGCGGATCGCGGTGAACGTGGGCCAGGTGACGAGGAACGCCACGACCGTCACCAGCAGGCCGCCCAGCGCGGCGACTCCGGCGGCACGGGCGGCCTGGCCGTACAGGGTGAGCCCGTCGCGGCGCAGGACGGCGAGCGTCGTGCGGACGACGCCGGGTCGTGTCCCGTGCTCCCCCTCGGTGCGTCGTCCCTCGTCGGGTGTTGCTGCCGGCCCGTGCGTCATGTCTGTTGCTCTTCCGCCGCTTGTCGTCTCTGAGCTGTGGGTTTCTACACAGACAGATGCCGACGGACCGGCGATCGGTTCTCCGGATGACCAGGAGTCACAGGATGCGGTAGTGGTCGTAGTAGCCGCTGACCTGGGCGTGGTAGCCCGGATCGTTCGCGTGCGAGTGCCTGTCGAACTCGGGGGAGTCCTTGATCTGGTCCTTGGTCAGGTCGACGCGTATCTTCTTCTGCTCCGTGTCGATCCCCTTGATCGTGCCTGCCGGAAGCAGGACGTCCTTGCCGAAGATCCACACTCCGGTGTCGACGATGAGATAAGAGGAACCCGCCTTGTCGGATTGCTTGTCGACCTTTCCGATACTTCCGTCCGTCGCCTCGACCGAGAATCCGGTCAGGTCGGCGCCGGCGGTGTGACCGCTCGTGGGAGGAAAGCTCCACAGATTGTCGCGCATAACTGGCTCCTTCCGCGACGGATAAATGAGCTGTACCGCTCACCATTTCGGCTGCCCGCAATCATCCGGCCCACACCCGGCGAATGCCGCGGCCACAGAAAAACGCGGGTGGCCCAGGTCCCGAAGGGCCTGGGCCACCCGCGTCGTTGCTGGTCGAGGTCTCTACCAGCGGTACCACCGGCCGCGCTTGCCGCCGGTCGTCGGGCGGACGAGAAATCCGACCACCCATACCACGAGCACGATCACTGCGATCCACCACAGTGCCTTGAGCGCGAAACCCGCACCGAAAAGGATCAGGGCGAGCAGAAGAACGAGAAGCAGGGGAACCATTGTTATCAACCTCCGCAGCACCTAGTGCCCTGAAAGCAGTTCCCTACACACCCGCTCGCTCGAACTTGCGATTCCCGGCCCTCCCGAGCCTTTTTCGGCGTGCAGGACACCCGGTCCGGGATCGGTGCGTGCGTCACACGATCGTGGGACGCTGGTGGGAGCGGCGGAACGCCGCACCGACGTCGATCCACGCTTCGATGCCAGGCCACAGGAGAAGGGACCTGCGATGACCGCCGCGATGGTCGAAAACGATCAGGACTCCGAAGGCCGCCCGTGGGACTACCTGCTGCGGACCTGGCAGGAACTGGACGTGCCCGAGGGGTGGCGCGCCGAGATCGACGAAGGGCAGATCGTCTTGATACCGCCGCCTCACGCGCATCACAACGGCATCGCCGCGAAGGTGCAGCGCCGGCTCTACGCGAACCTCCCCGAAGAGTTGGAGGTCTACCAGACGCTGGGCGTCCACGTCGCGCCACTCGACAAGCTCTATGTTCCGGATCTCGTCGTGATGCCGGCAGAGCTGATCGCGGCCGCGGACCCGGAGACCAGCGACCCGATGGACGCGTCCGAGGCGCTGCTGATCGTTGAGATCACGTCCAAGGGGAACGCCCGCGAGGACAGGACGAAGAAGTACCGGGCCTATGCGCGGGCAGGCGTGCCGATGTACCTCCTGATCGACCGCTTCGACACCCGTGGTGCGATGGCCACGCTGTTCACCGAGCCGAATGAGGACGGGACGTACAAGCACTCGGACCCCGTGCCGTTCGGCAAGCCTCTGGTGCTCCCCGCCCCCTTCGACGTCTCCCTGCCCACGGCGGACTTCCCGGCCTGAACCCCCTGGCGCCGCCGCCCCCCCCGGCGTCGCTCGGCTCAGACGCCCGCTGGTTCCTTCGCGGGGGAGTCGCCCGAGGCGGTGCCGCTCCCGTCGGACCCGGAAGCGGACCTGTCGTCGGCCGAGACCAGGGACGGGTCCCGTTCCTGGGAGACGTTGAACTCAGTCAGCAGCGCCTGGCTGAAGCCGAAGAAGTACGTCGCCACGAATCCCGCGACATACCCGACGAGCAGCCCGCCCGCGTAGATCGCGATCGTGGAGCCCAGGCCGTGGTTGCCGTCCAGGAGCGGGAACAGGGCCCACCCGGACGGGCCGATGGCCGTCGAGCCGACCGAGTCGCCGAGCTGGTTGAACAGCCCCACGAAGCCCCCGCCGAACGCGCCGCCCACACACGCCGTGATGAACGGGCGGCCCAGCGGCAGCGAGACGCCGTAGATCAGGGGCTCGCCGACACCGAGCAGACCCGCGGGCATCGCGGACCTGATGGTCTTGCGGATCGACTCGTTGCGGGGGAGACGGAGGTAGACCGCAGCCGCCGCACCGACCTGGCCCGCTCCGGCCATCGCGAGGATCGGGAGCAGGACCGTGAAGCCCTGCTGCTCGATCAGCGTCGTGTGGATCGGGATCAGGGCCTGGTGCAGGCCCAGCATCACCAGGGGCAGGAAGAAGCCGCCGAGCAGGAAGCCCGCGCCCGCGCCGCCCGTGGAGAGCAGCCAGTCGGCGAACGTACCGATGGCGGAGGAGACCTCACCGGCCACGTACATCAGGCCGAAGATCGTGACGAGGCCGGAGATCAGGACCGTCAGCGTCGGAGTGACCAGGACGTCGAGGGCCTCCGGCACCCAGCGGCGGCACCACTTCTCGACGTACACCGCGAGGACCGCCGCACCCAGCGCGCCGAGGACGCCGCCCTGGCCCGGGGCGAGGGTCTGGCCGAACGCATGGATGTCCGCGACACCGGGGAAGACGATGATCGCCGCGACCGCGCCGCCGAGAATCGGCGTACCGCCGAACTCCTTCGCCGTGTTGTAGCCGACGAAGACCGCGATCAGGGCCATGAAGCCGGAGGCCATCGCCGCCAGGGCGGGGGTGACCGACGTCAGCCAGCCGAGGTTCACCAGCAGCCCGTTGAGACCGGCGATGATGCCGCAGCCGATCAGGGCAGGAATCAGCGGGACGAAGATGTTCGCGATCTTGCGCAGGAACAGCTTGAACGGGGTGGCGTTCTTCGCCTTCTGCTGCGCCTTGAGAGCCGCGCCCTTACCGGCGAGCTCCTCGGCCGTGTGAACGGGGACGGACGCGGAGCCGTCGGGCGCGGAGCCGTCGAGCGCGGCGCTGCCCGATGCGGGACTGCCCGACGCGGGACTGCCCGATGCGGGAGCTTCGGACGCCCGGCCCTCGGGAGCCCGTTCCCCGGAAGCCCGGCCCTCCTCGACCAGGCGCTCGAACTCGGGGGTGACCCGGGCGACGGTGCCCGGGCCGAGGACGATCTGATACGTGTCGTCATCGACCACGCCCATCACGGCGGGGACCGCCTTGAGCGCCTCGTCGTCGACGAGGGAACGGTCGTGCAGGCCCAGCCGGAGCCGGGTCATGCAGTGGGCGATCGAGCTGACGTTCGCGGCGCCACCGACAAGCGGCAGGATCGCGGCGGCAGTGGCGCGGTTCTTGTCTTCAGTAGCCATGGTGCGTGGTGCCTTGCTGTGCGGGGAGTGGTGCGTCAGGTGGTTCGGACAGCCGCGAGAGCGGCGCGGAGGTGGCCGTCGGAGTCGGCCAGGAGCGTGGCGGCGGTGGGACCGTCGACCGCTCCGAGAATGGTGAGGATGGCGTTCTTCACCTCGCCGTCGGTGGCGGCGAGCGCCGCCTCGATCTCCTTGTCACCGGCGCCGGTGGCGAGGGAGACGATCCGGCGGGAGCGGGCGCGCAGCTTCTCGTTGGAAGCGCGCACGTCGACCATGAGATTCCCGTACGTCTTGCCGAGCCGGATCATCGTGATCGTCGAGAGCATGTTCAGGACGAGCTTCTGCGCCGTGCCCGCCTTGAGACGGGTCGAGCCCGTGAGCAGCTCGGGGCCGACGACGATCTCCAGGCCGTGCTCCGCCGCGGCGGCGAGCGCGGAGTCCGCGTTGCAGGAGAGGCCGATGGTGAGCGCGCCCCTGCCGCGGGCGTGCTCGACGGCCCCGATGGCGTAAGGCGTGCGGCCGGAGGCGGAGATCCCGACCACCGTGTCGTCAGCGGTGAGCCCCAGGGCGTCGAGGTCGGCGGCGGCCAGCTCCTTGCTGTCCTCGGCCCCCTCGACAGCCGTGACCATGGCGGAAGGGCCGCCCGCGATCAGGCCGATGACCTCGGACGGGTCGGTGTTGAAGGTGGGCGGGCACTCGCTGGCGTCGAGCACACCGAGACGCCCCGCGGTGCCGGCACCGGCGTAGATCAACCGGCCACCGCGCGCCATGCGCTCGGCGGTGTCATCGATCGCCGCGGCGATCTCCGGCAGCTTCTCGGCCACGGCGGCGGGGACGGTGGTGTCCTCGCCGTTCATGATGCGGGCTATCTCCCGCGTCGGCAGCTGGTCGATCTCGGCGAGCTCCGGCCGGAACGCCTCGGTGGTGAGGGTGGCGAGCTGGGCGCGGAGTTCGCCGTAACCATCCGGAGTGGCTTCATCGGCGTTCGCGTCGGTGGTGGAGGTCATGGACGGTGCTCTGCTTTCTCGTGCTCGTACGGGTGCGGGTGGTGTGGTGCGGTGTCGCCGTGGGAATGGACGCGGTCGCGGTCGCGGTATCGCGGTCGTGGTCGTCAGCGAACGCGCGGGGTATGGCGATGGGCCAGGGCCTCGTACGACGCGGACAGGGCGGGCGCCGCAGTCTCGTACGTCCGCTGGGCGACCCCTATGAACAGGCAGTCGACGACCAGCAGCTGGCTCGTACGGCTCGACATCGCGGCAGGCCGCAGCTCGCTCTCCCGCGCGGTGGACGTCGTCAGCACATGGTCGGCGTACTGCGAGACCGGCCCGTCCGGACGGCCGGTGATCGCGATCGTCGCCGCGCCCCGGTCGAAGGCGACCCGAAGCGGCTCTATGACGTCACCCGTGGAACCGGAGTGGGTGATCGCGATGGCCACATCCCCGGACCGCAGCTGCACCGCGTTGGTCACGGCGAGGTGCGGGTCCATGTGGGCGTGGGCTATCAGCCCGATCCGCAGCAGCTTCTGCGCCAGGTCCTGCCCCACGAGGGAGGACGCCCCGACGCCGTAGATATCGATGCGGCGCGCGGTCGCGGCGGCGGCCACGGCCGCCCCGAGCTGCACCGTGTCCAGTCCGGCCGCCGTGTCGGCGAGCGTCTGCTGCTCGTCGTAGGCGAGCTTCGTCACGACGTCGGCGATCGAGTCGTCGACCGCGATGTCCGCGGTGACGGCAGGCGCCCTGCCGGACTGCTGGTGGGCGGCGAGGCCGGCGAGCGCGAGGCGCAGGTCGCGGTAGCCCGGGTAGCCGAGGAGGCGGGCCGTGCGGACCACGGTCGCCTCGCTCGTGCCGGTGAGCTCGGCGAGACCGGTGACGGTGAGGGCTGCGCACCCGGCGGGGTCCCCCGCCACCGCTTCGGCGACCAGCTGCATCGAACGGGTCATGGACGGAGCGAGGGTCCGCACCTTCGCCGCCAGCGCGGCGGGGGCGGGCGGTGAGTCCGGGTTGAAACTTTCCTTCACGTCATTGGTCACCCTTGAAAGTTATTTCCACCCCCCGGTTCCGTCAATCCCTCACCGGGTGATGGGGGGTTGAGGACGCGAAAATAGCCGAAATGTCCGGTCTTCGCGTCCGTAACCCCGCCCCCCTCCGCCGACCGCCGCCACGGGCCGCCTGCGGGGTGTGGCGGCGGGGACAATGGGGGCATGGAGTTGAACAGGCTGGAGCAGGAGCTGCACACCGCGCGTGCGCTGGTGATGGCTGACCTCGTCGCGGGCGATGTGGCCGAGGCCGGCATCGTCTCGATGGTCGAGGACGCGGTGGTCCACCGGCGGTGGTGGGTCGAGCAGTGGCCCGAGGGCGTGGCCTTCGTGACGGGACTCGTGGCACAGGACGTCCAGGACGCGCTCCTGGAGCGTTACGGGCGCTGGCCGCTGTGCCCGGTGTGTACGGACGAAGGGCCGCACGCCCTGGACGTCGAGCCGGAGCTCGGACCGGATCCGCACTGGGTGTGTACGAAGGCGACGGTGTCCGTCGCACGGGTGGGCGGGCTCGCCCAGGTGCTCGGCCGGTGACCGTCTACATCGACCCCCCGACCTGGCCGGGGCACGGCCGCATGTGGTCGCACCTGGTCAGCGATGTGTCGTTCGAGGAGCTGCATGCCTTCGCCGCCTCGATCGGCTGCCCGCCCCGCGCCTTCGAGCGCGATCACTACGATGTGCCCGAGGCGCACTACGCGGACGCGGTGCGCGCCGGGGCGCGGGAGGTCGGGTCGAAGGAGATCGTGCGCCGGATCACCGACGCGGGGCTGCGGAGGCCCAAGGGGCGGCCGGCTTCGCCGACATCGTCGGCTTCACCGGCCTCGCGCTGAGGGCCTCGCGCTGCGGCCCACTCTTCGTGCCGCGTCGGTGATCCGGCAGCCGGTGATCCGGCAGCCGGGGGGCGGTAGCCGGTGACCCGGGGCAGCCGGCAGCCGGTAGTCGGCTATGAGGTGATCGACTGGCCCGGGCTGACCGCTCGTTCCGCGCCGGCCGCCCGTTCCGCTGCGGCCGTCTGCTGCGCGTCGGCCGTCCGTGCCGCGTCCGTGTGTGTCGGTGCGCCGCCGCCCGCTACGCGGCGGGACGGCGTGCCGCCGTCGCCGCGTAGCCGCAGGGAGACCGTCACCGCGACGAGGCCGAGCAGCAGCATCGCGGCGCCCGCCCAGGCCGTGGCGCGGAAGCCGAAGTCCGCGTCGATCACCGCGCCGCCCAGCCACGGGCCGCTCGTGTTGCCCAGGTTGAACGCGGCCGTCGTCGTCGCACCGGCCAGCGTCGGGGCGACGCCCGCGACGTTGAACATGCGGGCGTTGAGCGCAGGGGCCGTGTAGAACGCCGAAAGGCCCAGCAGGAACGCGAGGATGACGACGGCGACCTGGTTCGACGCGAAGAGAGCCAGGGCCACGAGGAAGACCGTCGAGGCGCTGATACCGGTCAGGAGCACGCCGAAGAGGTGGGCGTCCGCGACGCGGCCGCCGATCGTCGTGCCGATCAGTGCGCCGACGCCGAAGAGGGCGAGTACCCACGGCACCCAGCTCGAACTCAGTCCGGCCACGTCCGTCAGCAGCGGCGCCAGATAGCTGAAGGCGCAGAACACACCGCCGGCCGCGAGGGCCGTGATCACGATCGACAGCCACACCTGGCGGTCGCGGTAGATCGCGACCTCGCGCCTGAGCTGCGGCTTCTTGTCGGGCAGCGGGATGCGCGGGATGCGTGTGACGACGCCGACCAGTGCCACGGCGGACGCGGCGCCCACCGCCCAGAACGCCGAACGCCAGCCGAAGCTCTCGCCGAGGAAGGCGCCCAGCGGCACGCCCAGCACGTTGGCGATCGACAGTCCGCCGATCATCACGGCCATCGCCCTGGCCCGTTGGTTCACCGGCACCATCGCGATGGCGACCGCCGCGCCCACCGCCCAGAAGCCGGCGCACGCCAGCGCACTCACCACCCGGGAGACGAACAGCACCTCGTACGTCGGTGCCAGCGCTCCCGCGATCTGGCCGAGGCCGAAGACCGAGATGAGCGCGATGAGGGTCGTACGCCGGGGGAGCCGCAGCGTGGCCACGGCCAGGAGCGGGGCGCCGACCACCATGCCGATCGCGAACGCGGATATGAGGAGTCCGGCCTGCGGGATGGACACGTCCATGTCGTCGGCGATGGGCGGCAGCAGCCCGGACAGCATGAATTCACTGGTGCCGAGAGCGAAGACGGAGAGGCCGAGGATGTACACGGCCATCGGCATACGGGCGCGGGAAGAGGGCGAAGAGGGCGGGGTGGGGCTGGGAGCGGAGTCAGGAACGGAGTCGGAAAATGAGTCGGAGACGGAGTCGGGCATGACAGTGGCCAACAGTGGTTTCGGCCCTGTCATTCCCTGCCATTCCGCCGTCTCAGTGGGTGAGCAGGTCCAGTTCCGTGGTCAGGTTCTGCCTGGCCCTCGGCTCCCACTCCGCCGTCCCGTGCGGCGTACGGAAGAGCCGGGGCAGCTCCAGCAGCTGGCGCAGTACGGAGGCGCGGCCCTCGCGGAACGCTTCGTCGGGGACGAAGCCGTACTCCTCCCGTACCTGCGCCGCGTACGCCGCGTAGTCCTTGGGGGCCGACGCCAGGATCGCGAGGTCCGCGTCGCACAGCACCTCGCCGTTGGTGTCGCCGTCCGCCGGGTCGTGCGTGACCGTGAGCCGGACCAGCCGTGCGACCTCAGCCGTCGCGGTGTCGGGGAGGCCCGCCTCGGGCAGGGCGAGCTCGGCGAGTGCCGCGCTGCGTTCCTCGTTCTCGGAGCGGTCGGGGCGGTACACCGCGTCGTGGAACCAGACGGCGAGGCGCACCAGGTCCGGGTCGGCGGCGTGGCCGGCCAGGGTGTCGACGCGGTCCAGGACCTGGGTGAGGTGGGTGGTGGTGTGGTAGCGGCGCTGGGGTTCGGCCCAGCGGTCCAGGAGGTTGTCGGCGTACGGCAGAGGGTCGGGGCCCGGTGCGCCGCCCCGGGCGGCGACGAGGGTGTCCTGCCAGCGGGTGCGGAGCGCGGTGGCGTCGGTCATGGTCCGAACTGTAGGGCCGGGGGGTCCTTGTCGGGCGGGGCGGCCGCTGGTTAGCGTTCGGCCGTGACGGAACCGGCGGAGTCCCCGTATCCCGAGTCCCAGTATCCCGAGTCCCCGTATCTCAAGTCCCCTCCCGAGTCCCCGTATCTCATCGATCTCAACGCGGACCTGGGCGAAGGGTTCGGACGCTGGACCCTCACCGAGGACGAGGCACTGCTGACCTGTGTCACCAGCGCCAATGTGGCCTGTGGTTTTCACGCGGGCGACGCATCCGTGATGCGGCGGGTCTGCGACACGGCGGCGCAGCGGGGCGTACGCATCGGGGCGCAGGTCTCCTACCGCGACCTGGCCGGGTTCGGGCGGCGCTCCATGGATGTGCCGGCGGGCGAACTGGCGGCGGAGGTCGCCTACCAGATCGGCGCCCTGCGGGTGTTCGCGGAGGCGGCAGGCTCCACGGTCTCGTACGTGAAACCGCACGGCGCTCTCTACAACCGTGTTGTCCGGGACGAGGAGCAGGCCGCCGCCGTCGTCGCGGGTGTGCGGCTCGCGGGCGGCAGCCCTGCGGTGCTCGGGCTGCCCGGTTCGCGTCTGCTCGCCCACGCGGAGGCGGCGGGCCTGACCGCCGTCGAGGAGGCCTTCGCCGATCGCGCGTACACCCCGCAGGGCACGCTCGTCCCGCGCGGGGAGGTGGGCGCCGTGGTGCACGACGCGGACGAGGTCGTACGGCGCAGTGTCGGCATGGCCGTGCAGGGGGCCGTGACCGGGGTGGACGGCAGCCGGATAGCCGTCGCGGCCCGGTCGCTGTGCGTCCACGGGGACACCCCGGGCGCCGCCGCGCTCGCCCAGCGGATCCGTACGGCGCTGGAAGAGGCGGGCGTGCGGATACGGGCCTTCGCATGAGCGGCGGGGGCGGTGGGGGGTGTGGGGTACGGGTGCTGGCGGCCGGGCCGCATGCGCTGCTCGTGGAGCTGGACTCCGGGGAGGACGCGGAGGCCTTCCACGCGGAGCTGCTGCGCCGCCGGGCCGCCGGGGAGCTCCCCGGTGTACGCGAGATCGTCCCCGGCGCCCGGACGGTGCTGCTGGACGGGGTGGCGGACCGGACGCTCGCGGGGCGGCTGCGGGAGTGGACCGTGCCGCCGCTGGAGCGGGGTGCGGGGGAGGCCGTCGAGATACCCGTGGTCTACGACGGTCCGGATCTCGCCGATGTGGCGGGGGCGTGGGGTGTCGATGTCGGTGAGGTGTCCCGCATCCATGCCCGTACGGAATTCCGGGTGGCCTTCTGCGGGTTCGCACCCGGCTTCGGGTATCTCACGGGCCTGCCGGCGCACTTGAGTGTCGAGCGGCGGGCCACGCCCAGGACCCGGGTGCCCGCCGGGGCGCTGGCCCTCGCAGGGCCGTACACCGGGGTCTATCCGCGCCCCACGCCCGGCGGTTGGCAGCTCATCGGCCGGATGGCGGGCCCTGAGGCCCTGTGGGATCCGGGGCGGGAGCCCGCGGCGCTGCTCCGGCCCGGGGCCCGGGTGCGCTTCGTACCGGCGGGGGTGTCCGGGTGAGGCCGGGGCTGGAGGTGGTCAGAGCCGGCGCCCTGACCACGGTGCAGGACGAGGGGCGGGCAGGCTTCGCACACCTCGGCGTACCGAGGGCCGGGGCGCTGGACGGGCCCGCCCGGCGACTGGCCAACCGGCTGGTCGGCAACGCGCGGGACGCGGCCGTGCTGGAGACCACACTCACCGGGTGCGCGGTCCGGGTCACCGGAGCGCGGCCGGTGCTCGCCGTCGTCGGCGGGGCCGGATGCCGGGTCACCGTGGACGGCCGCCCCGCCGCCTGGGGCACGCCGGTCCTGGTGCCCGGGGGCGCGGTGCTGGAGGCCGGGCCCGCGGAGTACGGGCTGCGCGGCTATCTGGCGTTCGCGGGCGGCCTGGTACCCGAGCCGGTGCTCGGCAGCCGGTCCGCAGACCTGCTCTCGGGGCTCGGCCCGCCGGTCCTGCGTGAGGGTGACGTGCTGCCGCTGGGGTGGCCGGGCGGTGTTCCGCACGCCGACACCGTCCCCTGGCCGGGAGCCCCCGCCGAACTGGTGCTGCCCCTGCACCGGGGCCCGCGCGACGGCTGGTTCACCGAGGATGCCCTGCGCACACTGACGACCGCCGTGTACCGGGTCTCGGAGCGGAGCAACCGGATCGGGCTGCGTACGGAGGGACCCGCCCTGCGGCGCGCGAGGGACGGTGAACTGCCCAGCGAGGGCATGGTGCTGGGCGCCGTGCAGGTGCCGCCGGACGGGCTTCCCGTGGTGTTCCTCAACGACCATCCGACGACGGGCGGTTATCCGGTCGTGGGTGTGGTCGCCGAAGCCGCGCTGGCGAGGGCGGCACAGGCGGTCCCGGGGACGCCCGTGCGGTTCGTACGGGCGTGACGGGAACCCGGAAGCGGGGATCGGCCAACAGGAGGTGACCGAGCCCGCCTCTCCGAGGGAAGCCCATGTGCGCAGGAGCCGAACAGTGACCGTCCCACCGGGCCTCGAAGTCCGGCAGCCGACCGAACGCCCCGGTGCGGAGCGGGCGGAGAGGACGTGGAAGGCGGAGAGGACGTGGAAGGCAGAGACGGCGTGGAAGGCGGAGGGGGCACGGGAGGCGGAGGGGGAGTATGCCGAGTCCGATGCCTCGGTCGTCCGGCGGTCCTTGGAGGACCCCGATGCCTTCGCCGCGCTGTTCGACCGGTACGCGCAGGACATCCACCGGTACGCGGCCCGGCGGCTCGGCACCGAGGCGGCCGACGACCTGATGGCCGAGACCTTCGTGATCGCCTTCCAGCAGCGCCGACGGTACGACCTTTCGAGGCCGCAGGCCCGCCCCTGGCTGTACGGCATCGTCACCAACCTGGTGGGAGGGCACCGGCGTGCCGAGGCCCGGCGGCTGCGGGCGCTGTCACGCGCCGCGTCCACGGACCCCGGCGACGGGAGCGGCGACGCGAGCGGTGACGGAGAGTCTCTGGCGGACCGGGTGGCCGCCCGGGTCAGCGCCGAGGGCGTACGCGGTGAACTCGCCGGCGCACTCGCGGCGTTGCCCGCCCGCTACCGGGACGTGCTGCTGGTCATCGCCTGGGGCGACCTGGACTACGCGGAGGCGGCAGAGGCGCTCGGAGTGCCCGTGGGCACCGTGCGCTCGCGGCTGCACCGGGCCAGGAAGAAGCTCCGCGAGGCGCTGGGCGGTTCGGATCCCACCCGCCTGTACGACGAACACGAGGAGCCCGGCCATGGATGACCTCACCGCGCTGCGGGAGCTGGAGGCCGATGTGCCCGCGCTCACCACGGATGCACGTGCCGCGGGCCGCGCTCGGCTGGCGGACGCCATGGAACGGGAGGGCCGGCGGACCGGTCTGCTGTCCAGGCGGCTGGTGCTGCGGACCTCCTTCACCGCGCTGGCCGCCGCAGCGGTGGCCGGGACGGTCGTCGTGGCCAAGGGGGGTCCCGACGGTGGCACCGGCGGTCGTACGGGCGGGTCCATGCTGTCCGCGGCGCAGGTGCTGCACCGCGCGGCGGACCGGACACGCGCCGACGGCGCCGGGACGAAGGTGCCGCGCAACGACCAGTACCTCTACGCCATGGAGGTCTGCACGCGGACCCCCCTGAAGGGCGGGAAGCAGACGACGCACATGGACGAGTTCTGGATCTCCGTGGACGGCTCCCGGCTCTCGCGGTACGTCTACAACGGGCGGGTCAAGGACGAGCCCCCGGAGGCCCACTCGGTGCAGTGGCCGCCCACCGAGTACGCGAAGCTGGCGAAGCTGCCGACCGATCCGGAGGGGCTGCTCCGGGAGCTCGGGCACGGGGACCTGGCCACGGAACTCGACGAGCAGTCGGCCTACATGGACCTGGTCATGCTGATGCGGGGCCCCCGGGTCATGCCGCCTGGGCTGCAGGCCGCCGCCTTCGAGGCGCTCGCAGAGCTGCCCGGCATCGTGCTGGAGGACGACGAGGTGGACGCGCTGGACCGGCACGGAATCGGCGTCTCGCACCGTCGGCAGTCGTTCGGCCCCGTCTTCGAGCGGGATACGTACGCCTATCTGGGCCTGCGGACGGAGGGGGTGAAGGGGGCGCGCCCGGTGGGGAAGGAGCTGGTGGGCGGCGAGAAGTACATCGAGGTCAGGGCGCTCGTGAAGTCCGGCGTCGTGGACGGGCCGGGGCAGCGGCCCCGCTGACGTACGCATCAGAGCTGACCTGGGCGCCGGACCTCACGCGCGCGCCGGACCTCACGCGCGCGCCGGAGCTGACGTGCGCGCCGGAGCTGACGTACGCATCAGAGCCGGGGCAGTGCGGTCGGGGGGCCGCGGCGGGTCTCCATCAGGGGTGGAGAGCCCGGCAGGTTCGAGTGCCGTTCCGTTTCACACCCCCAGGATGCGGGAGAGCCCGTAGTCGAAGCGCTCGTCGAAGGAGGTGTCCTCGAAGTGGGGGGCGGCCCGGGAGAGCGAGGGGTATTCGCCCGAGTCCAGCCGTCGTACGAACGCCGGGCCCATCACGTCAGGAAGCGCCTGTTCCTCCTGGGTCAGCCCCAGGGTGAAGTAAACAAGGCTCCAGCCGGTCCAGACCGCCTCGCGTTCCGCCAGCCCGCCGGCCAGCAGCGCCTCGGTCATCAGGTCGGCGAAGCGGAGTGTGGCGGGTTCGGCGGCGTACGTACCGGCCACGATCCTGGCCCCGTCCCGGTGGGCCAGCAGGGCGCGGCGGTAGCGGTGGAACAGTTCGCGGACCCGTGGTTCCCAGGGCTCGGGCAGCCCGTCCACCGGCGCCCCGGCCACGATCGTGTCCGCCATCAACTCCAGCAGCCGCGCCTTGGTCTTCGCGTGCCAGAGCACTGTGTTCATCCGGACGCCGAGCCGGTCCGCGACGCCGCGGATCGAGAGCCCGTCCGCGCCTTTCTCGTCCAGCAGTTCCAGGGCCGTCCGCACCACCGTTCCGGGGTCGAGCCGGGGCCGGGCGAGATCCTCCGCTTGCTTCTTGGTCACTGACCCAGTCTACTGGACGCGGCGAACCTTGGTCACCGACCAAGACTTTTTCGAGGAGCTGCCATGGAGCACGAGCACGTAGTCATCTCAGGAGGCGGCCCCACCGGGCTGTGGCTGGCCGCCGAACTGCGGCTGGGCGGGACACCCGTCACCGTCCTGGAAACCCGCCGCGAGCGGGATCCCCACTCCAAGGCCCTCACCATCCACCCGCGCACACTGGAGGTCCTGGCCACCCGGGGCGTGCAGGAGCCCTTCCTCGCGGAGGGGCGGCGCATCCCCAGCGGCCACTTCGGCGGGCTCGACGACCGGATGGACTTCGGGGCCCTCGACACCCCCTACCCCTTCACACTCGCCCTGCCGCAGGCCCGCACCGAGGAGCTGCTGGAGGAGCACGCGATTGCGGCCGGAGCCGGAATCCGGCGTGGGCACCAAGTGACCGGACTCGCCCAGGACGAGGACGGGGTGAGCGTCGAGGCAACCGGCCCCGACGGCCCGTACACGCTGCGCGCCGCCTACGTCGTCGGCTGTGACGGGACCCGGAGCACCGTGCGCGAAGCAGCGGGCATCGACTTCCCCGGCAACGACGCCACCACCTGGGGCTTCCTGGGCGACGTCATCCTGGACAACCCGCCACGGGGAGCGGTGTCCGCCGTGTCCGGCCCGACAGGCGGCGTCATGGTGGTCCCGATGCCGGGCGGCATCCACCGGATCGTCGGCGGCGACCCGGACAGCACCGGCGCCGGCCACCCCGGCGAACTCACCCTCGACGCGCTGCGCGCCAAGGTGACCCGGATCGCCGGCACCGACTTCGGCATGCGCGACCCGAGCTGGCTCTCTCGGTTCGGCAACGCCACCCGCCAGGCCGCCGAGTACCGCAGGGGCCGCGTCCTACTCGCGGGCGACGCGGCGCACATGCACTACCCGGCCGGGGGCGTGGGCCTCAACGTCGGCGTCCAGGACGCCACGAACCTCGGCTGGAAACTGGCCGCCACAGTCGCAGACACCGCCCCCGCCGGACTCCTGGACAGCTACCACACCGAACGCCATCCGGTCGGCGCCGACCTGCTGCTCAGCACCCGCGCCCAGACGGCGCTGATGAACGCCTACTCGGCGGAGGGCCAGGACCTGCGCGCACTGCTGAGCCAACTCATAGCCACCGTCCCGGGCTTCTCCCGAAGCCTGGCCGAACGGCTTTCCGCACTGGCCGTCACCTACCCGGCCCCCGCACACCACCACCCCCTGACCGGCCACCGCGCGCCCAACCTCGAACTCTCCGACAGCACAGACCTCTTCACGCTGCTCCGGACCGGCCGCCACGTCCTGCTGCACTTCACCGGCACCCCGGCACCGCCCTCCACCCGCCACGTCATCACGCACACAGCACACCGGCCCGACCCGCGCCCCGCCTGGTCCACCGTGCGTGCCGCGCTCATCCGCCCCGACGGCCATGTCGCCTGGGCGAGCGAACAGCCCGACGCCGAAGTTCTGCGGGCCGATGCGCACGCGGCGGCATCCGCCACTCACCGCTGACCAGGTGGCCGTGAATGTCGACGGCCACCTGGCCACCTGCCATCGGCAGCCGTTCGCACCGTTCGCACCGTTCGCACCGTTCGCACCGGCCAACTTCCAGACCCGCGTCCGTACTTCGGTCCGTGCGGTGCGGATCGCGGGAGGGGCTTCGACTCGGCGGCGGCAGGCGCGTCGATGAGGCGGGGCGCGGTCGGTGGCCCACTCATGAAAGCGCGAGGCCGGTGCGACGCGTTCAGGCGTCGCCGGCAGATCGGTGCGCATCCGAGGGTGAGGGAGGCTTCGTGGGTGTCGTCGCGCATCTCCCGGTGGATCCGCAGCCGGTGGAACCCGTGCAGGTGGGCGAACGCGCGTACCGCGACCCGGCATCGGGTGCCCCAGCCCCCCTTCACGTTACCGAAGCGTAACTTACCGAGGAGTTACCTCGGGTAACTCCTCGGTGCTAGCTTGCGCTGACATTCATCGGAGCAGAGCGAGGAGTGAGCCGTGAGTCCGCGCAAGACCACCCGTTCGAGCTCGACCGTGAACACCCCCCACCTTCTGGAAGCCCGTCGGCCGGGACGCCGTACGGGCCGCCTGCTGGCCGCGTCGGTGGCCGCCGCCTGTCTGGGCGCGGTGGCCCTGCCGGCCTCCGCGGCCGACGCCACTGCCGGATCGGCGCCGGCCGCCTCCCGGGGAGCGGCCGTCCCCGACTTCTACGACCCGCCGGCGCAGCTGCCCTCCGCCGACGGGGACCTCGTCCGTACGGAGGAGCTGCCCCTCGGGCTGAGCCTCCCCGGCCTGGACGGCCGTCAGATGCCCGGCACCGCGACGCGGCTGATGTACAAGTCCACCGACGCGGGCGGCGGGCCCGTCGCTGTCACCGGTGCGTACATCGAGCCGTCCGCCGCCTGGAAGGGCGACGGCCCCCGCCCCCTGGTGGCGCTGGCCTCGGGGACCATGGGTCAGGGCGACCAGTGCGCCCCTTCGCTGGCGCTCGAGCACCCGCTGAGCATCGGTGAGGGGACGGTGTCCATCGGTTACGACAACATCGCGGTCTACCGCCTCCTGGCCTCGGGCGCAGCCGTCGTCGTCACCGACTACGCAGGCCTCGGCGCGACCGACCGGCTCCACACCTACGTCAACCGCGTCGACGAGGGTCACGCCCTCCTGGACGCGGCCCGCGCGGCGCGCTCCGTCGCCGGTGCCTCGATCACTTCCGAATCGCGGGTCGGGCTCTACGGATACAGCCAGGGCGGCGGTGCCAGTGCGGCGGCCGCCGAGCTCCAGGCGTCGTACGCACCTGACGTCAACCTGGCGGGCACCTACGCGGGCGCGCCGCCCGCCGACCTCACCGAGGTCATGAAGGGCATAGACGGCAGCGCGCTCGCCGGTGCGCTGGGCTGGTCGATCAACGGGTTCGCCCAGTCCGACCCGTCCCTGGAAGCGGTCGTCGAGGCCAACACGAACGACGCGGGCAAGGCCGCGCTGAAGGACACCTCGACCATGTGTGTGGGCGACGCGATCCTCGGCTACGCCTTCACCAACAGCAAGAAGTGGACCGCGAACGGCAAGCCGATCGCCGACATCATCGCGGCCGAGCCGAAGTTGCAGGCGATCCTCGACCAGCAGCGCATCGGCAAGCTGAAGCCGACGGCCCCGGTGCGGCTGGCGACCGGTGTGCAGGACGACATCGTCGGCCACGAGCAGGCCAGGCAGCTCGCGGTCGACTGGTGCGGCCGGGGCGGCGACGTGACGTACAAGGCCGTCCTGCTGCCCAACCTCGGCGACAAGCTCCTCACCAACCACCTCGCCCCGTACCTCGCCGACCAGGGGAGCGCCATCTCCTGGCTGACCGACCGCCTCGCCGGCGAGAAGGCGTCCTCGAACTGCTCGTCGATGCCGATCCAGCCCTGACGTTCCCCCCTCCACGGACCCTTCCCTGCCCCCTCTGCGACCCCTGAGGCCGCGGCGCGTCCCGATACGTCACGGGATGCCGCCGCGGCCTCGCGTATCTTCACGTGTGCGTTCACATGGGGAGCTGCGCCTCGGGTGGCGGACCCGTAGTCTGGTTATTGGACTAGACCTGTAGTCCGTGCCGCTCCGAAGGATGGGAACACCATGAGCAACCGTGCACTCCTGGAGGTGATCGCTCTCGACGCGGAGGACGCGGTCGCGGCGCAGGCGGGGGGTGCGGATCGTCTCGAACTGGTCACCGACATGGCGGCCGACGGCCTGACGCCCTCGCTCGCGGACTTCACGGCGATCCGGGACGCCGTCCGGATCCCGCTGCGGGTCATGCTGAGGGTCGCGGACGGGTTCGCGGCCGGTGACATCGACGTCCTCGTGGGGAAGGCCCGCGCGCTGCGCGCCGCGGGTGCCGAGGAGTTCGTCCTGGGCTTTCTGGACCAGGACGGTCACGCCGACCTGGTGGCCGTCGAGCGGCTGGTCGCCGAGCTGAACGGCTGCGCGTGGACCTTCCACCGCGCCATCGACCGCGCGACCGACCGCGACGTACTGCGCAAGCACCTCGCCGACCTGCCGGGCCTCGACACCTACCTCACGGCGGGCTCGCCGAACGGTGTCGACGAGGGCATGGACACGCTGCTCGTCGAGGCGGCGCGCGCGGACCTGCCCGGCTACGAACCCCGGATCATGGTGGGCGGCAGCCTGCGCCTCGACCACCTGCCGCGCCTGCGTGCCGCGGGCATCGACGCCTTCCACATCGGAAGCGCGGCGCGGCCCGGCGGCTGGAGCGGCCCGGTGGACCTCGACGCGGTACGCGAATGGCGCACGGTGCTGGACAGCTGAAGGCCCCCGGGGCCGCGTCCAGGCGCCGGGGGCCGGTGGGGCGAACCCGGGCCGGGGGTCACGGCTCGGGTCCGGGGACGGGTGCCCCACGATCAGCGGCTCGGTCGGTGGATCCGACCGGCCAGTGGTTCCGTTCGGTCAGTGGTTCTGCTCGGTCAGTGGTTCTGCTCGGTCAGTGGGTTCCGGGTCCGGTCAGTGGCTCTGTCCGGCCTGTCGGCGGCGGCGTCGGCTCTGGGCCACCGCTCCCGCGCCGAACACCAGGGCGGCGCCGGTCAGGGAGACCGCCGTCGCGGCGGGCAGATAACCGGCCGACGAGTCCTGCGTGGAGGCCACCAGGTCGGCCTTGTCGGCCGCTACGGCCTCACCCGCGTGTGCGGCGTGCTCGGCGTGGGCCGGTGCGGCCTGGGTGCCGGACTTCTCCGCGGCCGCGGCGAGTTCCTCGCCCGACATCTGGCCGCCGTTCAGGCCGGTGACCTCGCCGTTCCCGCCGTCGAAGTCGACGTCGGAGCAGGAGTAGAAGTTCTCCTGGCTGTCGGACCGGATCCAGTGGATGAAGATCATGTGCTTGCCGGACTTGCCCGCGGGGAGCTGGAGGTCCCAGTAGTAGTGGCCTCCGTTCGAGCCCGCACCGCCCACCTGCGGCGGGTTGTCCACGGTCTGGGTGAGCGTCAGGTCGTCCCAGGCCAGGGGCTGGTCGGGCGACCAGCCGTCGTTGGTGATGTAGACGTTGAACTTGCCCGGGTGGGCGGCCCAGTTGCTGTACTGCACCTCGATGGTGGAGCCCGAGGTGAGATGCGTCGTGGGCCAGTCGTCGCGGGCCGCGTTGTACGAGGTGAAGTCGTACGGGCCCTTGGTGCCGCCGCTGCACAGCTCGCCGTCGGGGATGTAACCGGTGGTCTTGCCGCCGCCGTTGGAATCCAGGACGCCGAACCAGTTGTACAGCGGTGTGGTGCCGGTCTCCGCGACCGCGGCGGCACAGGCCGGGTTGGACGGGGTCTGGTTGGAGCTCGCGACCATGTCCTGGTAGCAGAGGTAGGTGCGTGAGCCCGGCTCCATCGCGACGCCGTGGGCGGACGCGGGGGAGGGGAGCCCGGCCAGGGTGAGGGCCAGGAGGCCGGCTCCCAGGAAGCTCAGCGTGCGTGGTGTGCGCATCCGAGCCGCTCTTCGGATGATGTTTCGCATGGCCATGAGGTTGATCTCCTTCGGGATTCTCTGTTGGGGCAGATGACCCTGGTGACCCGCTCGTGCGCATTGAGTTGTGCGCCCCCGGGCTGTCCCTGGCCCGGCGGCCGACCTCTCGTCGGGTCGTGCGGATGGGGGGAGCAGAGGCTTATGGGAGCGCTCCCATCAACGTAGCGCGCGCCGGGGGGTCTGTAAACGCCCGTGCAGCGCCTGCCTCAACTTCCCCGGAAAGCCCGGGACTTACTGCCGTACCCACGGCCGGGCCCACGGCCGCACCCACGGCCGGGCCCACGGCCGCACCCACGGCCGGGCCCACGGCCCGGCCCACAGCCTGGTGGGCGCGCAGATGCCCACCAGGCCGCAAGCCCCGTCGTCCCCCTACGCCAGCCGCTCCGGCAGAGGCGCCGCGTGCAGCACGATCAGGCCCGACACCGCGCGGGTCAGCGCCACGTACAGCCGGCGCAGGCCCGTGCGTTCGTCGGGCTCGCCGTCGACCACGGCCGCCGGTTCGTCCAGCACCACGTAGTCGTACTCCAGGCCCTTGGCCAGCGAGGCCGGCACCAGCGTCAGCCGGGAGGCTGCCGTCGTCTCCTCACCGGGGGAGAGGTACGCGTGCCCGGCGGCGTCCAGTGCCGCCGCCAGTGCGGGTACGCGGGCATCGGCGGCGATCAGCCCGATCGAGCCCTCATGGCGCAGCGACTCCTCGCACGCCGCGACCACCGCCGCGTCCAGCTCCCCGGCCGTCGCCAGCTCACGCACCGCGAGAGAGCCGGGCGTCTCACGCACCGACTCCACCGGCGCGAGGCCGGGTGAGATCGCCGGAAGCAGCCGGGAGGCGTACGCGATCACCTCGCGCGGCACACGGAACCCGGCCGTGAGCTCCTCCACCAGCGCGTCCGTCTTGCCCAGATGGAACAGCGCCTGCTCCCAGCTCTCCGTCGACCAGGGTGTCGTCCCCTGCGCCAGGTCGCCCAGCACCGTCGCCGAACCGGTCGAGCAGCGGCGGCCCACCGCGCGGTACTGCATCGGGGACAGGTCCTGGGCCTCGTCGATGACCACATGGCCCAGTGAGTGGGTGCGGGCCACCAGGTCCGCAGCCTCGTCGATCAGGACCGCGTCGGCCGCCGTCCACTTCGCCGACTTCACGCTGCGGGCCGGCCTGGCCATCAGGATCTGCTTCTGCTCGTCGCCGGTGAGGATCCCCTCCGCGTGCGTGGCCAGGAACTCCGCGTCGGTCAGCAGCCGCAGCACGAGCTTCGCGGGCTCCACTGCGGGCCAGACCGCCTTCACGGCCGCCTTCACCGCCGGATTACGCGCCACCGCGCTCTGCACCCGGTCGTCCGGCGCCTCGCCCGCCTCCTCCATCCGTACGAGGACGGCGTGGGCGATCCGCTGCGGAAGAGCCTCGTGGGCGGCTCCGTACCGCATGCCGCGGGCCAGCAGCTCGGCGGTCATCTCCTCGACCTCGTACGCGGGGACCCGCCAGCGGCGTGAGCCGCGCACCACCACGACCGGTTCCACCGGCGGTGTCACGTACGAGCGGACAGCCCGCCGCAGTACCTCCGCCATCCGGGCGTCGCCCTTGATCACCGCCGCGCCGGACTCGTCCTGGCCGCGCACCTCGACGCGCGCCGCCACCAGGTCCTCGACGGTCGCCTGCCGCACATCGAGCTCGCCGAGCGCGGGCAGGACCTGTTCGATGTAGTGGAGGAACGACCGGTTCGGGCCGACGACGAGCGTCCCGGTACGGGCGAGGCGCTCCCGGTGCGCGTACAGGAGGTAGGCGACACGGTGCAGGCCGACAGCCGTCTTTCCGGTCCCGGGACCTCCCTGGACGCACACCGTTCCGCCGAGATCACTGCGGACGATCTCGTCCTGCTCCGGCTGGATCGTCGCCACGATGTCGCGCATCGGACCGACACGGGGCCGCTCGATCTCCGTCTGGAGGAGCTTGCTGGTCTGCTCGGTCTCCGCCGGATCGGTGAGGTGCTCGTCCTCGTACGCGGTCAGCTCACCGCCGGTGTAACCGAAGCGCCGGCGGCGGTCGACGTCCAGCGGGTTGTTCCTGGACGCCTGGTAGAAGGGCTGGGAGACCGGCGCGCGCCAGTCGATGACCATCGGATCGCCCTGGGCATCGTGGACATGGCGGCGCCCGATGTAGAACTGCTCTCCCTCCCGTCGCCCCCCACCGCCCTTGGCGGAGGCGCTACGCGCCACCCCTTTTGATGACCCTTCCACCTTCTCCGCGCCGACCTCGTGCAGATAGTCGAGGCGCCCGAAGAACAGCGGGGTGTGGGCGAGGTCGGCGAGCGCCTTGATGCGGTCGTCCATCTGTGCCTGGAGGACCGCGGCGTTGACCCAGTTCGCGGTGACGTCGCGGATATCGAGTGCCTGCACGTCCTCGCGCATGGCGCGCAGCGCGGCACGGGACGCGGCGAGATGCTCCCGCTCCCTGACCAGTGGATTGCTTGACTCTTCGTGCGCGGGCACGGTGTTGCCTCCGGCTTTTCGACGCAGGACGGCGGACAGGGCTCACCGCCCGGTCCGCTCGGGGACGTTCACACACAGATGCGCACGCGGGTGGGGTGCGTGCGGCTGTTGTCGGCCGGTTTCCGTCCGGTCGGCGGCGCTCCCCCGGCTGCCGGCCGCTCGAAGGGCTGGCCGGTACCACGGTGCGGGAGGCGGGCAGACCGGCGATTGTATCGACCGCCGCCGCCGGGCGCGAACGAATAGTCCGCGGCCCCCGCAGCCGGCCCGCCGCCCGCCGACTACGGCTCGACGAGCCCCCGCCTGTCCCGCTCCTCCTACTCTTCCCGCTCTTCCCGCTCCTCCTGCTCCGACTCCTGGAAGTCGACGACGGCTTCGCCGTGCAGGGTCGCCCACTCCGTCAGGGCGGCGATGGGAACCACGAGCGTCCGGCCGAGGTCGGTCAGGCTGTACTCGACGCGCGCGGGCGCCTCGGTGTACGCGTGGCGCTCGACGAGGCCGTAGCCCTGGAGCCTGCGCAGTGTCTGGGTGAGGACCTTGCGTGAGATGCCGCCGATGAGGCCGACGAGTTCGCCGTGTCGACACGGCCGCCGGCTCAGTGCGAAGACCACGACCACGGCCCACTTGTCGGTGATGATCTCGATCGCCAGCCGGGCCGGGCAATCGGCGAGGAAGACGTCTCCGGCCGGGTGAGTCATGGAGGGGAAGGTACCAGGAGGTACCTGACGGCTCAGTAATTTCGTCTGTGTGCGGCACAGCGGCACAGCAGCAGCGGCACAGCAACACAGCAGCGGCACAACACGCACCACCACACAGCACCCGACTGACAGAAGGACGGTTCACCCCATGCCACGCGTAGTCGTATTCGACGAGACCGGTGCCCCGGACGTTCTGCACATCGTCGATGAACCGGTCGTCGAGCCCGCCACCGGCGAGGTGCGGATCAAGATCGAGGCCATCGGTGTCAACCGGCTCGACCAGATGATGCGCGCCGGCCACTACCCCGGGCCCTTCCGGCTGCCGCACGCCCGCCTGGGCTGCGAAGGGACCGGCGTCATCGACGCCGTGGGTCCCGGAGTCGAGGGCCACGCGGTCGGGGACGCGGTCATCGTCACCGCGGTCCCCGAGATGGACCTCAACGGCACCTACGCCGAATACGTCACCGTGCCGGCCGGCACCGTCATCGCCCGGCCCGCCGGACTGGACGCCACCGCCGCCGCGGCACTGTGGGTGGCGTACTCCACGGCGTACGGGGCGCTGATCGAGAAGGCCGGGATGCGTCCGGGCGACCATGTCCTGATCACCGCGGCCTCCAGTTCCGTCGGCCTGGCCGCCATCCAGGTGGCCCGCCAGATCGGCGCCGTACCCCTGGCGGTCACCCGGCACACCGCGAAGAAGGACGGCCTGCTGGCCGCCGGAGCCGCCGCCGTCATCGCCACCGACCAGGAGGACGTGGCCGAGGCCGCCCAGCGGCACACCGGCGGGGCGGGAGCCGACATCATCCTCGACTCGGTCATGGGGCCTGGCCTGGCCGATCTGGCCAAGGCGGCCGGG
This sequence comes from Streptomyces sp. NPDC048565, assembly GCF_040650935.1. Taxonomy (NCBI): domain Bacteria; kingdom Bacillati; phylum Actinomycetota; class Actinomycetes; order Kitasatosporales; family Streptomycetaceae; genus Streptomyces; species Streptomyces sp. NPDC048565. Next base: position 126,297 of record NZ_JBEZIH010000017.1, read on the forward strand.
CCCGGCGGAACCCTGGTCACCGTCGGCTGGCTGGACAACCGGCCCGCGCCGTTCCCGATGGCAGGGCCCCGCACCATCCTTCGCTACGCCAGCTTCGAGCACACGCTCAACCCCACCGTGGTGCGCCGCATCGCGGCGTTCCTGAACGCAGGACTGCGCGCCGGCGTGCTGCGGCCCACCGTCGACAAGGTGTTCAGCCTCGACGACATCGTCGACGCGCACCGGCACCTGGAGGAGGGCCACCAGGTCGGCAAGATCGTCGTCACCGTGTGAACGGGCCCGTCCCTCCCCCGTAGGGGACGGCGTGCAACTTTAGGCCGATACGAATGCCCGGGACTTTAGCCCCGTGGGCCGATGCAGGGACGCGGTCGCCCGGAGCACCATGGGTACATGAGCACCGTTTACCTGAACCCCCGCAGGACCGGCCCCGCGCACGGCGCAACCGCGGCCACCGGTCAACCGCAGAGCCACCGCATGGGAAACGCGGTGCGCGCCGTATCGGTCTTCGCACGCGCCGCGTTCGGTGTGGCCGTACTCGGGGAGTACGAGGAGGAGGCGGGCATCGTCCGCCGCCACCACTGACCCTGACCTCGACGGGCCCAGCACTTGAGCCCTGTCCCGTCAGCCCCGCCCTGTCAGCTCTCCGCGAGCAGCTCGTCCGCATCGACGATCCGGTACGCGTATCCCTGCTCGGCCAGGAACCGCTGGCGGTGCGCCGCGAAGTCCTGGTCGATCGTGTCGCGGGCGACCACCGAATAGAACCGCGCCTCGTGCCCGTCCGCCTTCGGCCGGAGCACCCGACCAAGCCGCTGCGCCTCCTCCTGGCGTGAGCCGAACGTCCCCGACACCTGGATGGCGACCGTCGCCTCCGGCAGGTCGATCGAGAAGTTCGCGACCTTCGACACGACCAGCACGCTGATCTCGCCCTGACGGAACGCCTCGAACAGCTTCTCCCGCTGCGCGTTGCTCGTCTCGCCCTTGATCACCGGGGCGTCCAGGTGCTCACCGAGCTCGTCGAGCTGGTCGATGTACTGCCCGATGACGAGGGTCTGCTCGCCCTGGTGCTTGCGTACGAGCGCTTCGGTGACCTTCCGCTTCGTCGCGGTCGTCGCGCAGAACCGGTACTTCTCCTCGGCCTCCGCCGTCGCGTAGGCGAGGCGTTCCGTGTCCGTGAGATTGACCCTGACCTCGACGCAGTCGGCCGGCGCGATGTAGCCCTGCGCCTCGATCTCCTTCCACGGGGCGTCGAACCGCTTGGGCCCGATGAGCGAGAAGACGTCCGACTCCCGCCCGTCCTCACGCACCAGCGTCGCGGTGAGCCCGAGGCGCCGGCGGGCCTGGAGGTCGGCGGTGAACTTGAAGACCGGCGCGGGCAGCAGGTGCACCTCGTCGTAGATCACGAGACCCCAGTCGCGCGAGTCGAACAGCTCCAGGTGCGGGTAGACCCCCTTACGGCGAGTGGTCAGCACCTGGTACGTGGCGATGGTGACCGGCCGGATCTCCTTGCGCGTACCGCTGTACTCGCCGATCTCCTCCTCGGTCAGCGAGGTCCGCTTCACCAGCTCGTGCTTCCACTGCCGGGCGGACACGGTGTTGGTGACCAGGATCAGCGTGGTCGCCTTGGCCTCGGCCATGGCACCAGCCCCGACCAGGGTCTTGCCCGCGCCGCAGGGGAGGACGACGACGCCCGAGCCGCCGTGCCAGAAGCCTTCGACGGCCTGCTTCTGGTACGGGCGCAGCGACCAGCTCTCCTGGTCGAGCTCGATCGGGTGCGCCTCGCCGTCGACGTAACCAGCGAGGTCCTCGGCGGGCCAGCCCAGCTTCAGCAGTGTCTGCTTGATCTGGCCGCGCTCGGAGGGGTGCACGGCCACGGTGTCCGGGTCGAGGCGCGCCCCGACCAGCGGCTGGACCTTCTTGGAGCGGAGGATCTCCTCAAGCACCGGCCGGTCGTTGGACGTCAGCACAAGACCGTGGACGGGGTGCTTGGACAGGGTGAGACGGCCGTACCGTGCCATCGTCTCGGCGATGTCGACGAGGAGCGCGTGCGGCACGGGGTAGCGCGAGTACTCCACGAGGGCATCGACGACCTGCTCGGCGTCATGCCCCGCGGCGCGGGCGTTCCACAGGCCGAGCGGAGTCACGCGGTAGGTGTGGATGTGCTCGGGGGCACGCTCCAGCTCGGCGAAGGGTGCGATGGCACGGCGGCAGGCCTCGGCCTGGTCGTGGTCGACTTCGAGGAGCAGCGTCTTGTCGCTCTGGACGATGAGGGGTCCGGTCACGCGTCGGCCCTTTCCTGTTCCTACGGGGTGGCTGCCCGGGTGCGAACGGCCAAACATCCAGTGTGCCGCATCGGAGGGCGAGGCAGGGCGGGCCCGTGCGTGAGGGACGGTACAGAGGGCGTGCCGTGAGGTCCGGGCGATCACCCGGGCGCCACGGCACAGACACGTCACGTCACGTCCCGCTCAGGCAGTCCTCCTTGACGCTGATCCGCAGAGGGGCGGTCTGGGTGCTCGTGCCGTCCGAGGCCCACAGCTGGGCGATGTACTCGCCGACCGGGGCCGGGGCGATCGATATGTGGCCGAAACCGAGGAACTTGCCGCTGGGGTTCAGTTCGCCGGGGTGGATCGTGCCGCCGTTGCTGAACGAGCCGGAGGGCAGCTCCCGGATCGCGTGGTCGATGGGGCTCTCCGAGCTTCCGGTGACGGAGGCCAGGTAGTAGGTGTCCGGCCACCCACGCTCGGGGGCGACGCATATGCGCTGTTCCGTCTGACTCAGGGTCCAGGTCGCCGTCGGGTCGGCCGCCGAGGCCTGCACCGTGCCGGACAGTGTCATCACACATGCCGCGGACAGAGCGAACAGTAAGCCGGCCCCGCGATGGGCTGATCTCATCAATACCTCCTGGTCATGTGCACATGAGGAACTGCTGCCGGCCGATACCGGCTGTCTACCGGTCGGCACCGGCCGGGAAGCCATTTCGAGGAGTGTCACCCAGCGGGTAGCCACTGACAAGGCGCGATGCCGCCGTAGCGTGGAGGGATGGACGGAGCGGAAGTGGCGGGGCGGGTGCCGGACCCCGACGACCCGGGCTTCCCGGCCCACCACGCGACGCGGTGTGCCGGCCTGGGGGAGCTGGACGCGCTGGTCACGCACTGCCGTGCCTGCCCCCGGCTGGTCGCCTGGCGGGAGGAGATCGCCGAGGTCAAGCGGGCGGCCTTCCAGGACTGGGACTACTGGGCGCGGCCCGTCCCCGGCTTCGGTCCGGCGGACGCCGCGGTGGCGGTGGTCGGGCTCGCGCCCGCCGCGCACGGCGGCAACAGGACCGGCCGGATGTTCACCGGTGACGCGACCGGCGACTTCCTCTTCGCCGCACTGCACACCCTGGGCCTCGCCTCGCAGCCGACCGCCGTCCACGCCGACGACGGGCTCACCCTGCACGGTGTCCGCCTCACCTCTCCCGTTCACTGCGCGCCCCCCGCGAACAAGCCCACCCCCCGGGAGCGCGACACCTGCCGGCCGTGGCTGGCCGCCGAGCTCGACCTGCTGAGCCCCGGGCTGCGCGCGGTGGTGGTCCTCGGCGGCTTCGGCTGGCAGGCGGTGCTCCCGGTGCTCGTCGAGGCCGGCTGGGAGATCCCGCGCCCGCGTCCTGCCTTCGGTCATGGAGCGCATGTCGTCCTGCCCGCCACGGAGCGCAGGCAGGAGCTGCATCTGCTGGGCAGCTACCACCCGAGCCAACGCAACACGTTCACCGGCAAGCTCACCATGCCCATGCTGATCGACGTGCTCCGGAAGGCGGCCACGGCAGGCGGCCTCCCGGTTCCCGCGGAGGCCCCTGACCGGCATCCCCTCGACTGATGGCTGATCAGGAGCTGCTGATAGAAAGGAATGTCGTGCCGGCAGGTCGTCGGCCGCGGGGGAGGAACGCCATGACCCAGCCACCGCCCTGGCCGCCGCAACAGCCCGGCGCCCAGCCACCGTACGGTCCGCCGCAGACCGGGCAGGGAAACCCGCACGGAGGCCAACCGGTACCGGACAACCCGTACGCCACCCAGCAGCCGCAGCCGCAGCCGCAGCAGCAACCCCCGCCGCAACCCCCGCCGCAACAGCAGCCGCAGCAGCAGCCGCAGCAGCAACCCCAACCTCAGCAGCCCCAGTTGCAGCCGCCTTCGCCGTACGCCGCGTACCCACCGCCGCAGGGCCCGCCCCCGGGGATGGCGCCGCCCGCGGCTCCCGGGCGCCGCCGCACCCCGCTGATCGTGGGAGCCGGCCTCGTGGCGCTCGTCCTGATAGGCGGCGGGGTGTGGTTCGCGCTCGGCACCGGCGGGGACGACGACTCCAAGAGCCCCGTCGCGAAGGAGAGCGCCAGCGCCTCCGCGAGCGCCAGCGCCTCCCCCGCCCCGAGCGCGAGGGGCCAGGCACCGCCCATGGAGTCCCCCTCACCCTCGCTGGTCCCCTCGCCCACCGGGACCGGGCTCCAGGCGGTCTGGCAGACCTCCGGCGGTTCCACGACGCTGGGGATCGGCGAGGAGTATCTCGACGAGCCCACCCGGATCAACGCGGTCCTCACCACGTCCGACGGCCTGGACTGCGAGGGCCGGTGGCAGAAGGACGAGAGCGGCGACTTCCTGGAGATGGCCCTGCTCTGCAAGGAGGACGAGGTCCGGGTCAAGACCAAGGACCGCGTCGGCAATCTGAAGCAGACCGGCGACACGCTGTCGGTCGAGTGGAAGAAGGGCGCCACGGGCACGGAGACCTTCGACCGCGTCAGGGACCTCGACCCGGCGTAGGTCCCTGGTGGGGGGGATTACGGACGTTGATATCCGGCATAACGGGCAGATAGGCGTCCGTAACCCCCAGCGAAGGGGCGCGGCGGGGGCGGGCGCGCGGCGGGGTGGGGGCCGTTACGGTGTCTGGTCGTCCGGGAGGTCTGCTACGCCCGTGATGCGGTGCAGGGGGTACGTTCTGACCTCGTCGGCCGTGTGGTCGTACGCCGTCACGAAGCCGCCCTCCACCTTGACCGGCGCGATCACCCGCTGGCTCGCCGCGCCGTCCGCGTTGACGTAGCCGATCCAGACGGCCGAGCCGGTCATCGCGGCCGCCTGCACCGTGGCCAGGGTCTCGGCGGGGGTCGTGCGGGGGAGTGAGCCCGTGGTGGCCGTGTCCCGGGCGTCCGCGTCCCTGTGGACGGCCCTGGCGGCCGTGTCGCCGGCCCGGATGGCCCGGACGGCGGCGCTCAGCAGGGTGGTGTCCGGGACCGGCGGGCCCTCGGGTACGGGGGCGGGAGGCGTACGCGGTGGGGTGCGGCGGGCGCCGGCGCGGGTGATCAGGACATCGCCTTCGGCGGACTCGGCGGCGGGGGCGTACCCCATCTCGCGCAGCCCGTCGATGAGCGAGCCCGGGTCGGCCTGCGCGGCCAGGACGGTCGGTGCCAGCCTGCGCAGCCGCAGGGTGGCAGAGCGCTTGTCGGCGAGGATCTCGTTGAGCACGGCCTCGTCGTCGCAGCGTACGTAGGCGGAGGCGGCGCCGATCCGCAGATGGCCGTGGCGGCGCGCCACGTCGTCGATGAGGTAGCTCAGCGGCTGCGGTACGGGCGTGCGGCTGTGGGTGGCCAGGAAGGCGTGCAGGTCCGTCGCGGCCCGCCCGGCGTCGAGTGCCCGGCGTACGGAGCCTGGGGTGAAGCGGTAGACCGTCGCGCCGCCCTTGGACTCGATGTCGGCGAGCACCGAGAGCGTGTCGGCGAGCGGGCGTTCCAGCGGGCCGGGGGCGACGGCCGTCAGGTCGGCCTGGAGCAGCACGTGGTCCAGGGGCTCGGGGATCAGCGGGGCGAGGAGGGCGGCGGCGGCCGCCGGGCCCTCGTCGAGCAGGGCGCGGGCCTGGGAGGAGAGGGCCCCGCGGCCGGTGATCCCGAGCTGCTCCGCGTCGTTGACCGTCCACAGGGCGATGCGTGAGCGGAGGTCGGAGGGTGTCGTGGTGGGGTCGCTGCCGCTCTGGGGTGGCGTCGTCGGTGCGGTTGCTCCGCCGCCGCTCGGTGCCGGGGTGCGTAGTGGGCGTTCCCAGCGGAGCCGGGCGAGCAGGGACTGCGGGTCGGGCGCGGTGCCCGGGGGGAGCGAGGCGAACAGGGCCAGTACCCGGCGGCGTACCTCGGGTGCGGCCGAGCGGTCGAGGTCGGGGCCGAGTGTGGACAGGGCCCGGCCCTTGGCGTCCTGGCCGCCGATGAGGCCCGCGGTGCGGGTGGCGGCGAGCCAGGCGGTGGCGAGGTGGACCCAGCGGTCCTGGGCGGGGAGGTCGAGCCATTCGTCGGACGCGGGCGTGGGGGCGTACCGCTCGTCGGTCTCGCCGTCGGGGGCCAGCAGGCCCGCGGCGTAGGCGAGTTCGATCCAGAAGGCGGCGACGGGCTCCGGGACGTCGAGCGCGACGGCGGCGCGTTTCAGCTCGCGGACGCTCAGGCCGCCCGCGCGGAGGATGGCCGGACCGCCGTTGTTCCAGAGCTTGAGGAGTTCCTCGACGGTGGACACGGCCGTGAAGCCCTGGCCCGCGGCCGCTCTGTCCACAGCCTGGGGATCCCGCTCGGCCGCCGCCACGAGCGCCGGGGGTACGGGTTCGGGTACGCGGTGGGCGCGGCCCGCGCGCAGGTGCAGTGCCGCCTCGCGTGGCAGGACGACGGTGCGCGTGGACACGGGCAGCAACAGCCCGCGGTCGCGCAGCCATTGCACGGGCGGGGCGGGATTCGGGGTGACCTCGCCGTAGGGCGGGCCCCAGACCAGGCGGTCGAGCACGGCTAGCGCCTCGACCGGGGCGGTGTCCAGCAGCTCCGCCATCCTGGCCCGGTCCGTGAAGAGCCCGGCGAGCGCGGTCACGGCGGACACCGGGTCGTGCGTCGCCGGCAGCCCGGCGGCGGTCAGGATCTCCTGCAACCTGCCGGGCGACATGCCGGCCGTGGCCTCGGCGACGGTCGGGCCGAGGCCGGTGGGGGAGGGGTGCTGCGGCGAGGGGGAGAGCAGCTCGCGTGCGGTGCGTACGAGGTGCAGTCCGGTGTCCTCGCCCCAGACCAGGGCCTGTTCGCGCAGGGTCGTGAGGGCGGCGGGCAGCGCGGCGGTGATCGCGGCTCCCGCGTCGTCGCGCCCGTCGCCGTCGTCCTGGCCGTCGCCGGTGAGGAGCGCGAGCAGCGTGTCGTACGGGGCGGGGTCCGGTGCCACCGCCAGTGCCTCGGCGGTCTGCAGGGCGAAGCGGTCGAGGTGCTCAAGCGCGCGTACGACGGAAGCACGCGTGCCGGCCCGAGTCGCCAGCTGGGTGATGTCGTTCGGCACGGGGCTGAGCAGGTCGGGGCGGGCGCGCAGCAGCCCTGCCAGCGATTCGTCGCCCCGGGCGCGCAGAGCTTCGGCGAGCGTGCGCGGTGGTGTGGTCGTCCCCATCCGTCCCACGGTAGCCCCTGGAACGCTACCGTCGGGGCAGGGCCGGTGGAGGGAGAACGATCGCGTGGGCATCGAGAGCGACCAGCTTGTCTACGACTATCTCAGCCGGGTCGGTGACCTGGCGCAGCAGCAACAGCTGTCATCCGGCGCCCGGATGAGGCTCGTGGCGACGCTCCGGGGCGAGATCGACCGGCAGCGTGGCACGGACGGCTCGGACTCTCCCGCCGTGGTCCGGCGCATCATCGGCAGGCTCGGAGCCCCGGGTGAACTCGTGGCCGCCGCGGCCGAGTCGGGCGACGGGACGGTGCCGCTGCCGTCACCGCGGGCGAATGCGGCCAAGGGTGCGGCGGAATCGGGCGGGGTGCCTCGGGCGCGGCGGGGAGTGCTCCGGAAAGCCGCTTCCCGTAAGGGCGCGTCGCCGGGGGAGAGCGCGAAAGACAGCACGAAGGAGAGTGCGAGGGGGAGCGCGAAGAGCGGTTCGAAGGGGAGTGCCAAGAAGGGGGCCGGGGGTGCGGCGGCGGCCTCGGACGGCGGTGAGGAGCCCGCGCCCGACTGGCCGGCGGCTTCCGCCCCGCACATGGCGGGCCTGGACCAGGCGCCGTCCGGGGCCGGGCCCGAGTGGTGGCGGATCGAGCCCGGGCCCTTCGGTGAAGGCGCGCAGGGCGGGCAGGGTGCGCAGGGCGTGCCCGGGGCCATGGGGCCCGGTACCGCCGTGCCGGGGTTCGTGGGCGGGCTGGAGAGCCCCGAGCTGTTCGGACTGCCGGGCACCCCCAGGCCCCCAGGGCCCCGCGCGCCGGTCGAGGCCGAGGAGCCCGGATCGGCGGAGGAAGACGGAGAAGACGGAGAAGACGGAGAAGCCGGAGAAGGGGGAGAGGGGCTGGGGGAGGGCGTCGCCGCGCCGGGCTCCCGGCGGCGGTGGAGGCCGCGGTTGCGCCGGGGCGGAGGGGGCGGCGAGGGAGCCGCGCGGCCCCGGCTCTCGAACCCGTTGCTGCTGCTGGCCGCCGCGCTGCTCGTGGCCGGCGCCGTGTTCGGGGCGTGGCTGGCGCTCGCGGGCGGCTGGCTGCTGGCGTACAGCTCACGCAAGTTCTCGCGCGCGGAGGCCAAGTGGGTCGCGATGGGCCTGCCGGGTGTGGTCGTGGCCGGGGCCTTCGTCTGGCTGTGGGGGCGCCTGGAGGGCCGCTGGGGTCAACCCATCGCGGAGGGCACCCTGGGTGACGCGGTCGCGGACGTCTGGCCCGTGGTGGTGCGGGTGGCCGCGGTGGCGTCGGCGTTGTATCTGGTGTGGCGGGCGCGCAGGCTGTCGCAGTGAGGCGCGGAGGTGCGGGGAGGCGGAGGCCCGGAGGCCCGGGGACGCGGAAGAGCGGGGACGCGGGGAGAAGCGAGGCGTGGGGTGCGCGAGGTGCGCGCGGAAGTGTACGTTCGTACATCCCAGGGGTTACGATCGTGCGCATGCCGACGGACTACTTCGCCAACGATCCGCGCACCAACCTCGAGCGCATGCTCGCGGGCGACCTCTACATCGCCGACGATCCGGAGATCGCCGAGCGGCAGCAGCGGGCGATGCGCCTCGCCGCCCGCTTCCAGGCAGCGCACACCGAGGACGCCGACGCCGCCAGGGCGATCCTGGCCGAGCTGCTGGGTTCCGTGGGCGAAGGCGTCGATCTGCGCCCCCCGCTGTACGTCGACTACGGCAGCAACATCACCATCGGAGCCCGCACCTTCGTCAACTACCACCTCACCGCACTGGACGTCGCGCGCATCACCATCGGCGAGGACTGCCAGATCGGCCCGAACGTCCAGCTCCTCACGCCCACCCACCCCGTGGAGCCGGGGCCCCGCCGCGACAAGCTGGAAGCCGCGCTCCCCATCACCATCGGTGACAACGTCTGGCTCGGCGGCGGAGTCATCGTGTGCCCCGGGGTGAGCATCGGCGACAACTCGGTGATCGGCGCGGGAGCCGTGGTCACGAAGGACGTTCCCGCCGACGTCGTCGCCGTGGGCAACCCCGCCCGCGTCATCCGCGGCGTCTGACCGGGGCCGCCCCATGGCCACCGGACGTGCGGACCCGCAGCGGCGCGAACGCATCCTCGCCGCCACGCTCGACCACATCGCCGAGGAGGGGGTCGCCGGTGTGTCGCACCGGAAGATCGCCGCGCGGGCCGATGTTCCGCTGGGGTCGATGACGTATCACTTCGACGGCATGGACGACCTGTTGCGGGAGGCCTTCACTCGCTTCGCCGACCACATCGTGGCGGTCTTCGAGCTGTACCTGGGCCGGGCCGGCACCCCCGAACAGGCCCGTGAGGCCGTCGCCGACCTCATCCATGTGCTCTCCGAAGGACCCCGCAGGGACCTCGTCCTCACCCAGGAGCTCTACACGCTGGCCGCGCGGCGCGACGAGTACCGTGAGCTCACCCATGCGTGGATGAACCGCAGCCGCCGCCTGCTGGAGCAGCACTTCGACCCGGATACGGCCCGTCAGCTGGACGCGCTGATCGAGGGCCTCGCCCTGCACCGTTCGCTCGACACCGAGCCGCAGGGCCGCGAGCTGACGCGGCTGGCGGTGCTGCGGATGACGAGCCCCTGAGCGTGCCCGGCTTTCCCCCCGACCGCCTGTGGGGCGCGGACCTGACACCGCGCCCCACAGGCTTCAGTTCCTACTTCGTCAGGTCCGCCTCGAGTTCGTCGAGGATCTTGTCCGCCGCCGTGTAGCCGATGCCCTGGACCCACAGTTCGTCGTCGACGGGGAACACCTGGCCGGCCTTCACCGCGGCCATGTTCTTCCACAGGCCGCTGCCGATCGTCTGCGTCTCCCCGGACTTCTTCGCGTCCCCGTACGTCGAGTGGAAGATGACGTCCGCGTCGGCCTGGTCGATCTTCTCCGGGCTGACGTCGTACGAGAAGCCGTCCTTGGCCTTGTCCACGATCGCGGGCCTGCCGAGACCGACGTCGGCGAGGATCGTCGCGATGTAGTTCTCGCGGCCGTAGACGCGGATGTCAGCGCCTTCGACGAACCGCACCAGGTTGACCTCGGTGGCCGCCGCCTTCCTCTTGCCGCCGAGTGCCTCGGTGACCTCACCGACGTGCGTGTCGTACGCGGCGATGGCCTTCTCGGCGGCCGGTACCTTGCCGAGTGCGTTGGCGTGGATCTGGAAGTTCTCCTTCCAGGGGTAGCCCGTGTTCTCCGTCATGACCGTCGGCGCGATCTTCGAGAGCTCGTCGTACTTGTCGCCGTGGCGGATCTTGCTCGTGAGGATCAGGTCCGGTTCGAGCGCCGCGATGGCCTCCAGATTCGGCGTCATCATCTCGCCGACGTCCTTGATGCCCGCGACCTCGTCCTTCGGCAGGTAGCTCAGGTAGCCCGACTCGGTGCCGGTGTGCGTGGCGCCGACCGGCTTGACGCCGAGGGTGAGCGCGGAGTCCAGCTCGGCGGTGTCCAGGACGACGACCCGCTTCGGGGCGACGGGCACCTTGATGTTGCCCATGGCCGTGGCGACCGTGTGCGTCCTGCCGCCGGCCGACGACCCCGAGGAGCCGGAACCGGAACCCGAACCGGAGTCGGACGAGCCGCAGGAGGTGAGCGCCAGCGCGACGGCCACGGCCAGCGAGCCGGTGACGAGCGGACGGGCCGTGGAAGGTGAGGGCATGTCAGAGAGCCTTTCCGGAGGGGGAAGGGGAGGGAAGCGTGGGGTTCCAGGGCGCGCCCGGTACGACGAGCGGTGAGCCGGTGACCGGGTCGGGGATGACGACGGCCTCCAGGCCGAAGACCTCGTGTACGAGTCCGGCGGTGACGATGTCCCCGGGCCGCCCCTCGGCGACGATGCGGCCCGCCTTCATCGCGACGAGGTGATCGGCGTACCTGGCGGCCTGGTTGAGGTCGTGCAGGACGGTGACGACGGTCCGTCCCCGGCTGCCGTCCGCCGCCGGGGCGGCGAGCCTGCGCACCAGGTCCAGGACCTCGACCTGGTGCGCGATGTCGAGATACGTCGTCGGTTCGTCGAGCAGCAGCAGGTCCGTGTCCTGCGCGAGTGCCATCGCGATCCACACCCGCTGGCGCTGGCCCCCGGACAGTTCGTCCACCGCCCGGTCGCCGAGCGCGGTGATGTCCGTGCGCTCCATGGCGTCCGTCACCGCGCGTTCGTCCGCGTCCGACCACTGCTGCCACCAGCGCTGATGTGGTTGGCGGCCACGGGCGACGAGGTCGGAGACGGTGATCGCGTCGGGTGCCACGGGTGTCTGCGGGAGCAGCCCGACCGACTGGGCGATGGTGCGCGTGGGGATGCGTGACAGCTCCGTACCGTCCAGGAGCACCGAACCGCCGGCCGGTTTCAGCAGCCGGCCCAGGGCACGCAGGGTCGTCGACTTGCCGCAGGCGTTGGGGCCGACGATGACCGTCACGCATCCGTCGGGCACGGCCAGGTCCAGCTCGTGCACGACGGTGCGGTCGTCGTAGGCGAGGGTCAGGGCGTGCGCCGTGAGCCTGGACTGCGTCGTCGTGTCCGTGTCCGTGGGACAGGTGGTGCTCATGCGTTGCCTCCTGTGCGGCCGCCGTGGCCACGGATGATCAGCCAGATCAGGTACGGGGCGCCGACCGCCGCCGTCAGCACGCCCACCGGGAGTTCGGTGGGGGAGAAGAGCCTGCGGGCCAGCAGGTCCGCGATGACGACGATCAGGGCGCCGAGCAGGGCCGAGCACAGCAGCGGGATCTGTGCCGTACGTGTCATCCTCCGGGCGATCTGCGGGGCGAGCAGCGCCACGAAGTCGACCGGTCCCGCCGTGCCCGTCGCCACGGACGCCAGGACCACCCCGAGGGCGACGAGGCCCAGCCGTACGCGCCCGAGGCGTACGCCCAGGGCGGTCGCGGTGTCGTCGTCCAGCGAAACGGTGCGCTGCGCGCGTGCCGCCCACAGCACGGCGGGGAGCAGGACGAGGAGGGTCCAGCCGATCGGGGCGGCCTCGTCCCAGCCGCGGCCGTTGAGCGAGCCCGTCATCCAGATCTGCGCCTGCTGGGCGACCAGGTAGTCGCCCTTCGTCAGGAACAGGGTCGTCACCGACCGCAGGGCGACAGCGAAGCCGATCCCGATGAGGACGAAGCGGGTCGCGTGGAGGCCGCCGCGCCACGCGAAGACGTACACGAGCGCGGCTGCGGCGATGCCGCCGGCGACGGAGAGGAGGGGCAGGACGGTGTAGGAGGTGAGGCCGAAGGTCAGCGCGCCGACGGTGAGGGCGCTCGCGCCCTGGCTGACGCCGATGATGTCGGGGCTGGCGAGCGGGTTGCGGGCGACGGTCTGGATCAGTGCACCGGCGATCCCGAAGGCCACGCCGACGAGCAGCCCGACCACCATGCGGGGCAGCCGCAGGGTGCCCACGACCAGTTCTGCCGGTGACGGCCGGCCGAGTACGACCTTCACGGCCTCGGCGGGTGCCACGAAGCTCTCGCCGACGCACAGGTAGGCGACGCAGGCCGCCGCGAGCAGCAGGGCGAGGGCGAGGGCGACGAGGCCCGCCCGGCGGTGGAGCAGGAAGCCGGCCCGCTTCCCGAGCCGCAGGACCCGGTAGCCGGCGGGGCGGGCCGGGGTCCGCACGGGTGGCGCCGTGTCCGTGGTCACGCGGGCACCGCCTTCCGGCGTACGAGGGCGACGAGGAACGGCACACCGATCAGGGCCGTCATCACCCCTGCGGGGACCTCGCCGGGCGGGAAGAGGATCCGGCCGACGACATCGGAGACCAGGAGCATCACGGGCCCGACGAGGGCGGCCATCGGCAGCAGCCAGCGGTGGTCGCCACCCACGATCGCGCGGGCGATGTGCGGGACGGCGAGGCCGACGAAGGCGATCGGTCCGGCCGCGGCGACGCCCGCGCCGGTGAGCACGGTGGCGCCGATGCCGCCGACGACACGGACGGCGGCGACGTTCTGCCCGAGGCCCTTCGCGACGTCATCGCCCAGCGCCAGTGCGTCGAGGCCGCGTGCCACGGACACCACGAGGACCGCGCCGATCAGCAGGAACGGCCAGATCTGCTGGGCGACCCGGTCCTCACGGCCGGCGATCGAGCCCACCTGCCAGAAGCGGAACTCGTCGAGCGCCGCCGCCCTGGTGGTGAGCACCGCCATGGTCACCGACACCAGCAGCGCGTTGATGGCGGCTCCGCCCAGCGCGAGCTTCACGGGTGTCGCGCCGCCACGGCCCCGGGAGGCGATGGCGTACACGGCGACGGAGGCGACGCCGGCCCCCGCGAAGGCGAACCACACATAGCCGGTGAGGGTGTGGATCCCGGCGTAGGCGATGGCCAGGACGACGGCCGCCGAAGCGCCCTGGCTGATCCCGAGGATCCCCGGGTCGGCGATGGGGTTACGGGTGATGCCCTGGAGCACGGTGCCGGCGAGGGCGAGCGCCGCGCCGACCATCAGACCGGTCACGGTGCGCGGCACCCGCATCTGCCGGATCACCTCGGCGGCGTCCGAGTGCCCGCCGTGCAGCAGGGCGTCCAGGACCGCCGACGGCGCGATGGTCCGCGCCCCCACGGCGAGGCTGAGCAGCACGGCGAGCAGCAGGGCCACGACTGCGGCGGCGGTCGCCGTCGCGCGTCGGGACAGGCGGGGAGCGGCAGCTGCCATCGGAACCAATCGGGTGAGCGAGGATCAGGGGTCCGGGCCAGGGGTCCGGGCCCCGGGCGGGCGCGAAGTAAGGCTTGGCTAAGTGTATGGGTGGCCTGTGGGTCCGTCAGGGCTTCCGGATGGTGGGCGGCCGGTCGGCCGGGTCCGGGTGCTCGGCACAATGGGGCTTATGCCTACACACGCTCCGACGGTCGGCTTCGACCTCGATATGACGCTCATCGACTCGCGGCCCGGCATCAAGGCCGCCTACGAGGTACTGGCCGCCGAGACCGGTGTGTACATCGACACCGACCTGGTCGTCACCCGGCTCGGCCCGCCCCTGGAGGAGGAGATGGCGCACTGGTTCCCGGCCGACGAGATCGCGGAGGTCGCCGACCGGTACCGCGCGCTCTACCCGGAGACGGCGATCACCGGGACGACCGCGCTCACCGGCGCCCGGGAGGCCGTCGAGGCCGTCCAGGCGCTCGGCGGACGGGCGATGGTCGTCACCGCCAAGTACCAGCCGAACGCCAAGCTCCACCTCGACCACCTCGGCATAGCGGCCGACCTGCTGATCGGCGGGCTCTGGGCGGAGGGGAAGGCGGAGGCGCTCCTGGAGCACGGTGCGCGGATCTACGTCGGCGACCACACCGGGGACGTACGGGGCGCACGCGCGGCGAACGCCCTGTCGGTGGGGGTCACCACCGGTCCGTGCGACGAGCAGGAGCTGCGGGACGCCGGAGCCGATGTGATCCTGCCGGACCTCACGGCGTTCCCCGCCTGGCTGCGCGCCTACGTGGCGGGGTGACACGTACCGCGCCGGCCGCGGGTCACTACCTCGCCGCGGCGCGTTTCGGGGAGCTCTTCCACACGGACCGCACCACCCCCGCGGCCGCGATCAGGAAGCCGAGACCCATGAGCATGCACACCGCGTAGGCGATGGACGGGAACGGGTCGGTGCCCAGGAACAGTGGGGCCACAGTGACCAGTGTGGCCAGTGCGCCGATGAAGAAGACGATCGCGCCGACCTGTACGAGCCGGTCGCCTGCGCCGGAAGGAGTAGTACTCACCCGGTCAGGGTAGTTCCCAGCTCGGCGGCACCGTTCGGTGCCGTCTTGTGTCCGGCCCCTGGGCCATTAGCCTGGGGCGTGGCGGGTCTCGGACCCGCTGTACTGCTATCCGGAGCCGTTTCGCGGCTCCCCCGCGCACCGACGAGGACGAGGACGAGGACAGACGTGCCCACGGGTAAGGTCAAATGGTTCAATTCGGAAAAGGGCTTCGGCTTTCTCTCGCGTGACGACGGCGCCGACGTCTTCGTCCACTCCTCCGTCCTCCCGGCAGGCGTCGATGCGCTGAAGCCCGGTCAGCGCGTCGAATTCGGCGTGGTCGCCGGCCAGCGCGGTGACCAGGCCCTTTCCGTGGCGATTCTCGACCCCACGCCGTCCGTCGCCGCCGCGCAGCGGCGCAGGCCCGACGAGCTGGCCTCGATCGTGCAGGACCTCACGACGGTGCTGGAGAACATCACGCCGATGCTGGAGCGGGGCCGCTACCCCGACAAGGCGGCGGGTGCGCAGATCGCCGGCCTGCTGAGGGCGGTCGCCGACCAGCTCGACGTCTGAGGGCGCTCCGGTCCGTGCCTGGTGTCAGCGCCCGGTGAAGGACAGCGCGTCCGGGGCCAGCGCGGGTACGAGGCCTTCGGCCGCGGCCCGGGTCAGCAGGCCCCGGATCGCGGCGTAGCCGCTCTCGCCGAGGTCGGCGGTGAATTCGTTCACGTAGAGCCCGATGTGCTGGTCGGCCACGGACGGGTCCATCTCCTGGGCGTGCTCCGCGACGTAGGGACGCGAGCGCTCCGGGTCGTCCAGGGCCATCCGCACCGAGGTACGGATCGCATCCGCCAGCCGGTTCAGCGTCTCCTCGCCCAGCGAGCGCTTCGCGATGATCGCGCCGAGCGGGATCGGCAGGCCGGTGGTCGACTCCCAGTGCTCGCCCATGTCGGCGAGGCTGTGCAGCCCGTAGTCCTGGTACGTGAACCGGGCCTCGTGGATCACGAGCCCCGCGTCCACCCGGCCGTCGCGCACCGCCGGCATGATCTCGTCGAACGGCATGACGACGATCTCGCCCACGCCGTCCGGCACGACCTCGGCCGCCCACAGCCGGAACAGCAGATAGGCGGTGGAGCGCTCGCTCGGCACGGCGACGGTCTTCCCCGTCAGGTCCGCGCCCGGCTCCTTCGTGAGGACGAGCGGACCGCAGCCGCGCCCCAGCGCCCCGCCGCACGGCAGCAGCGCGTACTCGTCGAGCACCCACGGCAGGACGGCGTACGACACCTTCAGCACGTCGAGCTCACCACGCTCGGCCATGCCGTTGGTGAGGTCGATGTCGGCGAACGTGACATCGAGGGCCGGAGCGTCCGGGACCCTTCCGTGCGCCCAGGCGTCGAAGACGAAGGTGTCGTTCGGGCACGGCGAGAAGGCGATCCGCAGCGCGGGGAGCGGGGCGCCGGCGGAGCCGGTCACGGTGTCAGTGACGGTGTCGGTCGAGTCGGTCATGCCGGTTCCAACTTTCCACTACGGGTGCGGTCTTCCCGAACGCCTCGGTGAGCGCCGCCAGGGCGTCGCCGATCCGCCAGGCCTCGCGGTCGCGCGGCCCCACGGTGTTCGAGACGGCCCGGAGCTCCAGCGCCGGCACACCGAACCTGTCGGCGGCCTCCGCGACGCCGAAGCCCTCCATGGCCTCGGCGACGGCTCCGGGGTGCGCGGCCAGCAGCTCGGCGGTGCGGGCCGCGCTGCCGGTCACGGTGGAGACGGTGAGGACGGGGCCCGGCACGGCGCCGGTGGCCTCCGTCACGTCCCCCACGAGGGCTTCGGGCGGCAGGAAGGTGTCCCTGCCGAAGCCGAGACCGGTGACAGGAACGAAGCCGTCCGGGGTCTCGGCGCCCAGGTCCGCGGCGACGATCCGGGTCGCCACGACGAGGGAGCCGACGGGCGCTGCGGGTGCGAATCCGCCGCCGATACCGGCCGAGACGACGGCCGCGTACGGCGTGGCGCCGGGCGCGGCGGCGAGTGCGAAGGCGGTGACCGCGGCGGCGGCGGCCGGTCCCGCGCCGCCCGCCACGACATCGAAAGGACCGGCCCTGTGCAGCTCGGCGCCCGGCACCTCACGTATCGCGGGATCACCCCCGAACGCACGCGTGACCGCGTCCCGTTCGGCCGGGACAGCGGTCACGACAAGCACCCGCACGGCGGTGGTCCTCGGGTTCGGAGGGCGGATCGGAAGGGTCAGGACGGCGGGGCGTCAGGACGACAGGGCGTCAGGACGTCTTCGTGAGCTGGAAGTGCCAGACGCCCGTGAGCTTCTGACCCTTGGTCTCCACGACGCTGACCTGCGTCTTGTCCGACGTGGTCTCGCCGGTCTGGCTGGCGAAGAAGGCGCTGCCGGGGATCGTCCGGTAGGTCTTCTTGTACGGCTCCTGCTCGGCCTGCTGGCCGTTGATGAAGAGGGTCCAGCCGTGGTCGGCGACCTCGGGGTCGACCCCGAAGTGGACCTTGTCGTCCATCGCGACCTTGACGGTCTTGTCCGCCTTCTTGTTGAGGCAGCCCTGGATCTCGGATTCCTTGAGGGCGTCGCCGTCGTTGTAGCAGGCGGCCTCGGTGCTCACCGAGTTGTCGCCGACCGTCACGGTGGCGAGCGGCGTCGGCTTGTCGCAGGCGGACAGGACAAGGAGTCCCGCGGACACGGCTCCAAGAGCGACGCCGATTCGACGGCCCTTACCGGAGAAGAACGCAACGGTCATGCGCCGAAGGGTATCGGTCGGTGCCGCTCATGCCACGCGGGGGTGCGGCGAGCCGCGCCGTGCGGCCCCGAGCAGGCCCCGTACGGAGGCAGCGGCGCCGAGTGCGAGGAGCCCCGCGGCGACGGACATGCCGAGTACTCCGTTGAGGGGGAGCGCGATACCGATCGCGCCGCCGACGACCCAGGACATCTGAAGCAGCGTCTCCGACCGGGCGAAGGCGGATGTACGCACCTCCTCCGGCACATCGCGCTGGATCATCGCGTCGAGCGACAGCTTCGACAGGGCCTGCGTGAAACCCGCGGTCGCGGTGAGGGCGGCGACCAGCACCGTGCTGAAGAGCACCGCGGCGAGCACGGCGACCCCCAGGGCGAGCCCCAGCACCGTCGCGACGATCAGCTCGGGGCCGCGTGCCCTGAGCCATGCGCCCACCGCAGTGCCGAAGGCGTTCCCGGCGCCGGCCGCCACCCCGACGATGCCGAGGGAGACGGCGGCGCTCTGCCCCGACATGGGGTGCTCGCGCAGCAGGAACGCCAGGAAGAAGATGAGGAAGCCGGAGAGCCCGCGGTGCGCGGCGTTCGCCTGGAGGCCGTGCAGGACGGACGGCCCGACGGAACGCAGTCCGGGTGGCTTCTCCCGCCCGTTCCTCCGGCCGGAGAGCGTGCTCCCGTTCTTGCCGGTCCTGCCCGTCCTGCCGCTCTTCTCGTGCCCGGTGTCCTTGGCAGGCCCTGCGGGGGCGGGGACCGTGTCCTCGTGCGGGACGACGAGGCGGGCCTTGTGCTCACCCTTCGCGGAGTCGACCTTGGGCGGCAGCGTGAAGGCGAGGACGGTCCCGCCGAGGAAGATCGCGCAGGCCCCGTAGAGAGGCCAGGGGGACCCGACGCTCTGCAGCACCGCACCGATCGGCGCCGCGACACCGGTGGCCAGCAGGCCGGCCAGGGTGACCCGCGAATTGGCCTTCACCAGGGAGAAGCGGGGCGGCAGGAGCCGGGGCACGACGGCGCTGCGCACGACCCCGTACGCCTTCGAGCAGACCAGGACCCCAAGGGCCGCCGGATAGAGCTCCAGGCCGCCCGTGGCGACCGCGCCGGACATCGTGATCGCGAGCACCGCCCGCGCGCACATCGCACCGGCCATCGCGGCGCGGCGGCCGTGCGGCAGACGGTCCAGGAGCGGGCCGACCACCGGGGCGAGCAGAGTGAAGGGGGCCATGGTGACGGCGAGGTAGAGGGCGACGCGCCCCCGCGCCTCGTCCGTCGGTACGGAGAAGAACACGGTGGAGGCGAGGGCCACGGTGATCATGACGTCACCCGCGCCGTTGACCGCGTGCAGCTCGATCAGCTTACCGAGGCCCGACTCACCCGCCCCGTGCGCGTGGGTCGCCTTCCGGATTCCCCGCGCGGTTCCGGTGAACGGGGCGCGCAGGGCACGGGCCATCGCCCGGCCCGCCCTGCGGAGCGGACCGGATCCGTCGGACGACCTGGCGGCGGTCACGTGGTCATAGTGCCCCACCCCCCGCGGTCACGAACCCATGATCGGCCGGGGCGCGGCGCGGGCCGCTCCGTCGGGTGAGTCGTCCCGTCCGGAAACGGCCGGGATGCGGCCGGGACCCGCCGCTGGTCGGGGGCGGGGTTCCGGGCGGTCCTGCCTGCCGCCCGGGGGCGGATCCGGACCGTTACGGAAGGGTTCCCGTTCTGTTTGGGACGGGCAGGTGGGCGGCGGGCGGCGGAGAGGGTAGCGTGCACTCACGCGCCACCGGCGGTTGTTCTTGGCCGCGCGCCTCTCCGCGATCCCGCAGAATGGGTGGCAGAAGGCGCGCCCGAGGCAGGCACAACGGGTGTGGACGTCGACGCGGCCCCCAGGTCCGCTCCGCCCACAACTGTCATGGCCGAAATCGGACATCGATGGAGCTGCTGGCGCGCTCGTGAGACGGCGTATGGAGAGAAGCGAGACCTGTGAGTGCTGCGACGACGACGCGAAGCCGTACGGCCCGTACCCCCGCCCCAGACCGCCTGTGCGCCGAGGCGGTAGACCTCGCACGCGCGGCGGCGGAAGAGGCTGCCGCACCCGGAGTGGTGGGTGAGCATGTGGCGCTGGTCTCCGAGGGGGACCGGGTCGTCACGCACTACTTCGAGTCCAAGGAGCCCGGCTACCGGGGCTGGCGCTGGGCGGTGACCGTCGCCAGGGCCTCCCGCGCCAAGAACGTCACCCTTGACGAAACGGTGCTGCTGCCCGGCTCCGACGCGCTCCTGGCCCCCGAGTGGGTGCCCTGGAGCGAGCGGCTGCGGCCCGGCGACATGGGCCCCGGCGACCTCCTGCCCACCGAGGCGGAGGACCCGCGCCTTGAGCCCGGCTGGACGGGCGAGGACGAGCCCCTGCCGAATTCGCCGGTCTCGGAGGTGTCGCAGGAGCTGGCGGCCCTCGCCGACGCGGAGGACGCGGAGCTGACGACGCTGCCCGGGACGCGGCGCGGCTCGATCGCCGCGGTCGCGGACGAGCTCGGGACGCGGCGTGCGCGGGTGCTGTCCCGGTACGGGCTGCGGCTGGCGGCGGACCGGTGGGACGAGGAGTTCGGCGCGAAGACGCCCATGGCGCAGGCCGCGCCCGCGTCGTGCGTCACGTGTGCGTTCCTGGTGCCGATGGCGGGCTCGCTGAAGCAGGCCTTCGGGGTCTGCGCGAACGAGTTCGCCCCGGCGGACGGCCGGGTGGTCTCCCTGGCGTACGGCTGCGGGGGGCACTCCGAGGCGGCGGTCATGCCGAAGCCGCCGAAGCCGACGCCGCACGCGCTGGACACGATGCGGGTGGACGACTACTCCCTGCGTCCGGCCGACGACTCGGGCTCGGTCCCGGACCGGGCGGACGGCTCGACGGAGGACCTCGGCCACTCCTGACGCTCCTGCCCGCTGTGGGGTCCGGGCTTGCGGTGCCCGGGCATCGCGGAGCCCGGGAGCTCCCGGTGCGGGTTTTGTCCTCGATCGCCGGACGGGCTTGATGCTGCCCGGGTGGGGCTTTCGGCGAGGGGCCGGCCTCGATCGCTGGACGGCTGGTCTTGAGGGCTGTCCCTTCGCGGTACCTTCGGGCGCACACTGGGCGACAGGGTCACCGGAAGAGCGGAGTACGAGCGTGGGCATGAATGCGACCGAGGGGGCCGATCCGTTCGGGACGGCGCGACTGCGGCGCGGCGTGCTCGACGCCTGGGGCGCGGGGCCCGCCCGCTTCCGGGAGGACGCCAACGCCGAGGAGGACCTCGCGCTCGGCGGCTACCGCGACCGGCTGGTCGTCGAGCTGGCCCAGAACGCCGCCGACGCCGCCGCCCGCACCGGTGTCCCCGGCCGGCTCCGCCTCACCCTGCACGAGGCGGGCGACGGCAGCCCCGCCGTCCTGGCCGCCGCCAACAACGGTGCCCCGCTGGACGCGACGGGCGTCGAGTCGCTGAGCACGCTGCGGGCGTCCGCCAAGCGTGAGGGCCACGAGTCGTCGGTCGGCCGTTTCGGCGTCGGGTTCGCCGCCGTGCTGGCCGTCAGCGACGAGCCCGCCGTGATCGGGCGCCACGGCGGTGTCCGCTGGTCCCTCGCGGAGGCCCGCGACCTCGCGCGGCAGGCGGCCGTCGGCAGTCCCGGTCTCGGGGACGAGCTGCGGCGCCGCGACGGACACGTACCGCTGCTCAGGCTTCCGCTGCCCGCCGAGGGCACCGCGCCCGACGGTTACGACACCGTCGTCGTCCTGCCGCTCCGCGACGGCGTCGCCGAGGACCTCGTGAGCAGGCTGCTCGACGGAGTCGACGACGCGCTGCTCCTGACGCTGCCCGGCCTCGCCGAGGTCGTCATCGAGACCCCCGAGGGCGTACGGACGCTACGGCGCTCGCAGCACGGCCCGTACACGCACATCGACGACTCCGCGCACGGGCTGCACCGCTGGCGCAGTGTCGCCGCCCAGGGCCCCCTGGATCCCGCGCTGCTGGCCGACAGGCCCGTCGAGGAGCGGCTGCGTCCGCACTGGTCGGTGACGTGGGCCGTGCCCGTCGGTGAGGACGGGGCGCCGCAGCATCCCCGTACGGCGCCGGTCGTGCACGCCCCGACCCCCACCGACGAGCCCCTCGGCGTCCCCGCGCTGCTGATCGCCTCGCTGCCGCTGGACACCACCCGCAGGCACCCCGCGCCGGGACCGCTGACCGACTTCCTGGTGCAGCGCGCGGCCGACGCGTACGCCGAGCTGCTCGCCGGGTGGGAGCCCGTGTCCGTCGCGACGATCGCGCTGGTGCCTGCCGTGCTCGGCAAGGGGCCGCTCGACGGTGCGCTGCGGGCGGCGGTCCTGGAGCGGCTGCCCCGGATCGCGTTCCTGGAGCCCGCCGCGCCGAGGGACCCGGCCGAGGCCGCCGCCCAGTGGGACGACTGGGACGGATCGGGGGCCCCGGGCCCGGTGACGACCGCGCTGCGGCCCGTCGAGGCCGAGGTGGTCGAGGGGGTGGGCGACAGGACCGTGCGGGTACTCGCCGAGGTCCTGCCCTGTCTGCTGCCCGCCGGCCTTGAGCGCCGCCCCGAGCTGCGCACCCTCGGTGTCGCCCGGGTGCCGTTGACCGAGGCCATCGACCGACTGGCCGGTCTTGAGCGTGACCCCGCCTGGTGGCGACGGCTGTACGACAGCCTGGCCGGCGTCGACCCCGACCGGCTCTCCGGACTGCCCGTGCCCCTGGCGGGTTCCGAGGACGCGCCGCCCCGCACGACCATCGGCCCCCGCCAGGTGCTGCTGCCGCTGCCGGACGCGCTGACCGCGCCGGTGCTGGCCCGGCTGGCCAGGCTCGGTCTCAAGGTGGCCCACCCGGACGCCGCCCACCCCCTGCTGGAGAAGCTGGGCGCGCTGCCCGCCACCCCGCGCGCCGTCCTGACGACCCCGCAGGTCCGCGCCGCCGTGGCGGGTTCGCTGGACGCGGGTGAGATCTGGGACGAGGACGCCCTGGACGCGGACGAGCTCGCCGACACCGTCCTCACCCTCGTACGCGACGCGGACCTCGCGCCTGGCGACGAGCCGTGGCTGGGCGCGCTCGCCCTGCCCGACGAGGAAGGCGAGCCCGCGCCCGCCGGTGAACTCGTGCTGCGGGACAGCCCGTTCGCCCAGGTGATGCGGGAGGGTGAACTCGCCCTGTGCGACGCCGAGCTGACCGGGCGCTGGGGCGAACAGCCGCTGACCGCCTGCGGGGTGCTCGCCACCTTCGCGCTCGTGCGGGCCACCGATGTCGTCCTCGACCCGGATGAACTGGAGCCCCGTGACAGCGACTTCGCCGAGCCCGACGACGCGGGTCTGCTCGACGCCGTCGACGTGTGGTGCGAGGACGTCCTGGACCAGCTCCCGGACACCCCCGTTCCGCCGGTCGCCACCGAACTCGTCGCCGTACGCGATCTGGACCTCGTCGACGACGACGCCTGGCCGCAGGCGCTGGCGATGCTCGCCCGCCCGCCGCTGCGCGACGCGCTGACTCAGCCGGTGCGGGTGCTGCTCCCGGACGGTACGACGCAGTCGGTGCGGCCCTACACCGCGTGGTGGCTGCGCGACCACCCCGTGCTCGACGGCCGCCGCCCGGCCGGTCTGCGGGCTGCGGGCGGCGACCCGCGTCTGGCGGGTCTTTACGACTCCGCCGACGCGACGGGCTTCGACGACGCGCAGGTGCTGCGCGCCCTCGGCGTACGGACCTCGGTGGCCGCGCTCCTGGACGAGCCGGGCGGGGCGGCCGAGCTGCTGGGCCGGCTCGCCGACGACGAGCGTCCCGTCGGGCCCGTTCAACTGCACTCGCTCTACACGGCGCTCGCCGAGCTGGACCCCGAACAGGTCACGCTGCCCGATGAGTTGCGGGCCGTCGTCGACGACGAGGTGCGGGTCGCCGACGCGGCGGACGTGGTGATCGCCGACGCCCCCGACCTGTTGCCGCTGACCGGGGGACTGCCGCTGCTCCCGGTGGCCCCGGCGCGGGCGGCCGACCTGGCGGACCTGCTCCAGGTGCGGCGGCTCGGTGAGAGCGTCGAGGCGGTGGTGACGACGGAGGGCGAGGAGCACCGGGTACCGGAGTCTGTACGGATCCTGCTCGGCGCGGGGACCCCCGCTTCGTACGTCGAGCACGGCGAACTGCGCGCGGGCGGCGTCGAGCTGGACTGGCGCCGCACCCCGGACGGCGTGGTCCACGCGTCCACCCTGGAGGGCGTGGCGGCCGGTCTCGCCTGGGCGGCGGGGCAGTGGCCGCGCCGTTTCGAGGTGGCCGCCCTGCTGGAGGACCCGTCGCGCACGGAGGAGCTGGCCCGGGACCGCTGGTTCGACTGAGGCTGTCGGGGGCCCGCGACCGGGCGGGTCTCACAGCTCCTCGACGTACCGCTTCGCGATGACCAGCGAGGCGAGCGGGTGGTCGTCCCGGACGGCCTTGACCGCGGCGATGTCGCCATGGGCGGCGCGCACGGAGCGGACCTTGTCCTCGTCGACCTGGCCGCGGAACCCTTCGTAGCTCCCGTAGCGGTCCCAGAACGCGCGCTTCCGCTTGCGGGTGGCGCGTTCGCCGACGATGGCCAGCGCCCCCAAGATCACGAATGCGATGGTTCCTGTCAGCGGGCCGATCACTGGTGTCCCCTCTCCGTTCCGGGACACCTGCCCCGGTGTACAGGTGTTGATACCTGCCCGACCAGGCACTCCTGAGTGATCTTCACCAGAAATACATGCCTCGGGCACAACTATTCACTCCTGTGCGCTGTCTGACCGTGCGAGTCACCAGACTCACCGACCAGTTGGGACCTGCCAGGGGGAAACCACCTCGGCGGGTCCCCCGGCCCCACAGGGGACCACATGCGTATTCGTGCCACCGTCGCCGCTGTTTCCGGCGCCCTGGCTCTTTCCGCTCTCGCCGTTCCGGCCGCGACGGCCGACGACGGCCGTTCCTGGACGCCCGACTTCGGACTCTCCGCTCCGGAGCAGTCCACCGGGCGCATGGCTGCCCGTTCGGTCACCTCCGGCAGCGACCTGAAGATCACCAAGGCCGTGGTGAACGGTGGCAAGGCCATCGTGGTGGGTACCACGGCTCCCAAGAAGGTCACCGTGGCCATCACCGCCACGGACGACTCCGGCATCGCCGACGCCGGCACGATCCTGTGGATCGGCAGTGCCCTGGAGTCGGAGGACAGCTTCGGCTTCGCGCAGAACGAGGAGTCCGCCAAGTGCAAGGCGGCCGGCGCGACGACGTCGACCTGCACGCTCACGGTCACCGTCGATCCTGCGTGGCTGCTCAACTCCGACTCGAAGACCTGGAAGGTCGGCGCGGCGGTGCTCAGCAACGACGGTCAGGTCGTCCAGAAGGACGCGTTCGCCAGGACCAACCTCCAGCGCCTCTCCAAGCTGACCGTCAACGCCGCGCCGGAGCCGGTCAAGAAGGGCAAGACCCTCACCATCACCGGCAAGCTCTCGCGCGCCAACTGGGAGACCGGCACCTACAAGGGCTACGCCACCCAGTCCGTCAAGCTGCAGTTCCGCAAGAAGAACAGCAGCACCTACACCACCGTCAAGACGATCAAGTCGAGCAGCACCGGTGCGCTGAAGACCACGGCCAAGGCCTCGGTGGACGGCTACTGGCGCTACGCCTTCGCCGGCACGTCGACCACGCCCGCAGTCAAGGCCGCGGGTGACTTCGTCGACGTGAAGTAGCGGCCCTCCCCAGCAGGGAGAGGCTCTTCACGAGCGGAAGCGGCGGCCGACCATACGCCAGGCCAGTTCAAGGACGGCCGCCGCGACCACCGAGATCGCCACAGCCGTCCACGGCATGGTCACCCCCACCAGCTTCAGCGCGAAGAATTTCTGGAGCCAGGGCACCGCGAGCACCACGAGGAAGCACGCGCCCATCGTCGCCACCAGCGTCACCCGCCACCAGGTGTAGGGACGGGCGATGATCGCCAGGACCCACATGGAGACCAGGAACAGCGTGAGGGTCGCCGCGCTCGTCTCCGCGTCGAGCGAGCCCGGCCCCGAATAGGCGTGCCTGGCCATCAGATACGTGACGAAGGTGGCCACCGCAGCGATGACCCCGGACGGGATCGCGTACCGCATGACACGGCGTACGAAGTGCGGCTGGGCCCGTTCCTTGTTGGGGGCGAGCGCCAGGAAGAACGCCGGGACTCCGATCGTCAGTGTGGACAGCAGGGTGAGATGGCGCGGCAGGAACGGGTACTCCACCTGGAAGCAGACCACCAGGATCGCCAGCAGCACCGAGTACACGGTCTTCGTGAGGAAGAGCGTGGCGACCCGGGTGATGTTGCCGATGACCCGGCGGCCCTCGGCGACCACCGAGGGCAGCGTCGCGAAGCTGTTGTCGAGCAGCACGATCTGGGCCACCGCGCGGGTCGCCTCGGAGCCCGAGCCCATCGAGACCCCGATGTCGGCGTCCTTGAGCGCGAGCACGTCGTTGACGCCGTCCCCGGTCATCGCGACCGTGTGCCCACGTGACTTGAGGGCCGCGACCATGTCCCGCTTCTGCTGCGGGGTGACCCGGCCGAAGACCGCGTTCCGCTCGATCTCCGTCGCCATGTCGTCGCTGTCGTCGGGCAGCCGGCGGGCGTCCACGGGGTGTTCGGCGCCCGGCATCCCCAGCTTCTGGGCGACCGCGCCGACCGAGACGGCGTTGTCGCCCGAGATGACCTTCGCGGCGACGTTCTGGTCGTCGAAGTAGGCCAGGGTCCTCCCGGCGTCGGGCCGCAGCCGCTGCTCCAGGACGACGAGCGCGGCGGGCGCCGCCCCCGATGCGGCGTCCGGGGCGTCCAGCTCGCCCGGCACCCGGGCGAGGAGCAGGACCCGCAGCCCCTGCTCGTTGAGGTGGCCGGTCTCGGCGATGGCGGGGTCACCGGGGGCCAGCAGCACATCGGGGGCGCCGAGCAGCCAGGCGGACTCGGTGCCGTCGCCCTCGGTGAACGCGGCGCCGCTGTACTTGCGGGCCGACGAGAAGGGCACGGTCCGTGTGACGCCCCAGCCCGAGCCGTCCGGGTAGGCGTCGATGATGGCCTGGAGGCTGGCGTTGGGCCGTGGGTCGCTGGCGCCGAGAGCGCCCAGGACGCGGCGTAGGCGGTCCTCGTCGGAGCCGTTCAGCGGGCGGAGCTCGGTGACGTCCATGCCGCCCTCGGTGAGGGTGCCGGTCTTGTCCAGGCAGACGACGTCGACCCGGGCCAGGCCCTCGATGGCGGGGAGTTCCTGCACGAGGCACTGCTTGCGGCCGAGCCGGATGACGCCGATCGCGAAGGCGACCGAAGTGAGCAGGACCAGGCCCTCGGGGATCATCGGGACGATGCCGCCGACCGTGCGGGCCACCGAGTCCTTGAAGTTGTTCTCCTTGACGACCAGCTGGCTGATGACGAGCCCGATCGCGGTCGGCACCATCATCCAGGTGACGTACTTGAGGATCGTGCTGATGCCGCTGCGGAGCTCCGACTGGACGAGGGTGAAGCGGGACGCCTCCTCGGCGAGCTGGACGGCGTAGGCCTCGCGGCCGACCTTGGTCGCGGTGAACGCCCCTCCTCCGGCGACGACGAAGCTGCCGGACATCACCGGGTCACCGGGCCGCTTGAGCACGGGGTCGGCCTCGCCGGTCAGGAGCGACTCGTCGATCTCCAGGCCGTCGGCCTCGGCGACCGTGCCGTCGACGACGGCCTTGTCCCCGGGGCCCAGCTCGACGAGATCGCCGAGGACGATCTCGGAGACGGAGATCTCGGCGGAGCTCCCGTCGCGCCGCACGGTGGGTTTCGCCTCGCCGATCACCGCGAGGCTGTCCAGGGTCTTCTTGGCGCGCCACTCCTGGACGATGCCGATCCCGGTGTTCGCGATGATCACGTAGCCGAAGAGGCTGTCCTGGAACGGGGCGACGAACAGCATGATCACCCAGAGCACGCCGATGATCAGGTTGAACCGGGTGAGGACGTTCGCGCGGACGATCTCGGTGACGGAGCGGGACGAGCGGACGGGCACGTCGTTGACCTCGCCCCGTGCGACGCGTTCGGCGACCTCGGCGGTGGTCAGCCCGCCGGTCGGCGCGGGCGCCGGAGGGGTCCGTACGGAATCCGGCTGTTCACCGGAGGAATCGAGTGCCCGCTGCGTCATGATTCCGACCGTACGGGCGGCGGGGGCGGTTCACCCGCCGGGGACCGGAAGATCCGACCGGGGGAGGACCAGGATGGTCCCCCGGGTGTACGTCACGGGCGGGCGCGGTCAGGGATGCGGGTGTACGTCAGGAGGTGGCGGTGCTGCCGGAAGCGGTCGCCCCGTCGGCCCGTGGGGCCCCGGCCTGTGCGGCCGCGGCGCGCTTGAGCGCTGCGTCCCGTCCCCGGACGTACCAGATACCGATCAGGCCCAGTCCGGCGCCGGCCAGGCAGACCCAGATCCACCAGGCGTGACCCCGGTCGTCGAACCAGCCGTAGAAGGGGACCTGCACGACGAAGAGGACGAACCAGAGGATCGTGCCGCCGGTGACGGTGGCGACGACGGGGCCCTCCAGGGGCTCGGGCGCCTCGTGCTTCGGTGTCCACTTCTCCATGTGGCCAGTCTAGCCGTGTGTGGCCGGAGCGCTGCGGGCCAGTCGGCCCACGGGTCTACGCGCGGAGATAGCGATCTTTGCCTTATGTATTCATACTGAATCTGCTTACGGGTGACTCAAATTATTCGTGTGAACATCCAAATCTGACCACTTTCATTCCCTCGATGCACGACTGAAGGTCATACATGTCCTCCTCGGCCACCGCTCCGGTCGATCAGCCTCCGATGCCGCAGCAGCCTCGTAGCGGCCTCGACCGTTACTTCAAGATCTCCGAGCGGGGGTCGACGGTCGCGCGTGAGGTCCGTGGTGGTCTCGCCACGTTCTTCGCGATGGCGTACATCATTGTGCTGAACCCGATCATTCTCGGCAGCGCGAAGGACATGTACGGGCACCAGCTCGACGGAGGGCAGCTCGTCACGGCCACCGTGCTGGCGGCCGCGTTCTCCACGCTCCTGATGGGCGTCATCGGCAATGTGCCGATCGCGCTCGCCGCCGGTCTCGGCGTCAACACCGTCGTCGCCCTCCAGCTCGCCCCCCGGATGAGCTGGCCCGACGCGATGGGCATGGTCGTCCTGGCGGGCATCGTCGTGATGCTGCTCGTCGCGACCGGGTTGCGGGAGCGCGTGATGAACGCCGTGCCGCGCTCGCTCCGCAAGGGCATCTCGATCGGCATCGGCCTCTTCGTGCTGCTGGTCGGCCTGGTCGACTCGGGCTTCGTCTCCCGCATCCCGGACGTCGCGCACACCACCGTGCCGCTCCAGCTCGGCAACGACGGGCACCTGAACGGCTGGCCCGTCCTGGTCTTCGTCCTCGGTGTGCTGCTGACCCTGGGGCTGATCGTCCGCAAGGTGCCGGGCGCGATCCTGATCTCCATCGTCGTCATGACGGTCGTCGCGCTGGTCATCGACGCGATCGCGGACCTGCCGGCCGACGCCTGGGGCCTGACCGTCCCCGCGTGGCCCGGCAACCCCGTCTCGTCGCCCGACTTCGGGCTGCTCGGCGAGGTCAGTCTGTTCGGCGGCTTCGGGAAGGTCGGCCTCCTGACCGGCGTCCTCTTCGTCTTCACCGTGCTGCTGTCCTGCTTCTTCGACGCGATGGGCACCATCCTCGGCGTCGGCGACGAGGCCGAGCTGATGGACAAGGACGGCAACTTCCCGGGCATCAACAAGGTCCTGCTCGTCGACGGTGTCGCCGTCGCCGTGGGTGGCGCGAGCTCCTCCTCCGCCTCGACCTGCTTCGTGGAGTCCACGGCAGGGGTCGGCGAAGGCGCCCGTACGGGCCTGGCGAGCGTGGTGAGCGGGCTGCTCTTCTCGGTGGCGCTGTTCCTGACGCCGCTGGCGACGATGGTCCCCTCGCAGGCGGCCACCCCGGCACTGATCGCGGTCGGGTTCCTGATCCTCGCGGGCAATGTGCGGGACATCGACTGGAGCGACTACACGCTCGCCATCCCGGCCTTCATGGCCATGCTGATGATGCCGCTCACGTACTCGATCACCAACGGCATCGGTATCGGCTGCATCGCCTTCAGTGCGATGCGCCTGGCGTCGGGCCGTGGCCGGGAGGTGCCGGTGGCCATGTACGTGGTGTCCGTGGTCTTCGTCTTCTACTACGCGATGCCGGCGCTGGGCCTCACGTAGCCGCGCCGTGTGCGCGAAGTCCCACCCCTGCGGGGCGGGGACCCGTCAGGTGACCCGGTCGGCCGGGTCCGGGTGACGGGTCTCCGCCCCGTAGAACTTCTCCGTCTCGTCGACGGCCGCGTGGAAGCGCTCGTCGAAATCGTCGCGGACGAGCGTCTGGACCACGTAGTCCTGGACGCTCATGCCGCGTCTGGCGGCGTGCTGGCGGAGCCGGTCGAGCAGCTCACCGTCTATGCGCAGGCTGAGCACTGTCGATCCCATGCCAGCAGGGTCGCGGCACACATGGCCTTTTCGAGGCTCTTTCCGCCTCATACTCACTCGTTCGGGTGATCAGTTTCTCGCGCGTGTACCACCAGTTGGTATTTAGCATAGCTAATGAGTTACGCTAAGAACCATGCCTGACCTGATCCACGACGGTGAAAGTGCCGCCGCCGTGAGCTCCCTTCGCTCAGCCGTGATGCTGCTGGGCCGGCGCCTCAAGCACCAGCGCGTCGACGAGTCACTGAGCCCCACCGAAATGTCGGTGCTCGGTACACTGGCCCGTTGGGGTTCCGCCACTCCCGGTGACCTCGCCCGCAAGGAGCACGTACAGCCTCCGTCGATGACCCGCATCGTCGCGCTGCTGGAAGCCAAGGGCCTGGTCAGACTTGAACCGCACCCCGATGACCGTCGGCAGAAGATGGTCAGCCGGACCGAGCAGGCGGAAGCCATGCTCGCCGAGAGCCGCGACAAGCGGAACGCCTGGCTGGCCAACCTCGCCGACGGCCTGGACGAGGAGGAGTGGGAGACGCTGCGGGCCGCCGCGCCCGTGCTGGAGAAGCTCGCCCACCTGTGACCCCGGGCGCCGTCGGACTCCGGTCCGCAGCGTCCGCAGTCACGTCCCCGTCAGCAGGAACGCCGTAGACGCCCGAGGAGGCGAACTCTTTTGAGTACGGGATCCGGAGCAGACTCCGCCCCCGCACCGACTTCCACCCACGAGAGCAAGACCGGCGGGACCTTCTCGTCGCTGAAGATCCGTAACTACCGCCTGTTCGCCACGGGCGCTGTGATCTCCAACACCGGTACCTGGATGTCCCGCATCACGCAGGACTGGCTCGTGCTGAGCCTCACCGGGTCCGCCACCGCCGTCGGTATCACCACGGCGCTGCAGTTCCTCCCGATGCTGCTCTTCGGCCTGTACGGCGGCGTCATCGCCGACCGGCTCCCGAAGCGGCGTCTCCTCATCTTCAGCCAGACAGCGCTCGGCCTGTGCGGCATCGCACTCGCCGTCCTGACCCTCTCCGGCGTCGTGGAGGTCTGGCACGTCTACCTGGTCGCCTTCCTGCTCGGCATGGTGACCGTCGTCGACAACCCGGCGCGTCAGTCGTTCGTCTCCGAGATGGTCGGCCCGGCGCAGCTGCGCAACGCGGTCAGCCTGAACTCGGCGAACTTCCAGTCCGCCCGGCTCATCGGCCCCGCCGTCGCGGGTGTCCTGATCACGTCGGTCGGCAGCGGCTGGGCGTTCATGTTCAACGGGCTGTCCTTCATCGCGCCGCTCGTCGGCCTGACGATGATGCGCCCGAGCGAGTTCCACGCGTCCGTGACCGTCAAACGGGCCAAGGGTCAGCTGCGTGACGGCCTGCGCTACGTCTCCGGGCGGCCCGATCTGGTCTGGCCGATCGTCCTGGTCGGCTTCGTCGGCACGTTCGGGTTCAACTTCCCGATCTTCCTGACGGCCTTCGCGGACGAGATCTTCGACGGCGGCGCCGGGATGTACTCGTTCTTCAACATCCTCATGGCGGCCGGCTCCCTCGCCGGGGCCCTGCTCGCCGCCCGTCGCCGCTCCTCGCGGCTGCGGATGGTGGTGGGCGCGGGCACGGTGTTCGGACTGCTGGAGGTCGCCGCGTCCGTGTCGCCCTCCGTCTGGCTGTTCTCGGTGCTGCTGGTGCCGATCGGCATGATCGGTATGACGACCAACATCAGCGCCAACACGAGCGTCCAGATGGCCGCCGACCCCGAGATGCGGGGCCGGGTGATGAGCCTCTACATGATGGTCTTCGCCGGAGGCACGCCGGTCGGCGCCCCGATCGTCGGCTGGATCAGCGACACCTACGGCGCCCGCACAGGCATGGCGGCCGGAGGGGCGGTCTCGATGGTGGCCGCGCTGGGTGTCGGCTTCATGCTGACCCGCGTCGGCGGCCTGCGCCTCAAGGTCGACCTGCGTCCCGGCCACCCGCACGTGCGGTTCGTCCCGCGCGAGCAGCTGGCGACGGCGGTCTGAGCCGTCCCCGCGCTGCGAAGCGGCTCCGGAGCACTCCCCCGGAGCCGCTTCGCACAGCGTGCGGGGCGTGTCAGTCGCGGCCGAAGTCCTCGGTGGCGAGAGTGACCCCCACACCGGACTCGGTGAGGTCGATGGCTGTGCCGAAGACGGCGGTCAGTTCGCTTCCGTACTCCCCGTTCCGCGGGGAACGGAAGAGATGGCACTTACCCGCGTAAGGATCGACGATCAGATAGACCGGGACACCACCGGCCGCATAGGCGTCCTTCTTCGGCCCGTAGTCATTGGCGGCGGTCCCTCTCGAGATCACCTCCGCGACGAACTCGACGCCGGTGAACAGCCAATTCCCCTTGCCGTCCTTCGGGGCGTCCTCCGCCAGTGCCAGCAGGTCGGCCGAGAACCCGTTCAGATGACCGGGGAAGTCAACTCGTACGTCCGACTTCAGTCGCTTACGCGGGTAGACGGTCCGGAGCTGATCGTAGAGGTCGGCGATGATGTCCCAGTGGTTGTCCCGCTGCGGCGACATGAAGATGTTTCCCCCGACGATCTCGCTCTTGAATCCCTCGGGGACAGGCATCTTCTCGAGCCACTCGAACATGGAGTCCAGAGTCCGCTCGTCGCTCGGTTCGGCCATCTCGATCCTGTCGGTCTCTACGACGGTCATCGTGGCGCTCCTCCCCGCCGCCGCGTGTGCGGGGCAGCCGCGCGGTACAACGATAGGCCCGGACCCCAGGACACGCCGGGACGCAGGATGGTGTGGGCCTGGGCGTCGGGGTGGTGAGGTGGGCGGTTACGCTCGTCGGGTGGACCCCAAGACCAGAAACCGCATCATGGCGGTCGTGCTCGTGCTGATGTTCGTCGTCGTGGCCGTGGCTTCCGCCCTCGGGGGCTGAACCCGGGGGCGGAAGCCACGGCCACGCGCGTCGCGTGTTACCAGGCGAAGTTCTCCGGCGACGGGCCAGGGCCCGGGAAGATCTCGTCCAGGGCGGCCAGCACCTCGTCCGAAAGCTCCAGCTCCACCGCGCGCAGCGCCGAGTCGAGCTGCTCGCGGGTGCGCGGGCCGGAGATCGGGCCAGTGACACCGGGACGGGTGAGCAGCCAGGCCAGACCGGCCTCGCCGGGCTCGATGCCGTGCTTCTCCAGCAGGTCCTCGTACGCCTGGATCTGCGCCCGCTGCTTCGGGTCGGCGAGAGCGGCGCCGGCGCGGCCCGAGGTGGACCGGGAGCTGCCGCCCTCGCGCTCCTTGCGGATCGCGCCGCTGAGCAGCCCGCCGTGCAGGGGCGACCAGGGGATGACGCCGAGGCCGTACTCCTGGGCGGCCGGGATGACCTCCATCTCGGCCCCGCGCTCCATCAGGTTGTAGATGCACTGCTCGCTGACGAGGCCGTAGCTGCCCCGCTGCCTGGCCCGCTCGTTGGCCTGGGCGATCTTGTAGCCGGAGAAGTTGGACGAGCCCGCGTAAAGGATCTTGCCCTGCTGGATCAGTACGTCGATGGCCTGCCAGATCTCGTCGATCGGGGTGTCCCGGTCGACGTGGTGGAACTGGTACAGGTCGATGTGGTCCGTCTGCAGGCGCTTGAGGCTGGCGTCGACGGCGCGGCGGATGTTGAGGGCGGACAGCTTGTCGTGGTTGGGCCACGCCTCGCCGTCGGCCCCCATGTTGCCGTAGACCTTGGTGGCGAGGACGACCTTGTCACGGCGGTCGCCACCCTGCGCGAACCAGGTGCCCAGGATCTCCTCGGTGCGGCCCTTGTTCTCGCCCCAGCCGTAGACGTTCGCGGTGTCGAAGAAATTGACGCCGGCCTCCAGGGCGGCGTCCATGAGCGCGTGACTGTCGCTCTCGTTGGTCTGGGGGCCGAAGTTCATCGTCCCCAGCACGAGGCGGCTGACCTTGAGTCCGGTGCGTCCAAGCTGTGTGTACTTCATGAGTCCCAAGCCAACTCCTTCGAGCGCGCTCGAAGCAAGGGCGGCTCAGGCGCGCCGCCCGAACCGGTCCAGTGCCGCGAGGACCGCGCGGCGGGTCGCCGGGGAGCCGAGGTGGCCCGCGTCGTCGATCACCGTCAGCTCGGCGTCAGGCCAGGCCTTGGCCAGCTCCCAGGCGGTGCCCAGCGGGCCGCCCAGGTCGAAGCGGCCGTGGACCAGGACGCCGGGGATGCCCGCGAGGCGGCCGGCGTCGCGGATCAGCTGTCCTTCCTCCAGCCAGGCGGCGTGGGAGAAGTAGTGCGCGCAGATCCGGACCAGCGCCAGCTGGTCGCGGCCCGGCCGACCGCTGAAGGGGGGCGGGCCCGTGTGTGTCTCCGTGGACAGCACCGCGTCCTCCCAGGCGCACCAGTCGGCCGTGGCCTTCGCCCGTACCTCGGGGTCGGGGCTCTCGGTCCGCCGGGCGTACGCGGCGATGAGGTCCCCGGGGCCCTCCGCCTCCGGGACGCCCGCCCGGAACAGGTCCCACGCCTCGGGGAAGAACTGCCCCGCGCCCCGGTACAGCCAGTCGATCTCGCTGCGCCTGGTCGTCGTCACGGCGGGGATCACGATCTCCGAGACGCGCTCGGGGTGCTCCTCGGCGTACGCGAGGATCAGCGTGGAGCCCCAGGACCACCCGTACAGCAGCCACCGCTCGATGCCCAGGTGGGCACGGAGGAGCTCCATGTCTGCGATCAGGTGCGCCGTCGTGTTGTGCCGCATGTCGACGGCCGGGTCGCTCGCGTGCGGGGTGGAGCGGCCGCAGTTGCGCTGGTCGAAGAGCACGACGCGGTAGAGGTCGGGGTCGAAGCGCTGCCGCGCCCCGGCGCCGCATCCGGAGCCGGGTCCGCCGTGGACGACGAGGGCGGGTTTGCCGGCGGGGTTGCCGCAGACCTCCCAGTACACGCGATTGCCGTCGCCGACGTCGAGCATGCCCCGGTCGTACGGCTCGATCGGCGGGTACTGCGAGTCGGGGTCACGGGGCATGAAGATTCCTCCTCCGGAACCGCGCTACGGGGCGATGGGCAGCCGGCGCTTGTGGTCGGTGAGGCGGTAGCGGCGGACGATCGTGTCGAAGGTCTGCTCGTCGACCGGCTTGCCTTCCAGGAAGTCGTCGATGGCGTCGTAGGTGACCCCGAGCGCGTGCTCGTCGGTCTTGCCGGGGTCGAGCGTCTCCAGGTCGGCCGTCGGCACCTTCCCCACCAGCTCGGCGGGCGCGCCCAGCGCCTGTGCGACGGCGCGCACCCGGCGCTTGGTCAGCCCGGTCAGCGGGACCAGGTCGGCGGCGCCGTCACCGTACTTGGTGAAGAAGCCGGAGACCGCCTCGGCCGCGTGGTCGGTGCCGACGACGAGGCCGCTGTGCGCTCCGGCCACCGCGTACTGGGCGATCATGCGCTGCCGTGCCTTGACGTTGCCGACCACGAAGTCCTGGTGGTGGGGGTCGCGGAAGGCGACGTCGCCGGTGAGCAGGGACTCCTGCGTGGCGTCGGTCGCGGGCTTGATGTCCACGGTCAGTATCTGGTCGGCCCGGATGAAGGAGAGGGCGAGCTGGGCGTCGTGCTCGTCGGCCTGGACCCCGTAGGGGAGTCGCATCGCGTGGAACCGGGCCTCGTGGCCCGCGGCACGGGCCCGCTCGACGGCGAGCTGGCAGAGCCGGCCCGCGGTGGTGGAGTCGACGCCGCCGCTGATGCCGAGCACCAGGGAGCGCAGCCCCGTGGAGGTCAGCCGCTCGGTGAGGAAGGCCACACGGCGCTCGATCTCCTGCTCGGCGTCGAAGGTCTCGGCGACCTCCAGCTCCTGGGCGATCGCCTTCTGCAGGGCGATCGCCTTCTGCGGGGCGATGGACGCCGGCTCACTCACGTCTGCTCCTCGGTTCGGGTTGCACGATGCGCGCTGTCGCGCCCACCCTACCCAGGGCCTCATCCCGCAGGTCGGCGGCGATGCGTGCGAAGCCGGTGACCGGGGCGGCGCGGGGTGTCCGCATCGTGGCCGGCAGGCGAAGCCTGTGTTGCCGCGTGTGACGCCGGGTGGACGCACGGTCAACACCGTGGCGCGCTCATGACAGTTGCCTCGACTTCCTTGCTCCGCCGGAACGCACCGGGACATCGTCGTGCTCGGCGGACGAACCCCGTACGCCACACCCGACGGCACGTCAAACCCCTGACGCGCCGGTGTTCGAGGAGGAAGTCCCGATGGCAGCAGTGCGCAACACAGCGGTGCGTCACACCAGGAGGCGGATCGCGGCAGCGATCGCGACCGCGACGACCTTGGCCCTGGCGGTCGGCGTGGGCGCGGCCTTACCCGCACAGGCCGCCAAGACCGAAGGCAGAGTCCTGCACGCGGGGGCAGCCGGGGCGGTGCCCGGAAGCTATATCGTCACGCTCGAGAAGACGGCCGGGTTCAAGGCGTCCGCGGCGCGGGGCAAGCAGCTGATAGCCGACCACGGCGGCAAGGTCGAGCGCACCTACACCTCGGCGCTGAACGGCTACGCGGCCACGCTCAGCAGCACCGAGGCCGAGCGGCTCGCCGCCGACCCTGCGGTCGCATCGGTCGAGCAGGACCAGAAGGTCCACGCGACCGCCACCCAGAGCAACGCACCCTGGGGCCTCGACCGGATCGACCAGGCCGCCCTCCCGCTGAGCGGCACGTACACCTACCCGGACACGGCCGGTGGTGACACCACCGTCTACGTCCTGGACACCGGTGTACGCATCACCCACCAGGAGATCAGCGGCCGGGCCTCGTACGGCTACGACTTCGTCGACGACGACACCACCGCCCAGGACGGTTACGGCCACGGCACCCATGTGGCCACGACCGTCGCGGGCAGCACCTACGGGGTGGCGAAGAAGGCGAAGATCGTCGCCGTGCGGGTCCTCGGCGACGACGGTTCCGGCACCACGGCCGGGGTCATCGCAGGCGTCGACTGGATCACCGCGAACCACGTCGCCTCGTCCGTGGCGAACGTGTCGCTCGGCGGCGCCGCCAGCACCACGCTGGAAGCGGCGGTGACCAAGTCGATCGCGTCCGGGGTCACGTACTCCATCGCGGCCGGCAACTCGGGCGCGCCCGCATCGGGTTACTCCCCGGCACGGGTCGCCACCGCGATCACCGTCGGAGCCACGACCCGGACCGACGCGCGCGCGAGCTACTCGAACTACGGCCCCGCCGTGGACATCTTCGCGCCGGGCTCCGGCATCACCGCCGGCTGGAACAGCTCGGACACCGCCACCTACACCGGTGACGGCACGTCCTTCGCCGCACCGCACGTCTCCGGTGCAGCGGCGGTCTACCTGACGAACCACCCCGGCGCCTCCCCGGCGGCGGTGGCCTCGGCCCTCGTGAACGGCGCGACGTCCGGCACCCTCACCGGCGTCGGAACCGGATCCCCGAACAAGCTGCTCAAGCTCGTCCCGTAACGACCTGACGACCTGACGACCCGGGAGCACGTGCCGGCGGGCGCGTACGGGGCGATCCTCCGTACGCGCCACCGGCGGTCATGCCGGGACATGTCCGGACCGTTTGCGGCGGCGGTATTTCGGTGTCATGGCGAGATCGACCGAGATCTGGTGGTGCGGGGGATGCGCGGGCCCGGCTGTCGCCCGCTCGTCTCCCCAGAAGGCACCACAGCACATGGAAACGCCCCCACGTACGGCGTGAAGAAGGGGCTCGCCGACGTCGGCGCGACCATCTTCTGCACCCCGCTCCCGGAGACCGTCGCCCGGCAGAAGTGACGCACGCTCCCGGACGCCGCACGCCGTGAAAGACTGGGCGGCCCGCTTCGACCAGGCCGGCCCGACGGCTTGTGAGCGACGACCAGGAGGCCGCGGCATGGACGACGAAGCCACCCCGCAGGTGCTCGCCGTGCTGGACGAGCTCCTCGCGTCCGCCGCACCCGGTGAGCGCGGCGCGCTCTGGCACCTCGCCGAGCAGGGCCGGGAGCTGGACGCCAATGTCGTGCGTCTGCCGCCGGGCGCGGGGGTCGCCGAGCACCAGGAGGACGTCCTGGACGTGCTGCTCGTCGTCCTCGCGGGCGGCGGCAGCCTGCGTACGGGTGGTGGGGAGAGACTGGACCTGGCCCCGACGACGGTCACCTGGCTGCCGCGTACCTCGCGTCGCGCGCTCGCGGCCGGGCCGGACGGGCTGACGTACCTCACGGTGCACCGCCGGCGTCCGGGGCTCACGATCAAGCCGACGGTGCGTACTCCCGCGTACGAGGGCGGCGAGGCGCCCTGCATGCTGGACCTGGTGTGCCCGGAGTGCGGACGGCTGTCGGCGGACCGGGCGCCGAAGTTCTGCAGCGCGTGCGGGGGGCCGTTCCCCGAGCGGTAGTCGCGGGAGTCGCGGGTGGGCTCAGGCCAGGGAGAGGAACATCTTCTCCAGGCGGGCGCGCATCCGGTCCTTGTCGGCAGGTGTCCGGGCCTCGTCGGCCAGGCACTGCTGGAGTCCCGTCGCGATGACGGAGAACCCCGCCCGGTCCAGGGCCCGGGACGCGGCGGCCAGCTGTGTGACCACCTCCTCGCAGTCCCTGCCCTCCTCGATCATCCTGATGACCCCGGCGATCTGACCCTGCGCCCTGCGCAACCGGTTGAGGACGGACTTCAGTTCGTCGGCCGCCATGTCGAGCTGCATGGTTCCTCCCACGTCAGGGGCGGGGCATACCCGTACGTATATACCCAGGGGGGTATCGTACCCGGGGTGCCGTCCCCGGCCGGGGTGTAGCCAGCACCCCTCCCGTACTCGGGTGCGGGGCCCAGTGTGGTCACCGGCCCCCGTCCGTAGCGTCGTCGACGTGGCGCAGAGCGCGTCCGACGAGCAGAGGGTGGATGGCCATGTCCGATCGCAAGCGGCAGCCCACGAGCCGGTCCGCCGAGGCTCTGCGGCTGGTTTCGGTGAGCAAGGTGTACGGAACCGGCGACGGCGCGGTGACCGCCCTGGACGGGGTGACCCTGAGCCTGTCGAGGGGGAGCTTCACCGCGGTCATGGGCCCGTCGGGCTCCGGGAAGTCCACGCTGCTCCAGTGCGCGGCGGGCCTGGACCGCCCCGACCGGGGGCAGATCCTCGTCGACGGCGAGGAGATGACCGGCGGCGGTGAGGCAGCGCTCACGAAGTTCCGGCGGGACCGGATCGGCTTCATCTTCCAGCAGTACAACCTGCTGCCCACCCTGACCGTCGAGGAGAACACCGCGCTGCCGCTCCGGCTCGCCGGCCGCAGGGCCGACCCGGCGCGCGTCCGCGCGGTCCTCGCGCAGGTCGGTCTCGGCGAGCGGCTCGGTCACTTCCCCGACGAGCTCTCCGGCGGACAGCGCCAACGCGTGGCCATCGCCCGCGCCCTGGTCGCCCGGCCGGGCGTCATCTTCGCCGACGAGCCGACCGGCGCCCTGGACACGCGCAGCGCACGCGATGTGCTGGGCCTGCTCAAGGAGAGCGTCCGTCTGCACGGCGGCACCGTCGTGCTGGTCACCCATGACCCGGTGGCCGCCTCCTACGCCGACTCGGTGCTCTTCCTCGCGGACGGGCGGCTTGCGGGACATCTCACCGCTCCCACCGCCGAGGCCGTCGCCGAACGCATGACCCACCTCGGCGACCGCGCGGCCGAACGGCGCGTGGACGACAGCCCCTTGATGGAGGTGTGAGCGATGTTCTTCCTGGCCATGCGGTCCATCCGTAAGCGCCCGGGGCGCTTCCTCGCGACCCTGCTCTCGGCGTTCCTCGGCGCCGTGATCATCATGACCTTCGGCTCCCTCAACGACACGGCGGCGGCCCCCGGGGTCGACGAGGTCAGCTCGGAGTCCATGACCCTCTCCGCGACCGTCGTCGGCGGATACGGCTCCCTCCTCGTCTTCTTCGCCATCGCGTCCACCCTCACCGTCGGCGTCCGCCAGCGCTCCGACGAGATCCATCTGCTGCGCTGCACCGGGGCAACTCCCGCCCAGGTCACGCGCATGGTCGTCGGAGAGGCCGCCGTGGTGGCACTCATCGGCGCGGCGCTCGCCGTCGGGCCCGCCGTGCTCGGCGGCCGGATCCTGCTCGACCTGTTCAAGGACAGCGGCCAGGTCGCGGCGGACGTCGGTCCCGCGTTCGGTGTGATGGCCGTCGGATCGGGCTTCGCCGTGGCGTTCCTCGCCTCCGCCGGCGCCGCGTTCCTCGCCGTACGCCGCGCGACCAGGGCCGCTGCCGGAGCCGGCGGTGGCCCGGTCAGGCGCAGGTCCAGGGGCCGTACGGTGGCGGGCTGCGTCGCGGTGGTGGCCGGCGTGGGGGCGGTCCTGACCACGTACGCCATGGACAGCACCGAGGAGATGCTGATGATGTTCCCCGCCTACGGGGCCATCCTGCTCTCCGTCGGCTTCGCCGTCCTCGCCCCGACCCTGCTGGGCGGGCTCCTGGGGCTGCTGCGAGGCCCCATCGCCGCGATCGGCGGCGCGGGCGCCCATCTGAGTACGAGCAATCTGCGCCGCCGTGGCGCGGAAGCGGCCGGAGTACTCATGCCGATGATCATCTTCACGGGCGTGGCCACCGCCACCCTCTACATCCAGGGTGTCGAGAGTGACTGGGTCACCAGGTCCGGCCTGGACAAGACCGTCGAGGACAAGAACCTGGAGACGCTCAACCTGGTCGTGGTCGGCATCATCGTCGTCTTCTCCTGCATCATGCTCATCAACAGCCTGTACGCCGCCACCTCCTACCGCAGCCGTGAGTTCGGCCAGCAGCGCCTCGCCGGGGCGACCCCCGGCCAGGTCCTGCGTGTGGTCGGCCTCGAGGCGGCGATCCTCACGCTGACCGGCCTCGTCCTCGGCACGCTCGCCGGGATCGCGGGCATCATCCCGTTCACGATGGTCCGCACCGACCGGACCCTGCCGAACCAGGGCCCCGGCACCTGGCTGGCCGTCATGGCCGTCGCCGCCGTGGCCACCCTCGGCACGAGCCTCTGGACCGCGCGCAGGACGCTGCGTACGCCGGCGATCGACGCGGTCACCCTGGCCGCGTGACCCCCGCGGCCGCGAGGACCAGCGCCCGCGCCAGGGCGGCGCTCTCCGGAAGGGTGTCGAGCGGGAGTGGCTGCGTGGCGAGAGCGCCCTCGTGCAGCACGAGGAGCTGGGTGGCGAGGGCGGCGGGTTCCGCGCAGCCCGCCGCCGTGGCGAGTTCCCGGAACAGGTCCAGCAGCCGGCGCTTCTGGTCGGCGGCGACGCGGTACGCGGGATGCGAGGTGTCCGGGAGCTCGGCCAGCGCGTTGATGAAGGCGCAGCCCCGGCTGTTGGACGTGCTCCAGGTCCGCAGCGCCTCGAAGGGCGCGGTGACGGCGTCGACGGGGCCGTCGCTCGCGTCGACGGCGGCGCGCACGAGGGCCCACCAGCGCCGGTCCCGTTCCGCGAGGTAGGCCGCCACGAGCTGGTCCTTCGAGCCGAAGCGGTTGTACAGCGTCCGCTTGGTCACCCCGGAGTGCTCGGCGATCAGGTCCACGCCGACCGCTGTGATCCCACGGCTGTAGAACAGCTCCTCTGCGGTCTCCACGATCCGGCGGGCGGCCGGTGTCATGGGCTGCGCTTCCTGCATCGGGCGCTCCTTCACTGATCGGTGTACGGTGGTCGAGTATACAGATCGGTATACCTGAAGGAGGTCGGAGCGATGATGGCAGCATCGGACACCATGCGCGCGGTACGGATCGCGGAGCACGGAGGCCCGGAGGTTCTCGAACCGACCGAGGTGCCCGTGCCCGCCCCGCGGCGAGGGGAGGTGCTGGTCCAGGTCAGCGCCGTAGCGCTCAACAACACGGACCTGTGGACCCGGGAGGGCTCCTACGGACGCCCGGGAGACCCGGAGGCACTGTCGGGCTGGCGAGGCCCGGTCGACTTCCCGCGTATCCAGGGCGCCGACGTGGCCGGCCGAGTCGCGGCCGTCGGACCCGGCGTGGACGCGGCCCTCA
Organism: Streptomyces sp. NPDC048565; assembly: GCF_040650935.1. Classification (NCBI taxonomy): domain Bacteria; kingdom Bacillati; phylum Actinomycetota; class Actinomycetes; order Kitasatosporales; family Streptomycetaceae; genus Streptomyces; species Streptomyces sp. NPDC048565. The sequence continues at coordinate 168,411 of NZ_JBEZIH010000017.1, forward strand.
CCGGCCGCCGCGTGGTCGTCGACCCGGCGATCTACGATGCCGAAGGCCCGGACGCGAACCCGGTGGGCCTGATGGGGAGCGAGCGCGACGGCGGCTACGCCGAGTACGTGACCGCACCGGCCGAGCGGGTCCACGACGTGACGGAGTCCCCGCTCACGGACGAACAGCTCGCGACACTGCCGACGGCCTACGGCACCGCCCTGGGCATGATCGAACGAGGCCGGCTGCGGAAGGGGGAGACGGCCCTGATCTCCGGAGCGTCCGGCGGTGTCGGCCTCGCCCTGGTGCAACTCGCCCGCGCCCGGGGCGCGAAGGTGCTGGCCGTCAGCAGCGGCTCCAAGACCGGGCCGGTGCGTGAAGCCGGCGCACACGAAGTCATCGACCGCGCAAGCGCCGTCCCCCTGGCCGAGCAGCTGCGCGCGGCCGCCCCGGAGGGCATCGACGTCGCACTCGACGTCGTCGCGGGGGATCTGGTGGGCGAGGGGCTGCCGCTGCTGCGCGAAGGCGGCCGGTGGGTCGTCGCCGGTGCGCTCGGCGGATACGACGTCACCTTCGACGTCCGCCGGCTCTACCTGCACAACGCCCAGGTGATCGGCTCCTCCATGCACACGCCCACACACTTCGGCCTGCTCATGGACCTGGCCCGCGGCGCCGAGATCCGCCCCGTCATCGCCGCGACGTACCCACTGGAGCAGGCGGCGCGGGCACAGGAACAGCTCGCCCGCAGGGACCATGTGGGAAAGATCGTCCTACGCCCCTGAGCCACGCCCCCTCACCCCCACGCCCCTCACCCCCACGCCCCCTCACCCCCCTACCCCACGCGACGCGGTCGGCCACGGCCCAGGGGTGGCCCCGGTCGCGGCCGGTCGGGGGGTGGGTTGCGGACGCGGAGATGTCGGGTTTGTGTGGTTGTGGCTGTCGCTAACTTCCCCGCACGGGGGGCGTCGGCGTCCCGGGTGGCGACCAGCAGGTCCTCGGGGCCGACGTCGGAGCGGATCTCGCCGGCCGCCGCCGCCGCGTCCATGAGGGCGGTGAGTACGGGCATGAATCGCTGAGCGAGTGGGAGCAAGCGGGAGTTCGTCGAGGGGTTCGGCGCCGACGAGGTGATCGACTACACCGCGGTCGACTTCACCGAGGCGGTCCTTGACATCGACGTCGTGCTCGACACGATCGGCGGCGACGTCGTCGAGCGGTCGCTCGACGTGCTGCGCCCGGGCGGCCACCTGGTGACGGCGGTCGCCGAGGGGGATGCGGAGCTCGTCGCCAGGTACGAGGCGGCCGGCATGCGCTTCAGCGGCATCGCGGTCGACCCCGACCCGGTCGCCCTGCGCGGGCTCGTCGAACTCGTCGAACAGGGCAAGCTCCGGGTCCATGTGCAGGAGGCGTTCCCCTTCGAGCGCGTCGCCGACGCGCACCGGCTGCTCGACGTGGGTCACCTCCGGGGCGAGGTCGTCCTCACGGTCTGATCCCGTCGTGGGGCCCGGGGGTCCGGCTGCCCGCCCGGCGGCGGCCGTACTCCGCAAGGGCGTGGAAGGCGGCCTTGGGCTCCCAGGGAAGGCCGGGGTACGCGGTGCCGGTGCGGCCGTCGGTGAGGACCTTGACCACGCCGAGGGACGCCTTGTCGAAGTCGCGGTCGTCGGAGGGCGGGCCGCCGGTGCGCGTCGCGGCAGCCCCGGTCCCGGCCTCGCTTCCAGCCCCCGCGCCGTCGTGCGGCAGGTCGTAGCGGGCGAAGGTGTAGACGAAGGCCGCCTCGATCCCGGAGCTCTCGAACAGGCCGAGGAGTTCGGTGACGTAGTCGGCCTGTTCCCGCTCGTCGCGGACGACCGGGCGGGTGAACCCGGCGGGGCGGGCCCGGTCGTCCCATTCGATGACCGCGTCCGCCCTGCCGGCGATGGCGGCGCCGCCGCGGATGGGGGCGCAGCCGAACTCCGTGACCGCCGCCGGCCTGCCGTGCGAGGTCAGGGCCCGTAGCCCGTCGGCGAGTTGATCCGCGTTACCCGCGTCCCGGTAGCCGGCGTCGGTGGCGACCAGGTCGAAGGGCGTCCAGTCGACGCCCTCGAAGGGGAGCGAGGCGTATCCGATCCGGCCGCCGAACTCCGCTCGTACGGCGGTGATCGCCGTGCCGAGGAAGGCGTTGATCCGGGCGTGCAGGGCGGGGAGTGCCGCCCGCAGTCGCTGCGGGTCGGAGAGGACGGTGACCCGGTCGGCCGTGGTGTCACCGGGGAGGAAGCCGTCGGTGAAGAGGGAGATCTCCGACCCGGTCAGGAAGACGACTTCGGCGCCGTCGCGCCGCAGCTTCTCCGCGCGGCCCGCGCTGTCGGTGAGGAGGTCCAGCAGCTCGTCCTGGGTGAGTCCGTTGGTGAACGGGCAATACCAGACGCCGAGTCCGGCCTCGGAAGCGAGCCGGGCGGCCGTCTCCAGGCGGTCGCGGTCGCCGCCGGTGATCCGTACGGCGTCGCAGCGCAGACCGGAGCGGATGATCTCCATCTCGCGGCGGACGACGGCCGGGTCGAAGGGCTCGCGGGTGGTGGTTCCGGCACTGGTGAAGCCGGTGTCGAAGTTGATGCCGAACGTGCGCACGGGGGCCTCTCTGCGCGACCGAATTTAGGGTACGTAGCGTACCTTAAGGCCTCGCCGGCCGTGCTCATCCGCCCGGATTTGGCGCGCGCACGCTCCGTGCCGTAGATATCGGCGTACGGACGGGGACGGGAGGGGACGGCGAGAGGGGGCGACCGGTGCAGGAAGCCGGTGACGGGAGGCGGGCGGCCGGGGCGCAGCGGCGGCGTGGGGCGGTGCTGGAGGAGGCGATCCTCCGGGCGGCGGCCGAGGTGCTGCGGGAGTCCGGCTTCGCCGGGCTGACCATGGACGAGGTGGCCCGGCGGGCGGGCACGAACAAGAACGCCATCTACCGCCGCTGGCCCAACCGCGTCGCCCTCGGCGCGGCCGCATACCGCAGGATGACCGAGGTGGAGACCACGGTGCCGGACACCGGATCGCTGCGGGGCGACGCGCTGGAGCTGCTCCGGCGCGCCAACAGCACCTGGTCGTCGCCGTACGGGGAGATCCTGCGCGGCCTGATCGCGGCGGCCGGCGGCGCTCCGGAGCTGCTCGCCGAGCTGCGCGAAGGGCAGGATCCCGAGGGCGGCGCCTACGGGGCCGCGTGGACGACGGCGCTCGGCCGGGCGGTGGCCCGGGGCGAGGCGGCGCACGGGGCGATGCACCCCAGGGTCGCGTCGGCGCCGGTCGCGCTGCTGCGCAACGAGTACATGACGCGGGGCATCCCGGCGGTGCCGGACGCCGTCCTGGTCGAGATCGTCGACGAGGTCTTCCTGCCGCTGGTCCACGGCAGGGCCGAAGGCGGCGGCACCGGCTGACCGCGCCTGTCACGGCGGTACGCGCTCGGGGTGGAGCCTCGGCCCGCCCGTGTACGCGGACAGGCCTGGCAGAATCGCCGTATGGCGGACATCATCTCGCGCGACGGAACGTGGAACTTCGACGGGGACACGGTGCGTATCGTCCCGGGCAGCAAGGTGCACCCCGTGCGGCAGGACCTCGGTGAACTCGCCGTCCCGCTGCGGGCGGTGGCGGGCGTCTCGTTCGAGCCGGACCGCAAGGGGGGCCGTCTGCGCCTGCGGCTGCGCACCGGGGCCTGCCCCGTGCTGCGGGCCGCGGACGGCCGGCTCAAGGACGCCGCCGACCCGTACCAGCTGGTGGTGGAGAAGGACCGTACGGGCGTGGCGGAGTACCTCGTCGACGAGATACGCAACGCCCTGCTGATCGAGCAGGTGCCCGAGGGTCCGGTGGACCGCTTCCTGCTGCCCGGCCCTTCGGTGCCTGTGTCGGGCGGCGGCGGTGACGGCACGGCGTCCTTCGACGGGGAGACGGTCCGTCTGACCTGGAACTGGAAGGCCGAGGAGTCGAAGACCGAGAGCGGCCCCGTCACCCTTTCGCTGCCGGAGGTGACCGGGGTGCGCTGGGTGCCCGCGATCGGTCTTGAGAACGGCTCGCTGCGCTTCGACAGGGGAGGCGTGGCCTCGGCCGCTCCCGCGAAGTTCGACCCGTACTCCCTGGATCTGTGGGGGCTGTCGAAGCGGGAGTACACGGCGGTCCTGGTCGCCGCCGCGGTACTCGTACGCATGCCGGCCACCGCCGAGCCCGACGCGCCCCCCACCGCACTCGAAGCGCCCCCGGCCCCGCCCGCCGACGACCACGACGTCCTGCTGCGCAGGCTGCGCGAACTCGGCGAGCTGCACGCGTCGGGCATCCTCACCGACGAGGAGTTCACCACCGCCAAGCAGGCAGTGCTGAAGCGGCTCTGAACGAAAGGGGCCCGCCGGGGGGAGGTTGCGGCGGGACGGGATCCTCGGTTGCCGTGCCCCGCCTGCCCTCGTCCGGGGCGTCGTGTCCGTAACTTCCCGCTACGCGGCGGGTGTACCCGGCGCGTGCGGCACAACTGTGCGAGCGCTCACCGGTCCTGGCGGTCTGTGCGTGCGACGGCGTGGCGTGGGACGTGTCGGGCGAGGTGTGCCGTGACAATGGCGCACGCGCCATCCAGAGGCGCCCGAGCTCTCTCCGGCCCTCGCGATCCGCTCGACCGCGGTCGTGGGTACCGGATGGGCGGCAGACCAAGGAGGACCCGTGGTGGATGTCCCGGTGGACCAAGTGACCGGTGCGGTCGACGGTGTGCGTACGCGGGCCCGTGGGCAGCTCCTCGACGCTGCCCTGGAGCTCTTCGGGGTGTACGGCTACGCGCAGACGTCGGAATACGCCCTGTGTGCGATGGCCGGTGTGCCGGAGGAGGCGCTCCGTGAGGAGTTCGGCTCCCGGGAGGGCCTGTTGATGGCCCTGCACAACCAGATCACGACCGCCGGTCTGCGGGCGTCCGAAGTGGCCCTGCTCTCCGACGGGATGGACGGCTGTCCGATCGGGCAGCGCTTCCGGCGGCTCTTCGACGCGTACGTGTCGGCGGTGACCCGGGACCTGCGGGAGGCGCGGGTGACGTTCGTCGAGGTGCTGGGTGTGAGTCCGGCGGTGGACGCGCACTGCAAGCGGTGGCGTGACCTGTGGACGGACTTCCTGACCGGTGAGGCCGAACGCGCCGCGGTGCGCGGCGAGGTGCCGGAGCGGGACCACCGGGTCGTGGTGATGGTGATGGTGGGTACGGTCCACGAGCTCATGGCGCACCACGCCCGGCGCCCGCGCCGTGCCCGGCCCGACGAGGTGTCGGAGGAGCTGACCAAGCTGGGGCTCGCGATGCTCGGGATCGAGACCGCGGACTGAGCGCGGGCCCCCGGCGGGTGCGTCAGGGCGTCAGTCGGGCAGCTTGATGTCCGCCGCTATGGGCAGGTGGTCGCTGCCGGTCGTGGGCAGTGTCCGGACGCGGGTGACCTCCGCCGAGCGGGTGAGGACCTGGTCGATCCGGGTCACCGGGAGCTTCGCGGGCCAGCTGAACGCGAAGCCCGGGCCCGGCGGGTCCAGCTGTGAACTGACCGGTTCCAGACCGCGGTCGTCCACCGTGCTGTTGAGGTCCCCGAGCAGGATCATCCGGTCCAGCGGCTCTGCGGCGACGGCCTTGCCCAGGAGGGCGGCGCTCTCGTCCCGCAGGCCCGAGGTGAGGCCGCTCGTCGGGCCGATCCGCACCGAGGGCAGGTGGGCGACGTACACGGCGATCTCGCCCCGGGGTGTACGGGCCGTCGCCCGCAGCCCACGGTCCCAGCCCGCACCGACGCCCTTCGGCCTGATGTCCACCAGCCGTACGCCGGTGAGCGGGTACTTCGACCAGAGGCCGACCGTGCCCTTCGTCGCGTGGTGGGGGTAGTCGGCGGCCAGGGCCTTCTCGAAGGCCGGCAGCGCCGGGGCCGTCACTTCCTCCAGGGCGATGAGGTCGGCGTCCGCCTCCGTCAACGACCGTGCGGCGGCGGCAGGATCGGGGTTCTCGTCGCTGATGTTGTGCTGGACCACGGTGAAGGTGCTGTCGGGCGCCTGGCCCCAGGTGAACAGCAGACTCCCGAAGAGGGCGGACCAGGCGGCCACGGGCAGCAGCAGCGCGGCCGACGCCAGGAGCGAGCGCCGCAGGAGCGCCGGGACCAGCAGGACGGGGACGGCCAGGCCGAGCCAGGGCAGGAAGGTCTCCAGCAGACTGCCCACGTGGCCCGGGGTGTTGGGGACGAGGCCGGGGAAGACGAGCAGGACGGCCGTCGGCAGGCAGAGCAGGGCGGTCAGGCGGCCGCGCTTCCAGCTCCAGCCCCGCGCCTTCGTGGCCCGCTTCGTCGACACTCGCTCACGCTCCCGACCGGGGGCCTCCCCGCGAGGCCCGCACGTGAGGAGGACGCCCGGCTCCTTGATCCGGTTCCGGCCACGGGGGCGCGCCGTACGCTGGGCCCCAGCTCAGGCAGCCGCAAGGGCCCCCGCGTACGGGCCGCCCACTCCCCAGGCCTGGTGCATCGCGTCGGCGAAGGCGCCGGCCAGTTTGTGCTCGCCGGCCGGGCCGGGGTGGGTGCCGTCGTAGGTGTCCGTGTGGATGTCGTAACCCGCGGGGTGCGAGGCGAGCAGCACCGGGGACGAGGGTGTGTCCAGGTCGGCGACGGCCTTCGCGAGCAGCGTGTTGAAGCGGTCGCACTCGGCGGCGAAGGGTGCGTCGGACTCCGCCCGTACGTTCGGTATGACCGGGAGCAGCACCAGCCGGACACGGGGGTTCGCGGTGCGCGCCGCGGTGATGAACTCCCGTGCGTTCGCGGCCGTCTGCGCGCTGTCGGTGTAGAAGCCGAGGTCTATCAGGCCGAGCGAGACCAGCAGGATGTCGGCGCGGGTCGCCGTGACCGTGTCCGCGATGACCGGGGCCATGTGGAGCCAGCCCTCGCCCCAGCCGGCCAGGTGCCGGCGCGCGGGCTCGGGGAAGGCGGTGTCGCCGTACGCGTGGGAGAGGGGGGCGTTCGCATCCGCGTCGTACAACCCGGTACGCGGGCCCGCGATCGCGTACCCACCGGCGCCGAGGGTCGCTTCGAGGTGCTGCCACATGCGGTAGCGCCAGGTGAAGTCGCCGGAACGCCCGATGGTCATGGAGTCGCCGACGAAGAGAAAACGCATGGCGACATCATGGCTGATCACTGCTCCGGCCTGCGACGTGACAGTGGACACTTGTGCCATGAGATCGCTGCTGACCGTCGCCGCTGCCGCCACCCTCCTGTTCCTGACGGGGCCGGCGCCCGCTGTCGCGGACGACGGGGACGGGGCGGACCGGAGCTTCACCATCGAGGACCCCCGGATCACCGAGTCCAGCGGTCTGGCCGCCAGCCGTGTCCACCCGGGGATCTACTGGACGCACAACGACAGCGACGACGGGCCGTACGTCTACGCCGTGGACTCCAGGACCGGGAAGACGGTGGCGACGATCACCATGAAGGGCGTGGGCGAGCCCCGCGACGTGGAGGCCATCTCGCTCGGGCCGGACGGGAATCTGTACGTCGGTGACATCGGCGACAACCTCGACGGCACCTGGGACCACGTCTGGATCTACCGCTTCCCCGAGCCGAAGAAGCTCGCCGACGCGACCGTGCGGGCCACGCAGTTCGACGTGACCTACGCGGACGGGGCGCGCAACGCCGAGGCGCTGATGGTCCACCCGAAGACCGGACGGGTGTACATCGCGTCGAAGAGGGAGGGCGGCGGCGGGCTCTACGAGGGCCCGGAGAAGCTGACCACCGGCGGGAACAACGTCTTCCGGCGTGTGGGGGAGGTGCCGTGGGTGACGGACGGTGCCTTCTCGCCCGACGGCAAGGAACTGGTGCTGCGCTCGTACTTCAGCGCCCGCGCCTACGTCTTCGCGAAGGGCAGGCTCGGCGCCGACCACGCGGTGAGCGCGCCGCTCCAGGGGCAGTCCGAGTCGGTGACGTACACGGCGGACGGCTCGGCGATGATGTTCGGCTCCGAGGGGAAGAACAGCGAGGTGGCGCGCGTGGACGTGGAGGGCAGGTCGGCCTCACCGTCCGGCGGGGGCGGCGGGACGTCGTCCGGGGACGGCGGTTCGGGGACGGGCGGTACGGGCACCGCGACGGGGGCCGCCGTGGCCGTCGGGGTCGTCGTGCTGGCGCTCGCCCTGGCCAGGCGCCGCCGGAAGTAGGGCGCGCGCCGTTGTGACCGGCTGCCGCAGCTCCCGGTCCGTTCAGTCCTCGTCGGTGATCGGCCGCAGCTCGTAGTGGAGCGTGCGGTCACGCTTCAGCCGGTGGGCGAGAGGGACGGCCACGCCGTGGAGCGCCGGGTACTTCCGGGAGAGCGTCCGTGCCGCGTGGGTGTTCTCCTTCGAGTCCGCCGGCAGGAGTCGTGCCCATGCCTTCATGGGCGGTCCTGTCGGTGCGCCCCGCACGGTGCACGGGGCGATCTCCACCACCGGATGGTTGCGCATCCGGTCGACCTTCCAGGCCGAGGAGAACGTACGGATGTAGGCGTGGTCGCCCTCGACGGCGATGCTGACGGGAGTGTGGGCAGCCGATCCGTCAGGCCTGCGGGTGCTGAGCAGGACGGTGTACTGCTTCACGAAGGGCTCCAGCTCACGGATCGTGTCCATATGTCCATGGTGCAGGAAAACGGGGCAAAGTGTGCCTTAAGGCCTCACCTGTCCAGCCGGAACAGCGCCTGTGCGTTCCCGGACGCGATCCTGGTGCGGTCCTCGGCTCCGGGAACGGCGTCCAGGAACGTGCCGATCGCTGTCGCGTCGGGCCGGTGGAAGGGGTAGTCGGTGGAGAACAGCACCCGGTCCACGTCGGTGAAGTCGAGGGTGTGACGCAGCAGCCGTTCCTGGAGCATGCCGCTCGTGGTGATGTGGATGTTGGACCTGATGTAGTCGGAGACCCGGCGATCGAGGTGCTTCGCGACTCCGGAGAGGCTGTCGACCCGGTCCATCCAGAACAGCAGCATCTCGCCCCAGTGGCCGAGGACGAGCTGCAGGCCGGGATGGCGGTCGAAGGTGCCGCGCAGGATGAGTCGCAGCGCTGACAGGCCGGCCTCCATGTGCCAGCCCCAGCCGAAGCTCGCCAGCCCCAGGTCGGTCAGCGGGTCGATGCCGCGGTACGAGGCGTCGCGCAGTTCGTCCGATGCGATCTGCGGGTGGAGGAACAGGGGCTGGTGCAGCCGGGCGGCGGTGGCGAGCAGGTCGTCGTAGGCGGGATCGTCCATCGGGCGGCTTCCCGTGCGCCCGAAGACCATGGCGCCGACGTGCCCCAGGCCGGCGCACCGTTCGAGTTCGGCGGCCGCGGCCTGCGGATCGCCGGTCGGCAGCGTCGCGAACGCGCGGAAGCGGTCCGGGTGCGCGCGGACGGCGTCCGTGGCCTCGTCGTTCGCCTCCCGGGCCAGGACGACCGCCTCCGGCGCCGGCAGCGCCTGGGTGGCGGGTGTGACCACCGACAGGATCGCGACGTCGATTCCGGCGGCGTCCATCGCCTCGATGCGCCCCGTCCCGATGTCCTCAAGCCTGGCCTGGGTGTCGCCCATGCGGTTGAAGGCGACGCTCTCGTCGCGCGCCCCCTCCGGCAGCCTGTCGAGCGCCTCGCGGATGGCGGCGCTGTTCCAGTGCTCCTCGATCGCGATGACCTTCATGGTGGTGGGCTCCCCTTCGCTCATCACTTGTGGAGTGAACCGTGGAGTGAACCGTACACCTTCGCTCAACAGGCGTAGAGTGACGTTCCATGAGTGAGCCGATGAGCAGGTCCGAGCGCCGGGCGGCGACCGCCCGGCGCATACTCGACGCCGCGCGTGCGGAGTTCGGGGAGCGCGGTCTGGAGGCGACCACCATCCGCCGCGTCGCTCGACGCGCCGAGGTGGACCCGTCGCTGGTGATGCAGCACTACGGATCGAAGGCCGCTCTGTTCGCCGCCGCCGTCGAGCTGGACGAGTCCGCGTCCGACGACGTCGAGCCCCATCTGCACGACGTCCTGGACATCCGCCTCGCCCCCCTGCCCCCGGAGACCAAGGCCCTGGTGCGGTCCATGCTCACCGCCCCGGAGGCGAAGGCCCGGATGAGCGCGCACCTCGACGAGCGCGTCGCCAACCTGACCCGCGCCATGGACGGAGAGGACGCCGAGCTGCGCGCCGCTCTGATCGTCAGCAGCATCCTCGGGCTGACCATCGCCCGGCACTTCCTCGAACTCGACGCGCTCACCCAGGCCGCCGACGCCGACATCGCCCGCGTCGCCCGCCCTTGGGTCACCACCGGAATCCACCCCGCCACCGAGTAGCCCCCGCCCCTCCTCTCCCCGCCCGGCATACAGTCGGCCCATGCCGGCTCACAGGCCTCCCCGGCCCTTCTTCACCTCCCGCCTCGACGCGCTGCCGCTCGACGTCTCGCACGCGGACGAGATGGCCGTGGTGCTCTTCGACCCCGCCCTGTACGTCCACACGGGAGGTGCCCCGGAGGACGCCGATGCCCTCCGGGCCCGCTACGAGCGGCAGAGTGCGGGTTCGCCCGACCGGGCCGAGCTCTGGTGGAACTGGGTGCTCAGGGTGCGTACCGACGGGCGCCTGGCCGGTTACGTCCAGGCGACCGTGCGCGGGGCGCGGGCGGAGGTGGCCTGGGTGGTCGGGGTCCGTTGGCAGGGCCGGGGGTACGCCAAGGAGGCGGCGACCGGCCTGGTCCGGCACCTGCTGGATCCGGGCGAGGACCAGGGCCAGGACCAGGGCCAGGACCTGGATCGGGACCCCGTCCGTACGGTTGTCGCCCACATCCACCCGGACCACGCGGCTTCCGCCGCCGTGGCCACCGCCGCCGGGCTGCTGCCGACGGGGGAGTGGGAGGACGGCGAGGTGCGATGGCGGCGGGACGCTGCCAGGGGCGCGCCCAGGGGTGACGGGTAGCGGTGGGCGGCGGCCGTCGGGTGCCATGACTGATCACGACATGGCATGGATTGTCTTATACCGTCGTCCTACACGGTGCTGTGGACGCCGTGAGCTCCTGGCACGCAACCGACGGGGAGGCCCTGGGGTGAGTGAACTGGGGAGGCTGGAGGCACTGGGGCTCGCTGGGCTCTCGGCGGCGGCCGATCCGGGCATGGACCGCTTCGCGCGGCTGGTCACCCGGCTGCTCCGTGTCCCGGTCTCGCTGGTCTCGCTGCTGGAGACCGACCGGCAGGTCTTCCCCGGCATGGTCGGGCTCGCCGAACCCTGGGCAGGACGGCGTGAGACCCCGCTGAGCCACTCGTTCTGCCAGCACGTCGTCATCGACGGCCGTCCGCTGATCATCCCGGACACCCGGGAGCACGCGCGCACCCGTACCAGTCCGGCCATTCCCGATCTCCAGGTGATCGCGTACGCCGGTATGCCGCTGAGCGATGCCGACGGGCATGTCCTGGGGTCGCTCTGCGCCATCGACCACGTGCCCCGGCAGTGGACCGAGGACGAGCTGCAGGACCTCGGGGACCTTGCCGCAGCCTGCTCGGTGGAGATGCGGCTGCGGATCGCCACCGAGCGGATCCGGCAGGACCGCGACCACGCGGAGGTGCTGCTGCGTGCCGCCGTCGAGCTGGGGCACTCTCACGATCTGGCGGACCTCACCCGCCGTCTGCGCCGTATGTTCGCCACCCCCTCCGAGCCGGCCCTCGTGGGCCTGCTGCTTGCGGACCGCCAGGGGCTGTGGCGCGTCATCGACCCGGACGACGTGAAGCCGGTGGAGAGCACCGCCGGCCGCCTCGACCTGGACGCGGGTTTCCCCAGCGCCCAGGCCGTGCGCGAACAGCGCACCGTCTTCGTCCCCGACCGCGAGGCACTCACGGCCGCCTTCAGCCCGGAGGCCGTGGCCGCGTACGACGAGCTGGGTCTCCGATCCGTGCTGTGTGTGCCGCTGCCGCGTCGCCGTGGCGTGCTGGTGTGGTGCTGGCCGCACCCCCATACCCTGTCGCTGACGGAGGAGGCCGCCCTCACCGCGGTGGCCGGATACGCCAGCCAGGCGGTCGACCGCACCCTGTTCGTCGAGACCCGGCTCAGCACCGCCGCGCAACTCCAGGCGGCGATGCTGACCGAACTGCCGACCGTGCCGGGCCTGGACATGGCCGCCCTGTATCTGCCGGCGACCGACCAGGACATGGTGGGCGGCGACTGGTACGACGCCTACCAGCTGCCGCCCCGGCTCCCGGACACCCCGCAGCGCGCCCTGATGCTGTCCATCGGCGACATCATCGGACACGACGTGCAGGCCGCGGCCGTGATGGGCCAGGTCCGCAGCATGCTCCGCCAGGCCACGCTCGGCCACTCGGCGCATTCGCCCGCCGCCGCGCTGGACGCGGTCGACAGTGCCTTCGACGCGCTGCCGCTCGGCCCCGGCGCCACCGCCGTGCACGCCCGTCTCGACGCGGACGTCGGCCGGTGGCATCTGACCTGGTCCAACGCGGGCCATCCGGCGCCGCTGCTGCGGACGCCCGACGGCCGTGTCTCGCCCCTGGAGCCGCACGACCTGATCCTGCTCGGTGCCCCGAGCGGCCTCCCACGCCACGACCACGAGTGTGAACTCCCCCTGGGCAGCGTCCTCCTGCTGTACACCGACGGGCTGGTCGAGCGCCGTGACACCGACATCGACACGACCATCGCCAAGGCGGCGGCCACCCTGTCGGCACACGGCGACCAGCCTCTGCGGCAGCTCCTGGAGACGCTCTCCCACGGACTGGCGGACGCCCCGCAACGCGACGACGTGGCGGTACTCGTCGTGCGTGTCACGGGAGAGGGGACATAGAGAGGCGCCTCAGGCGCGGTTGCGGCCCGCCGCGACGAGCTCGGCGACATCCAGGGTCAGCTCCGCACCGATCGATGCGGGAAGCGCGGCCTGCTGGCCGGGGGCGTAGACCTCGTGGCTGTCGTACGTGCAGCCGGTGGGCTCCGTCAGGACGTGGAGCCGGCCGTGGCGGCGGTCCAGGATCACGTACACCGGGATCTTGGCCTCGGCGTACGCGGCGACCTTGTTGCGCAGGTCGTTCTTGTAGTTGCCCGAGGTCACTTCCAGGACGAGGCGGAAGACCGCCGGGTCGTAGCAGTTGTTCCCGATCAGGTGCTCGTCGAAGTCCGCGTCCACCACGGCCAGGTCGGGGATGGCGTAGTCCTCGGGGCCGCCGGGCAGCCACAGGCCGATGGCCTGGAGGACTCTGGTCTCGTCGCCGTGGAGCCCTGCGGCCAGGAAGGGGACCATGAGTGTGGTCAGTGCATTGGCGTGCGGGCCGTCCGGGGGCGGGGCCACGGTGATGACGCCTCCGATGATCTCGACGCGATAACCCGGAAGCTGCTCCGTGAGGTGGTTGGCCGTCACGAGCATCGGTTCCGGTTCATCGTCACAGGGGTGCTCGACTGCGGCGGCAGACATGGCGGGCCCTCCTGGGATGGTGTCGAGAACATCATCGTAGAGCGGGGTGCCCCGTTTCGTCCCGCAGGCGGTTCATCACCCGGCTGAGTGAAGCAGAAACGGCCCTGCACACCGGGGCGCTTTCTAGGGGTCATCGCAACACGTGGTCGTGTTGATCAGGCCGCGAGCAGTTTATGCAGGCGCTCGGCTGGGGTTTCCCAGCCGAGCGTTTTGCGTGGGCGGCCGTTGAGTTCCGCGGCGACTGTGTCGAGGTGCTCGCGGCTGTGGGCCGCAAGGTCGGTGCCCTTCGGGAAGTATTGCCGCAGCAGACCGTTGGTGTTCTCGTTGGAGCCGCGTTG
>NZ_JBEZIH010000018.1:0-180547 GCF_040650935.1 Streptomyces sp. NPDC048565
TCCCCACCCCGGCGTCCCCCCCCCGCCGCGCGTCGGGACCGCCGGATGCGTGGGTCCCGGTCAGGACTCCTCGGCGGTCGCGGCCCTCGGTGCCGCAGCGGCGACCGCGTGAGCCTCATCGCGCCGCGACCGGTGGGCCATCCAGGCGGCGACCAGGGCGCCCGAGATGTTGTGCCACACGGAGAACACCGCGGCGGGCAGGGCGGCCAGCGGGCTGAAGTGGGCCGTGGCCAGTGAGGCGGCGAGCCCGGAGTTCTGCATGCCGACCTCGAAGGCCATGGCGCGGCTGGCGGGAGGGCCGAGCCTCGCGAGCTTGCCCGCGCCGTAACCGAGCGCGAGCCCGAGGCCGTTGTGCAGCACGACCGCGATCAGCACCGTCACGGCGGCCGACTTGATCGTGCTGGCGCTGCCCGCCACGACGGCGCAGACGATCGCGGCGATGGCCAGCGACGACAGCCAGGGCATCAGACCCAGCACGCGGTCGACGAGCTTCCCGGCGATCAGCCGCACCGCCAGGCCGCCGAGGACCGGAAGCAGCACCGTCTTGAGAATGTCCGTGATCATGGACCCGGCGTCCACCGGCAGATACGCGCCCGCCAGCAGCAGCGTCAGCGGCGGAGTCACCAGAGGCGCGAGCAGGGTGGAGACGGTCGCGACGGAGACCGAAAGCGCCACATCACCGCGGGCCAGGAAGGTCACTACGTTCGACGCCGTGCCGCTCGGCGCGCAGCCGACCAGGATGAGTCCGGCCGCCAGCTGCGGCGGCAGCCCGAGCAGATGGGCGATGGCCCAGCCGAGTCCCGGCATGATCACGTAGTGCGCGACCAGACCGATCGCCACGGCCCACGGGCGCTTCGCCACGCCCCTGAAGTCGAGCGGAGTCATCGTCAGGCCCATGCAGAACATGACGATCCCCAGCAGGTACGGAACCGATTCCGTCCAGCCGTCGAACGTGCCGGGGGTGACGAGACCGGCTACGCCCGCCACGAGTACGAGGACCGGGAACACCGTGACGGCGCGCCTCGCCGCCTTGTCGTCGGAGGCCGGTTGATCAGGGGGTATCTGTTCGGTTTGCACAGGCGCGATGAGACGCCGCAGGCGTGGGCCTCCGCAAGCGTGTCTCACCATACGGACGCGATGTCCAGGATGCGTTCACTCGGAGGCATCCGCCGAACACGGCCGCAAGCATAGCTCGCGGCCCTGCCAGCGCCTGCGCAGCCAGCGGTCGTGACCGGCCAGGACGATCGCTCTCCTCGGCGTAGCGCCGTTCCCAGCGCTCCCGTTCGGCGCGCTTCTCGGCCTGGTACGCCGTGTAGTTGCCGCCGTACCGCACAGGTCCGTCCACGGCGGGGTCCAGGTCGATCAGGTCCGTGCACACGGCATCGAGGAACGCCCGGTCGTGGCTCGCCACGACGACGGCACCGGGAAGGCCGCACACCTGCTCCTCCAGGAACGCGGCGGCCCCGTCGTCGAGATGGTTGGTCGGCTCGTCCAGCAGCAGCGCCGAAGGCCTGCGCACCAGCAGGGACGCCAGAGCCAGGCGCCCGCGCTGCCCGCCGGACAGGGAACCCGGTGTCCGGTCCCGGGATGCGAAGGGCCGTGCTTGCGGGCAGCGTGGGGGAGTGCCGCAGCTGCTGAGAACCCAGTGGATCCCCGTAGGCCTCATCGTGCTGGCCGTGGTGGTCGACCTGATCACGCCGCAGGATGTGACCTCCGCGCCCCTTCTCATCGCGGCGCCCGTCGCCGCCGCCCCGCTCTGCGGCATCCGGGCGATCATCGGCGTCGGCGTCACGGCCATGGTCGTGCACGCGTTCCTCGCACGGGTCGACGGAACCTTCGGCTGGCGCGCGGGCGTGGCCAACCAGATCACCCTGGCGGCCGTCACCGCGCTCGCCGTCCTGATCCACCGCACGCTGCGCAGAGGGGACGACCGCGCGCGGCGCGCCCAGCAGGTCGCGGCCGTGGCCCAGAGGGCCGTACTGCCGAGGCCGCCGTCGCGCCTGGGCGACCTGCACATCGACGCGCGGTACGTGCCGGCCGAGAGCGAGGCCCTGATCGGCGGGGACCTGTACGTGGTCCAGAGCACCCCGTACGGCATCCGGGTGATGGTCGGCGATGTGCGGGGGAAGGGGCTCGGGGCGGTCAGCGCCGTCAGCGCCGACCTCGGTGCCTTCCGGTACGCGGCCGACGAAGCCGAGGATCTGCCGCAGCTGGTGACCCGGCTGGAGCGCGCCCTTCTGCGCGAGGGGGGCCGGCGCGGCGGTGAGCAGCAGGAGGAGGGCTTCACCACCGCTCTCATCGCGGAGTTCTCCATGGACCTGGAGACCGTACGCCTGGTCAACCGGGGCCATCCGGCCCCCGTACTCCTGGACGTGCAGGGCCGCACCACCCTCCTCGAGGCGTCCGAGGAGGCGCCACCGCTGGGCATGAGCGATCTGGGCGCGTGGGCCTCCCCGGTCGACAGCTTCCCCTTCCCGGCCGGTTCCACCCTGTTGTGCTTCACCGACGGCGTCACCGAATCGCGCGACGCCACCGGACGCTTCTACGACCCCGTCGCCCGGCTGCCCCTCGTGCTCGGCAGACGGACGCGCTCCGCCGGACGCCTCACCCCGGGGCAGATCCTGGACACGCTGATCCTGGACGTCCGGCGCCACGTCGGCGGCCGGCCCAAGGACGACCAGGCCATGCTGGCGCTGCACCGCTCCCGTGCCGGGCACGAAGGGCTGCTGCCGGGAAAGAGCTGAAGCACCGCCATCCGCCGTACGGGAACGCGGCCTGGAGGTGCACGTGGTTCCCTTCCGGTCCACACTCGGGTCATGCGCACCGACCCCCTTCCGGGTACCGGCTCAGGCGCGGCCGGCCCCCCTGCCGGGAGGGACTCCTCCCATCGGTCATTGGCTCTCGCGGCGATGCTCTTCGCCGTGTCGATGACCTTCATCGACCAGACGATCGTCGCCGTCGCCGCTCCGAGGATCATCGATGAACTCGGCCTCTCGTCCTCCGGGATGCAGTGGGTCGTCAACGCCTACCTGCTCGCGCTCGCCGCCTTCTTCGCGCTCGGCGGACGGCTGTCCGACATCTTCGGCCACCGCAGGGTGATGGTGATCGGCACACTCCTGTTCGTCATCTCATCCGTGCTGTGCGGGTGTGTTCCGAGGGGCGACTTCGCACAGACCTGGCTGATCATCTTCCGCGCCCTGCAAGGGCTCGGCGCGGCGTTGATGTTCCCCGCCGCGCTCGCCGTGGTGATCGCCGTGTTCCCCGTGGGGAAGCGGGGCCGTGCGCTCGCGCTGTTCTTCGGTGTGTCGGGTGCGCTCACCGCGGTGGGGCCGTTGCTCGGCGGCTGGCTGATGGTCTGGACGTGGCGGGCGATCTTCTGGGTGAACGTGCCGGTCGCCGTCATCGCCCTGGTCCTGGCGGCCATGGCCCACATCCCCGAGACCCGCCGGCGCGAGAGGCTCGACGTGCCGGGCGCCGTCCTGGTCGCCGTGGGCATGGGGCTGAGCGTGCTCGGCTTCCAGCAGGCGTCCGCGTGGGGCTGGAGCAGCGTCGCCACCTGGGCGTGCATCGTGGGAGGGCTCGTCGTCCTGGCGGTGTTCTGCCGCTACGAACTCGGGGTGGCGGAGCCGCTCATCAAGCTGGGTGTCTTCCGCGACCGGGCCTTCACCGTCGACATGCTCGTCCTGTTCTTCGCGATGCTGGCGTTCGTCCCGGTGTTCTTCTTCGCGTCGGTCTACGCGCAGGTCTCGCTGAGCGCATCGCCGAACCAGGCCGCCCTGTACCTGCTGTACTTCTTCATCGGCTTCGGGATCGCCTCCCAGTGGGGCGGCCGGATCCTGGACCGGCGCGGAGCCCGTCCGGCGATGAAGCTCGGCACGGCGCTCGGCGCCGTCGGGTTCGCACTGTGGGCGAACAAGCTGACGCACCTGTCGATGCACGACCAGTGGCCCTACGCCGCGCTCGCCGGCGCGGGGATCGGCTTCCTCCTCGCTCCCGCCTCGACCGACGCGGTCAACCGGTCGATCGGTGCCTCGTACGGTGAGGTCACCGGCATCACCCAGACCGTACGCAACTACGCGGCGAGTATCGGCATCGCCGTCTTCGGGACCATCCTCACGCACGTCACCACCGACAAGGTCGTGGGGACCCTCAGGTCCGACGGTGTACCGGCAGGCGCGGCGCACGACGCGGCCCGGTCGGTCGCCGAGGCGGTCACCGGAAATCCGGACGCGCAGCAGCCGAAGGGCACGGGCCACGTCGCCACCCTGATGAGGGACTCGATGGACGCGGTCAGACTGGATTTCGCCGAGGCGAACCAGTGGGTGTTCTACGGGATGGCCATCGCGCTCGCGGTCGCGTTCCTGTGCGCGCACCGGCATCCGGGGACACGGGTCACACAGGACGCGCCCCCTGGGACGCCGGCGCCGCCGGGGCAGGACCCCCGGCGGCCGACGAAGGGATCGGACGACGGCTGAGGAAGGGTCAGGCGGCCGCCATCCGTAGGTCGGCGCCGCCGGCCCGCAGCCCCTCGGCGGCGGCCTCCGCCAGCGAGTCGTCGGTGACGATGGTGTCGAACGTGCTGAGCGGCGCCACCCGGAACTTTCCGAACGTCCCGTACTTCGACGCCCCGGCGACCAGCACGCTCGACCCCGTGCACTCCATCGCCGCCTGCTTGACCTCCACCTTCGCTGCCGAAGGGGTGGTCACGCCGCGCAGCAGATCCCAGGAGCTGGTGCTGATGAAGGCGATGTCCAGCGCCAGCTGACGCAGCGTCGTGGCCGCGAGCCGGCCCACGCTCGACCGGTTGGACGGGTCCACCTGGCCGCCGATGTGTATGACGTCCAGGTGCGAGGAGCCCATGAGGCGGTCGACGGTCGTGAAGTCGTTGGTGACGACCGTCAGCGACTCATGGCGTGCGAGCAACGGCACCATGGCCAGCAGTGTCGTGCCCGCGTCCAGGTAGACCGTCATGCCTTCCCGTACGAGCTCGGCGGCTGCCGCGGCCATGGCCTGCTTCTCGGGCTGCTCCATCGCCGACTTCGCCTGGAAGCTGGGCTCGCTCTGGAGGTGGCTGGCGATCCGTGCCCCGCCGGGCACGGAGAACACCAGCCCCTGACGCTCAAGCTCGGCGATGTCGCGGCGGACGGTCATGTGGGAGACGCCGAAGAGCTGGGTGATCTGCTGCACGCTCAGGACCCCGTCGCGCCGCAGATGCTTCAACAGGAGCTCGCGCCGTTGATCGGGGATCAGGGGCAACTGCTCTTCGTCGGCCACTGCTTCTTACCTTTCCTCGCGCGGCCACCGTGGCCGCTGCTCGATTGTGCCGTCCCGCCCTGCGGGGTCCCAACAGGGCGCGGCGTTCAGGATCCGACGAACGTGCTGAGCAGGAGTACTCCGCCGAGGCTGAGCAGCGACTGCAGCGACAGCATCAGTGTCCAGGTGCGGAACGTCTGGGCGACCGAGAGCTGGTAGTACTCCTTGAACAGCCAGAATCCGGAGTCGTTGACATGTGACAGCATGACCGCGCCCGATGCCGTCGCCAGCACCAGCAGTTCGGGGGAGAGGCCCGGGTAGGCGCCGATCAGCGGGGCGACGATTCCGGTGGCGGCGGCCGTGGCCACCGTCGCCGAGCCGAGGCAGATGCGCAGCAGCGCGGCGACCAGCCAGGCGAGCAGCAGCGGGGGTATCGACCAGCCCACCGCGTAGTCGGAGATCAGCTTGTCGATGCCGGTCGCGGTGAGCATCGCCTTGAGACCACCGCCGGCGCCGAGGATCAGCACGATCCCGCCGACCGGGCCGAGGCCCTTGCCCGCCATCTTCTGGAGCTGGTTCAGACCGAAGCCGGAGCGCAGACCCAGCGCGAAGAAGGCGAAGATCACCGCCGCCAGGAGGGAGATGACCGAGGAGTCGCACGCCTCGAAGATCGCGTAGGGCAGTGAGCCCTCGGCGGTGTTCGAGGTGCCCACGGTCCCGATCAGCATCAGGACGGGCGGCAGCAGCACGGTGATCAGGGCGAGCACGAAGGACGCCGGCCGCTTGCGGTTCTCCGGCTCGGGGCTCGTCTCGGGAATGGGGCCCTTGTCCAGGTCAGGGGCCGGTCCGAACCACCGCGAGGCGAACTTCGTCAGCAGCGGTCCGCTGACCACCGCGATCGGGATGCCGATGATCAGGCCGTACATGATGGTCAGGCCGGTGTTCGCGCTGTACGCCGAGACCGCGAGGGTCGGGGAGGGGTGCGGCGGGAGCAGGCCGTGCGAGATGTAGAGGCCCGCGGCGAGCGGCAGCCCCACGTACAGCAGGTGTGTGCCGGTGCGCTTGGCGACGGCGTACACCAGCGGTACGAGCATCACGAAGCTGACGTCGAAGAGGTGCGGCATCCCGATGAGCAGGGCGGCGGCCGTGATCGCCGTCGGGATCCACTTCACGGGCCGGGCGCCGATGAAGACGGTCGCGATCCGGTCGGCGCCGCCGGAACCCAGCAGGATGCCGCCGAGGATCGTGCCGAGGCCGATGGTGGGCCCGGTGCTCTTCAGCGCGTCGCCGAAGCCGTCCTGGAAATGGTCGACCGTGTCGCCGGGGCCCAGGCCCGCGGCCAGTCCCAGGCCCAGCGCTGAGAGGGCCAGCGCCAGGAACGGGTGGAGCTTGGCCTTGGTGATCAGCAGGATCAGGACGACGACAGCGGCGGCGCCCAGCAGGAGGTGTTGGAGGTCGGTACTCATCGTCGGCTCGCGTGGGTGGCAGGGGCATCGGTGGCGCGCGACGCGCGCCCGGAGGTCCAGGCGTGCAGCAGGTCGGCGTCGGGGTCGGCGAGGTCGCCGACGGTGATCAGGGCGCCGGCGCGTACCTCGCGCCCGAGGGTGGCGTGCGCGGCCAGGTAGAGGGGAGCCGCGTCGGCGGGGGTGTCCTCGTCGCGGATCAGCACGGCCTGGACGCCGGTGACGTCGTGGTGGTGGCCGCCCATCTCCAGCACGGTGCCGGCGGCCAGATCACGCCGGGCCCGGCCGGCGAGCATGGCGTGGGCGCGCGGGTCGGTGCCGCCCGAGGGCCGGCCGTGGAGCACGGCGGACAGCAATGAGACGGGTGTCTCGACACCCATGAGGTGGTACGGCAGGTAGACGGCCGCGTAGCGCCCGTCCCGGCTGACCACGTGTCCCTTGCCGCGCAGCGTCTCCCAGGTGACCGGGTCACCGGTCCGTACGACGACGAAGACTCCGCCGGCGAAGGAGGCCTCGTCCGGCAGCCGCAGCGCGCTGAACACGTCGACGGCACCGGCGCGGTGCAGCAGCCCGCCGTCCTCGCGCAGGGCGTAGACGTCGGCGAGTTCGGCGATCCGGGCGACCGGGTAGTGCAGGCGCTCCACGTCCGGACGGAAACCGGTGTTGGTGGCGACCACCGCCATCTCGCAGTAGTCGGCGGTGGCGCCGGTCGGCAGCGCGGTCACGGCCGCGGCGCGGGCGGCGAGCGTGGCGCGTACGTCGGAACCGAGGCTCAGCAGCCCGGCCAGTTCGGGAGCGGGGACCGTGGTGTCCAGCTGGGTGACCGAGCCGCTGGCGGGGTCGAACACGAGGTCGTACTCGCTGGACTTGCCGATCGCCACGATGTCGAGGCCGAGCAGCTCCGCCCAGGTCACGAGCGCGATGAGGTTGGCCGGCTGGTCGCCGTCGGCCGTGGTGTAGACGACGCCGTTGTCCCGGGCCAGGTCCGCGAGGTGCAGCCCGGCGA
This sequence comes from Streptomyces sp. NPDC048565, assembly GCF_040650935.1. NCBI lineage: Bacteria > Bacillati > Actinomycetota > Actinomycetes > Kitasatosporales > Streptomycetaceae > Streptomyces > Streptomyces sp. NPDC048565. The sequence continues at coordinate 7,723 of NZ_JBEZIH010000018.1, forward strand.
CGGAGTCGACCTCCTTGCTGACCATGGCGACGTGCCGGCCGCCGGTCAGCGCCTCCCTGGCCATGGCGTAACCGTCGGCCGGGCTTCCGGTCGCCTCGACCAGGATGTCCCAGGGGGCCGCGGACAGCAGCGAGCCGTCCGCGACCAGGGCGACGGCCCCGTCATCGGCGGCCCGTGCGACCTCGTCGGCGTCCGTGCAGACGACCAGGCGTTCCGCGGGGTATCCGAGCTCGACGAGCATGCCGCGCAGCCGCTCCACGTCACGGTCGCACAGGACGGCGGGGGCCAGACGTCCGATGCGCGGGGTCTGTCCGATGCGCGGGGTCTGGGCCAGCAGTGTCCGGGCGAAGCCGCCGCCGGCTCCGGACAGTGCGTAGCGCACGGTCCGGTCGCCGGTTCCGGCGAACAGGTGATGCAGGTTCATGGGCTCTCCTAGACGGGCACACGGCTCGGTTCAACGGCTCCGGCAGACGCGGTCTCGGCCACGGCACGAGCACCACAGGGGAGCGTGTTAACAATATGTACCAGCAGATCTCGCCTGCGTAAAGTCTGTTAACATTTTTTCACACGCTGGCTGCCGGGGAACTCCACCCGGTACCGCACCCCCCCAACGCAAGGAGGTCCGATGCCGACCCTCGGAGCCATCGCCGACGACTTCACCGGAGCAACCGATCTCGCCACGATGCTTGTCGCCCGGGGCCACAGGACCGTGGTGGCCGTGGGCCCCGACGCCTGCTCCGACGGCCGGGGGGAGGCGGCCGTGCGTGACGCGGACGCGGTGGTGGTGGCGCTCAAGTCGCGCACCGCGCCCGTGGAGGAGGCCGTCGGTACGTCACTCGCGGCGCTGCGCGCCCTGCGCGCGTCCGGCTGCGAGCGCTTCTACTTCAAGTACTGCTCCACCTTCGACTCCACCCCGCGCGGCAACATCGGCCCGGTGGCCGACGCGCTCCTCGCTGAGCTGGGCGAGCACCGCACGGTCGTCGTCCCCTCCTTCCCCGCGACCGGACGCACCGTCCGCGACGGCCTCCTCTTCGTCCACGGCGAGTCCCTCGAAGACAGCCCCATGCGGCACCACCCGCTCACACCGATGCGCGACTCCCACCTCGGCCGGCTGCTCACCCCGCAGACCGGCCACCCGGTCCGCCTCGTCGGGCTCGACACCGTGCGCGAGGGCAGCGACGCGCTGCGCACCGCCCTGGACGCCCCGGAGCTCGCCGAGGCCCTGGTCGTCGTGGACGCCGTGAGCGACGATGACCTGGTGACCGTCTCCGCGGCCACCGCCCACCTCACCCTCGTCACCGGCGCGGCGGGCCTCGCCCTCGGTCTCACCGGTCCGCACACCGAGGCCGCCCGTGCCACCCCCGCCTCCCGCCCGGGGGACCCAGGTGTCGTGCTCTCCGGGAGCGCCTCGTCCGCCACCCGGGCCCAGGTCGCCCACGCACGCGCACACCTGCCGCACCGCAAGCTCGACCTGAACGCCCTGCGCGTCGACTTCACCGGTACGGTCGCCGGACTCGTCGCCTTCGCCCGACGGGCCTGGGACGACGACCCCGCAAAGCCGCCCCTGATCTACGCCGTCGACGACCTCGGCGACCTCGAACAGGAGGCGCCGCACCAGGCCACGCCCGCGTCCGAACTGGTCGAGCTGGCCCTCGCCACCTGCGCCACCGACCTGGTCGCGGCAGGTGCGCGCCGCCTCCTCGTGGCCGGCGGAGAGACCTCGGGAGCCGTCGTCACCGCGCTCGGCATCCGCACCCTGGCCATCGGCACGCCCATCGCGCCCGGTGTCACCTGGGCGCGGGCCGAAGGCCGGGCGCAGGGCCGGGACCACGCCGTGGATCTCGCCCTGAAGTCGGGCAACTTCGGCGACACCGCCATCTTCACGGAAGCCTGGAGCGCGCTGGCATGAGTGACCCCCGCACCGATCTCGCCGCCGCCGGCGCCCGGCTGGCGGCCCTCGGACTCAGTCCCGGTTCCTCCGGCAACCTCAGCGTCCGGTCCGGCGACCGCATCCTCATCACCCCCACCGGTGCCGACCTCGCCGAGATCGACCCCGACGGGCTCAGTGAGCTGGCCGTCGACGGCACCCACATCGACGGGCCGCGTCCGTCGAAGGAGTTCCCCCTGCACAGCGCCTTCTACCGGCGCGACGCCGCCACCCGCGCCGTCGTCCATCTGCACGCCCGGCACTCCACAGCGGTCTCCTGCCTCCCCCCGTGGTCCCCCAGGAGTGCGATACCGCCGCTGACCCCGTACTTCGTGATGCGCGTCGGCCAGACCCCGCTCGTCCCGTACGCCCCGCCGGGCGACGCTGCTCAGGCCGAGGAACTGGCCGGGCTGCCCTTCCCGCTCCGCGCCGCGCTCCTCCAGAACCACGGGCCCGTACTCGCCGGCCCCACGATGGCCCGCGCCGTGGAAGCCGCGGTGGAACTCGAAGAGGTGTCCGCCCTGCTCCTCGCCCTGGGGGAGCGGTCCCCGCGACTGCTCACACCCGAGGAAGCCGGTGTGCTCGCGCAGAAGTACGACTCGCCGTGGGGTGAGAGCTGACACCGTCCGACGCGGCGGCGGCTCGGGTGAGGAGCGTCTCACCCGGCCGCCGCCGCTTGCTATGCAACCAGTTGCATAGAACGATCGGGGTATGGCCCTCGAACACGCGATCCTCGTATCCCTGCTGGAGCAGCCGGGCTCGGGCTATGAGCTCGCCCGCAGGTTCGAGCGGTCCATCGGATACTTCTGGACCGCCACCCACCAGCAGATCTATCGCGTCCTCAAGCGCATGGAGAGCGACGGCCTGCTCGATGTCCGCGACATCCCGCAGGAGCGCCGGCCGGACAAGAAGGAGTACTCCGTCGCCGGCCCCGGTCGCGCCGCACTCTCCGGCTGGCTGCACGAACCGATCGAACCCGAGAGCCTGCGCCACGACCTCGCCGTGAAGATCCGTGGCGCGGCCTTCGACGACCCGGCCGCGCTGCTCCAGGAGGTCGAGCGGCACCACCGGGTGCACAGCGACCGGCTCGCGCACTATCTGACCGGGGAACTCCGTGACTTCACCGGTCCCGACGCCCCCGCACCGCTCGACGCGGGGCAGGAGCTCCAGCACGTCGTGCTGCGCGGCGGCATCGCCTACGAGCGCATGACGGTCGCCTGGCTCGACGACGTACTCGCCACGCTCCACCGGCTCGGCGCGGCCGGCCCGCGCATCTGAACCGTACCGACCCCTCCCGCCCGTACCCCCCCGGAAGGCGTTCCACCATGGCCGACCCGCTGCTGTTCCACCCGCGTGCCTACGACCCGGCGCACTTCGACCCCGAGACCCGCAGGCTGCTGCGCGCCACCATCGACTGGTTCGAGGACCGCGGCAAGCGCCGGATCATCGAGGACTACAGGTCACGTGCCTGGCTGGGGGAGTTCCTCGGCTTCGCCGCGAAGGAAGGCCTGTTCGCCACCTTCCTCACCCCCGCCTCCGCCGCCGAGCGCGAGGACCAGCGCTGGGACACCGCCCGGATCGCCGCGCTCAACGAGATCTTCGGGTTCTACGGACTCGACTACTGGTACGCCTGGCAGGTGACCATCCTCGGTCTCGGCCCCGTCTGGCAGAGCGACAACCAGGCCGCCCGCGACCGCGCCACGGAACTCCTCTCCCAGGGCGAGGTGTTCGCCTTCGGCCTGTCGGAGAAGGCGCACGGCGCCGACATCTACTCCACCGACATGCTGCTGACACCGGACGGCGACGGCGGGTTCCTGGCCACCGGCTCCAAGTACTACATAGGCAACGGTAACGCCGCAGGACTCGTCTCCGTCTTCGGCAGGCGCACCGACGTCGAAGGCCCCGAGGGATACGTCTTCTTCGCGGCCGACAGCCGCCACGACGCCTACCACCTCGTGAAGAACGTCGTCGACTCCTCCAAGTACGTCAGCGAGTTCCGCCTCGACGGCTACCCGGTCGGCCCCGACGCCATCCTGCACACCGGCCGTGCCGCCTTCGACGCCGCCCTCAACACCGTCAACGTGGGCAAGTTCAACCTCTGCACCGCCTCCATCGGCATCTGCGAGCACGCGATGTACGAGGCCGTCACCCACGCGCAGAACCGCATCCTCTACGGCCGCCCCGTGACCGCCTTCCCGCACGTCCGCCGCGAGCTGGCCGACGCCTACGTCCGGCTCGTCGGCATGAAGCTGTTCAGCGACCGCGCCGTGGACTACTTCCGCTCGGCCGGACCGGACGACCGCCGGTATCTGCTGTTCAACCCGATGACGAAGATGAAGGTGACCACCGAGGGCGAGAAGGTCATCGACCTGATGTGGGACGTCATCGCCGCCAAGGGCTTCGAGAAGGACACCTACTTCGCCCAGGCGGCCGTGGAGATCCGAAGCCTGCCCAAGCTGGAGGGCACGGTCCATGTGAACCTCGCCCTCATCCTGAAGTTCCTGCGCAACCACCTGCTGGACCCGGCCGGCTACGAGCCCGTGCCGACGCGCCTCGACGCCGCCGACGACGCGTTCCTCTTCCGGCAGGGACCGGCCCGCGGTCTCGGCTCCGTACGCTTCCACGACTGGCGCCCTGCCTACGACGCCTACGCCTCGGTCCCCAACGTCGCCCGCTTCCGCGAGCAGGCCGACGCGCTGTGCGACTTCGTGTCCCGAGCCGCGCCTGACGAGCAGCAGAGCCGCGACCTGGACTTCCTGCTGTCCGTCGGACAGCTCTTCGCGCTGGTGGTCCACGGACAGCTGATCCTGGAGCAGGCCGAGCTGACCGGTCCGGACGAGGACGTGCTCGACGAGCTGTTCTCCGTGCTCGTCCGCGACTTCTCCGCGCACGCCGTCGAGCTGCACGGCAAGGACTCCGCGACCCCGGAGCAGCAGCGGTGGGCCATCGAGGCGGTACGGCGTCCGGTCGTCGACGACGCCCGCTCGGCGCGGGTCTGGGACCGTGTCGAGGCCCTGTCCGGTTCGTACGAGATGGCTCCGTAGCCGACGCCGACGACTGCTCAGGCGATCCTGAAACCGTCGCCCTTCGCCGCTCCGCCGGGGCGGCGAAGGGCGGGGGAGACCGTGGTCCTCATGCCGAGCATGGTGTCGGCGTCATGGAGTGCCTGGGGGACGGCCGGGGCGCCGGTCATCACGCACAGGGTGCGGGCGGCGTCCTCCGTGGCCCGCGCCGTCGCGACCGTGGAGCGGCGCGCGTCCTCGATCCGCGCGTCGGCGTAGCGGGCCAGGGCGACCCTCAGATCCTGAGGACTGGGTTTCAGCACAGCGGGTTCTCCTCTGTTCGGGGCCTCGTCCGATACATGCTCCTACCCGCTCGCGAGCGGAGTAGGCCCTCGCCTGCGTGTACACCACCGGTTGTCGGCCCGGGCGTTCTACCGTGCACCGATGCGGTCTGTCTCCTGGTGGGTCCTGATCTCCTCGGTGTGCGCCCCGATCCTGCTCGTGGGCGGCTGGGCGGTCGCGGCGTGGCTTCAGGGGCCCGGTTACGACCCCGCGTCGACGACGATCAGCATCCTGGCGGCCGACGGCGCCGCCGGGTACTGGGTGATGACATCGGCCCTGGTCGCCCTGGGAGCCTGCCATGTGGTCACCGCCTGCGGCCTGCGACCCGCCGCGCCGTTCGGGCGGGCGGCGCTGGCCGGCGGCGGGATCACGGCGATGCTGCTGGCCCTGTTCCCGGCTCCGAGCAGTGGTGGCTCGTACCCCCACGGTGTGATCGTGACCGTGGGTTTCTCACTCCTCGCGCTGTGGCCGGTGCTGGCCGTGCGGCGCGGCGCCGTCGTCTCGCGGTCCGCGTCAGGACCGGGCGCGGCCGGTATCGTGCGTGCGATGACCCCACCGTGGGGGCTGCGGCTCAGGCCGTCCGTGGCGGCGGCGGCGCTGATGTGGCTCGGCGGTGCCTGGTTCCTGCTCGCCCTCCTCGTGTTCGACATCGCCGGCGCGGCCGAACGCGTCATCACCTTCGCGCAGTCGCTCTGGCCACTCGTGGTGGTTCTCTCCTGCGTGCGGCACCGGGAGCGGCAGGCCTGAGCCGCTCCCGGCCGGCCGCCCCCGGGACGGCGGCTACGGCTTCCGGCCCACCGCCGCATAGCCGGGGCTGACGATGTCGTCCTGGCCGGGGACCGGTTCGCCGAGCTCGGGGTGCCAGACCTCGGCCGCCACGATGCCGGGCTCGACGACGTCGAAGCCGTCGAAGAAGCGGGCGAACTCATCGTGGGTGCGGGGCGCCAGGGTGAGCGTGTTCGCCTTGTACATCTCGTCGACCTTACGGGTGGACTCCGGGTGGAAGTCGGCGGTGAGATGGGAGATCACCACATGGCTGCCCGGTGCGAGAACCTCGGTCAGCCGCTCCACCAGTTCGTATGCGCCGTCCTCGTCGCTGATGAAGTGCAGCAGCGCGATCAGCGAGAGTCCGACAGGGCGGCTGAAGTCCAGGGTCCTGCCGGCCTGTTCGAGTATGGCGTCCACGTCGCCCGCGTTCGCCTGGACGTAGTCGATGGCGCCTTCCTCGGTGCCCTTCAGCAGGGCCTCGGCGTGGGCCAGGACGATCGGATCGTTGTCGCAGTAGACCACCCGCGCGTCCGGCGCCTCCCGTTGGGCGAGCTGGTGGAGGTTCGGCTCGGTGGGGATCCCCGTGCCGATGTCGAGGAACTGCCTGATCCCCTGGCCGGTCAGCCACCGGGTGGCGCGGTGCATGAAGGCCCGGTTCACCTTCGCCATGACCGGGACCCCGGGTTCGACGGCGATCATCTGCCGGCCCAACGCTTCGTCCACCGGGTAGTTGTCCTTGCCTCCGAGGAACCAGTCGTACATCCGGGCGGGATGGGGCCTGCTGGTGTCGATGCGCAGGGAGGGGGCATCGTTCTCCGGTCCGGACATGGCGTACTCCAGGTGTGCGTGCGTGACAGCGGTGATCAGCTTTCGAACAGAATAGGCAACGTGAGCGCCAAAAGGTGCGGTGTCGCGGCCAACTCGACCGACGGGGACGGCGGGTAGGGCCGCCGACCCCACGGCCCGGAGAAGCAGCGGCTGTCAGCCGACGCTGTCGGGGGCCACCGCGCGTCCGTTCAGGGGGGAGATCATGCCGGCGCACAGCCCTCGGCCCGCCAGGTCCTGTGCGATGCGCGGGAGGGCGGCGACCGTGTTGGCCGGCCAGTCGTGCATGAGGATGATCTGACCGTCGGTGAGCCGCGCGTTGGCCTGCACGATCGCGTCGGTGCTCGCGCCGTTCCAGTCCTGGGAGTCGACATCCCAGATGATCTGGGTCAGGCCGTACGAAGCCGCGGTGGCCTGCACGGTCGCGTCGGTCTCACCGTACGGCGGACGGAACAGCTTCGGCGTGCCTCCGCCGCCGTCCGCGATGGCCTGCTGGGTCCGGGAGATCTCCGAGTCGACCTGATCCTGACTCAGCCCGGTCAGGTGCGGGTGGGTGTAGGTGTGGTTGCCGACCCACATGCCGGCGTCGACCTGTGCCCGCACCTGGGCCGGGTTGGCGGCGGCGTACTCGCCCTGGTTGAACATCGTGGCCCGCAGCCCGTTCTGCGTCAGGGCGGCGAGCAGGCCCGCGGTGCTGCCGGACGGGCCGTCGTCGAAGGTGAGCCCGACGTACCCGTTGCAGGCGGCGTGGGAGGGGGTGGCGTGGGAGGGGGTGGTGTCCACGGCGACGGTGGCGGTCGCGGCCATCGTGGCCACGGCCAGTGCGGTGATCACCGGCCGTAGGGACAGGCGTGGCGTGATGCGCATGGAAGAGCCCTTCTCGAGGTCTGCCGACGGCGACAGTTTTGAACTGGCCCTGTCAAGTGTCAATGGTTTCGGCAAGAACTACGAAACCGTCGAGGACTGAAGCGAGGTGCTTTGGGAGTAATTGTTCCGCTCGTGGGTGGGGTGTGTCGGCATGGAGGGCGGGGGAGCATCGATTCTCGGGAGAGACGGCTCGGCGTTTGTGCTCTCCCGGTCCGAAAGTTTCGGAAGCTCGAAACGTCGAACCGAGTGACCCTCGCTATTTGCCTAGAAGTATTAGGCAAATGCATAATCGACTCCGCCGGATCCGCCGGGTCCGGCGAAGGAGAGGGATGGTCATGGCGAGAGCAGGGCTGACCGCTGAACGCCTCACGCTGGCCGGGGCGGACATGGCCGACGAGGTCGGCTTCGACAACGTGACCGTCGCGGCACTCGCCCGGCAGTTCGGCGTCAAGGACGCGAGTCTCTACTCGCATCTGAAGAACTCCCAGGACCTCAGGACGAGGATCGCCCTGCTGGCCCTGGCGGAACTGGCCGACCGTGTCGCCGCCGCGCTGGCCGGAAGGGCGGGCAAGGACGCACTGGAGGCGTCAGCGAACGCCTACCGCGACTACGCCAGGGAGCACCCGGGCCGCTACGCCGCCGCTCAGCTGAGGCTCGACCCGGAAGTCGCCGCCACCAGCGCCGGCGTCAGGCATGCCCAGATGACGCGCGCGATCCTGCGCGGCTACGACCTGACCGAACCGGACCAGACGCACGCGGTCCGGCTGCTGGGCAGCGTATTCCACGGCTACATCACCATGGAGTCGGGCGGCAGCTTCAGTCACAGCGCCCCGGGCACGGAGGAGACCTGGGTGCGTGTCCTGGACGCCCTCGACTCCCTGCTGCGCAACTGGCCCGCTCCCTGACCACGCCGCTTCGCCCCTTCCCGACCGGACGCATACGTACGACCGACAGGCAGCGGAAAATGAGCACCGACGAACTGATAACCACGCCCCTCACCGCGGATCTCCTGCGCGGCGCCCTCGATCCCGAGCGCACCGAGCGGGGTCTGCTGCCGCACCGGCTGCCCGCCCGGGCGCGCGCCCAGAACACCGACGGCCAGCTGGCGATGGCCCAGTCCCAGCCCTCCGGGGTGCGGCTGGTCCTGCGGACCCGGGCGACCGTCGTGGAGCTGGACACCCTGCCCACCAAACGGGTGTACGTGGGCGTCCCGCCCCGGCCCGACGGGGTCTACGACCTGTTGGTCGACGGCCGGCTCACGGACCGGTCCCATGTGCCGGGCGGCAACACCCTGACCATCGACATGACCACCGGATCGGCCGAGGTCGCACCGGGGCCGACGGGAACCCTCCGCTTCGACGGCCTGTCCGCCGAGCCGAAGGTCGTCGAGATCTGGCTGCCGCACAACGAGACCACCGAACTGGTCGCGCTGCGCACCGATGCGCCGGTGGAGCCCGTCCCCGCCCAGGGACGGAGGGTGTGGCTGCACCACGGCAGCTCGATCAGTCACGGATCGGACGCCGCGAGTCCCACCACCACCTGGCCCGCACGGGCCGCCGCCCTCGCCGGGGTGGAGCTGATCAACCTGGGGTTCGGCGGCGGCGCCCTGCTCGACCCGTTCACCGCCCGGGCGCTGCGCGACACACCCGCGGACCTGATCAGCGTCAAGCTCGGCATCAACCTGGTCAACGCCGACGTGATGCGCCTGCGGGCCTTCACCCCGGCCGTCCACGGCTTCCTGGACACCATCCGCGAAGGCCATCCCACCACTCCGCTGCTGGTCGTCTCACCCATCCTGTGTCCCATCCATGAGGACACGCCGGGTCCCAGCGCACCGGACTTCAGTGCCGTCGCCGAGGGCAAGCTGAATTTCCGCGCCGCGGGAGACCCCGCAGAGACCGCTGCGGGGAAGCTCACGCTCAGCATCATCAGGGAGGAACTCGCCCGCATCGTCGCGCAGCGGGCGGCGGATGACCCGAACATCCGCCACCTCGACGGCCGCGAGCTCTACGGCGAGAAGGACTTCGCCGAGCTGCCGCTTCCCGACGCGCTGCACCCCGACGCCGCGACGCACCTGCGCATCGGTGAGCGCTTCGCCGGTCTGGTGCTCGGCGCCGACTGAGCCAATCGGCTCTGCCCGGGCAGGGGGCCGGTTGAGAGCGGGAAGCCGCAGGGGCATTCTTGGACAAAGGTCGCATGAATTGGTTCGTGGGCGACCTGCCCAGGCGGGAGGACGAGTGATCGGCCCGTGAGCATGGACGAGACGGAGCCCGCCGGTCCACCCGCGCGCGGGGGCGAGCCCGCAGCCGCCGGTCACGGGCGGCCCGCCGACGTGCCGTCCGACGACATGCGCTGCCGGATCCTGGACCAGCTGCCGGTGATGGTGGCGTACTTCGACCGGCACCAGAGATTCGCCATGGCCAACACGGCGTCGCTCGCCGTGATCGGCAAGGACGAGGCCTCCATGATCGGACTGCGGCCGGGGGAGTCGGCGCCCGGGGTGATGGTGCAGGGCGGCGAAGGGCTTCTTGAAGCGATCGACCGGGTGCTGCGGACCGGCCAGGGCGAGCCCTACGAGACACACCTGGTGATGGAGGACCACGAGCACGTCTGGCAGGCGGCGCTCTCTCCGGTGCGGGACGCCGCCGGCGAGGTCCAGGGCGTGTCCGTGGTGACCCTCGACACGACCGAACAGTTCTGGGCGAGGAAACGTCTGGCCGTGCTCAACAAGGCCAGCAGACGCATCGGCAGCACCCTCGATGTGGGTCGCACCGCCGAGGAGCTGGCGGAGCTCGCCATCGAGGACTTCGCCGACTTCGTCGCGGTCGACCTGCTCTCCGAGGTGCTGAGGGGCGACGAGGCGCGTTCGGTGATGAGCCGGGACTCGATCAGCTTCCACCGGGTGGCCCAGCAGTCCGTGCTCGAAGGATGTCCCGAGGCAGTCGTCCCGCTCGGCGAGATCCACGCCCACGACCGGGAGTCCGAGGTGGGCCGCGTGCTGGTCCACGGAGAACCGGCGCGCTTCACCGTCGACGAGGAGACGCTGCGGCGCTGGACGGGGGGCGACCCCGCGCGGATGCGGACGGCCCTGGAGAACAAGATCCACTCGGTGCTGCTGGTTCCGCTGCGGGCCCGCGGCGTCACCCTCGGCGTCGCCCTGTTCTGCCGGCACCGTACCCCCGGCGCGTTCAGTGCCGCGGATCTGCAGCTCGCCGTCGAGCTGGTGTCACGGGCGGCCGTGTGCGTGGACAACGCACGCCGGTACACCCGCGAGCGGGCCACGGCACTCGCCCTGCAGCGCAGCCTGCTGCCACGGCGGGCGGTCCGCCAGCAGGCGGTCGAGGTCATGGCCCGCTACCTCCCCAACACCAGCGGCACGGGCATCGGAGGCGACTGGTTCGACGTCATCCCGCTGTCCGGCGCCCGGGTCGCGCTCGTGGTCGGCGACGTCGTCGGCCACGGTCTGCACGCCTCGGCCACCATGGGCAGGCTGCGCACCGCCGTACGGACGCTCGCCGATGTCGACCTCGCTCCCGTGGAGCTGCTCACCCAGCTCGACGACCTGGTGCTCACGCTCGACCGGGAACAGCCGGCGGACAGCGCCGACGGCGGGCAGGTCGCCGGCGCGACCTGCCTCTACGCCGTCTACGACCCGGCGACGGGCCACTGCATGATGGCCAGGGCGGGCCACCCCGAGCCGATGCTGACCTGGCCCGACGGCACCGTCAGCCAGCTGGAGCTGCCCACCGGGCCGCCGCTCGGAGTGGGCGGCCTGACCTTCGAGGGGGCCGAGTACGAGCTGCCCGAGGGCAGCAGGCTCGCCCTGTACACGGACGGTCTGATCGAGACTGCGGGCCGCGACGTCGACACCGCGCTCGCCGAGCTCCGTGAGGTGCTCGGCCGCCCGGCGCTCTCCCTGGAGCAGACCTGCGACGCGGTCATGGACACGCTGGTTCCCGAGCAGCCGGAGGACGACATCGCCCTGCTGCTGGCCCGCACCCGGCGCCTCGACGCCGACCACTACGCCGCGTGGGACTTCGCCGCCGATCCGGCCGTCGTCTCCAACGCCCGTATGCGGGCCGCCGTACAGCTCGCCGCATGGGGTCTGGACGACGCGGTGTTCACCACCGAGCTGGTGGTCAGCGAGCTGGTCACCAACGCCATCCGTTACGGGGGCGGCCCCATCCGGCTCCGCCTCATCCGGGACACCGCGCTCATCTGCGAGGTCTTCGACGGCAGCAGCACCGCCCCCCATCTGCGCCGCGCCCGCATCTATGACGAAGGCGGACGCGGCCTCCTGCTCGTCGCGAGCCTCACCGAGCGCTGGGGCACCCGCTACACCAGTACGGGCAAGACCATCTGGGCCGAGCAGCCGCTGCCGGACGCCGAGGACGACCTGATTTGAGGCCGGGGGCCTTCGCCCGTATCAGGCCGCCGGTGCCGGGTAGGTCGGGTACTCGACCCCCGAGACGTGCTGGACGACCCGGACGACCTGGGACGAGTAGCCGAACTCGTTGTCGTACCAGAGGTACAGGATCGCGTTGTCCCCCTCGACCTTGGTGGCTCCGGCATCGACGATCGAGGCGTGGCGCGAGCCGATGAAGTCGCTCGACACCGCGTCGGGAGCGGTGATGAAGTCGATCTGGCGCCTGAGCGGCGAGGTCAGCGACACGTCACGGAGGTGCTCGAGCACCTCGTCGCGGTCGGTGGCCCGCGCGAGCTGAAGGTTCAGGATCGCGATCGAGACGTCCGGCACCGGGACCCGGATGGAGCTGCCGGTGATCTTCGCGTCGAGGCCGGGCAGCGCCTTGGCGACGGCGGACGCGGCGCCCGTCTCGGTGATGACCATGTTGAGCGGTGCCGAGCGGCCCCGTCGGTCGGAGTTGTGGTAATTGTCCAGCAGGTTCTGGTCGTTGGTGAACGAGTGGACCGTCTCCACATGGCCGCGCAGCACGCCGTACTCGTCCGCCATCGCCTTCAGCGGCGGGACGATCGCGTTGGTGGTGCAGGAGGCACAGGAGATGATCTGCTCGTCCGGCTTGATCATGTCGTGGTTGACACCGTGCACGATGTTGGGGACATCGCCCTTGCCCGGCGCGGTCAGGACGACCTTCGCGATGCCGGGGCGCAGATGCTGGGACAGGCCCTCGCGGTCGCGCCAGCGGCCGGTGTTGTCGATGAGGATGGCGTCCTTGATGCCGTGCGCCGTGTAGTCCACCGACGTCGGGTCGTCGGAGTAGATCACCTGGATCTCGTTGCCGTTGGCGATGATCCTGTTGTTCGCCTCGTCGACGGTGATCGTGCCCTGGAACTGGCCGTGGATGGAGTCACGGCGCAGCAGGGAGGCGCGCTTCACGAGGTCCTGTCCCGCGCTGCGGCGCACGACGACGGCACGCAGCCGCAGGCCGTTTCCCGAACCGGTCTTCTCGATCAGCAGACGGGCCAGGAGCCGGCCGATGCGGCCGAATCCGTAGAGGACCACGTCGCGCGCCTCGCGGCGGTCCGTCTTGTTGGCGCCCGTCGCGCCGGCCACCGCCTCGGCGGTGAAGTCGGCCACCGACAGGCCTCGGCCGTCGGTCCGGTGCGTCGCGGCGAGCATGCCGAGATCGATCTGCGACGGGCCGAGGTCGAGTGCTGTGAGGGCGTGCAGGAACGGCAGCGTCTCGGTGACCGAGAGCTCCTCGCCGGCTATCTGGCGGGCGAAACGGTGGGTCTTGAGGATGCTGACCACCGACTTGTTCACCAGGGAGCGGCTGTGGAGCAGGACCGTGACGTCCCGCTCGCGGTGCAGCTTCCCGATGATCGGGATCATCGACTCCGCGATCTCCTCACGGGTCTTCCAATGGCTGAACGTGTCCTCGGTGGCAGTCACAGGTCCATCTTTCGAGCTAGGCGGTGCTCATATGTTAACCATGCCGCGCCCGAGGCCTGAGATCGGCCCGGGTGCGGCATCGCGGCACCTGTCACCTGCGCTGTGGACCATCCACGAGGTGTCCCGGGCTACTGCGCCGTACCGTCCCGCTCCTCGTAGGCGTCCAGGATCGAGATCTCCAGCTTGCGCAGCAGCCGCGCGAGCTGCCGGCGCTCGGAGGGGGAGAGGCCCGCGAGCATCCGGCTCTCGTTGTCCAGATGCTCGGTGAACGCGGTGTCCACCGTGGCGAGGCCCTTCTCGGTCAGGCGGGAGTACACGACCCGGCGGTCCTCCGTGTCCCGCTCACGGACGATCAGGCCGTCCTTCTCCAGGCGGTCGATCCGCAGGGTCACCCCCGCCGACGACACCAGCCCCGAGTCGGCGAGCTGCCCGGCCGTCAGCCGGTAGGGCTCGCCGGACCTGCGCAGGGCGGTCAGGACGTCGAAGCCGGCCACCGACAGGCCGTGCCGTTCGATGGATTCGGTGAGCCCGGTGCTGTAGCGGAGGAACGAACGGTGGAGGCGGGCGAGGACCTCCAGCGGGCTCGTGTCCAACCCGGGCCGCTCCCGCGCCCAGTCCGCGATCACCTTCGCCACGGCGTCCTGGCCCCCAGGCCTTGATGCTGCCATCTCATCCCCTTGTGCGGCTCAGGCCGGCGCCCCCGGCCGTCCGTGACTTATCACGGCACTGAGAATCTTACCGCTGAGGAGATGGAGTGCCCCGGGACGGTCAGGCGTTGAGCTCCTCCAGCGTCCTGCCCTTCGTCTCGACGGCGAACCACGCGATCACCGCACCCACCGCGCCCATCACCGCGAGTTGCGCGAAGACCATGGCCAGGCCGCCGCCCGCCCCGATGACCGCGCCCACGGCCACCGGGCCGAGGATGACACCGAGCCGGTTCCACAGACCGCCGAACGCCGCGCCCTTGGCCCGGTTGAACGTGGGGTACAGCTCGGGGGAGTAGAGGTACAGGCTGGCGTTGACCGCGTAGAGGAAGAACGTCGTACAGGAGGCGAACAGGGCGACCTGGCCGCCCGAGGTCGCGCCCGCCAGCGCGAGTACGCCGAGTGAGAGCACGGTGCCGACGAAGGCCCCGATCAGGGCGGGCCTGCGGCCGATGCGGTCGATCAGCATGGCCACGACGAAGGTGCCGAGCAGCCCGGTGACATTGCTGATCAGGGTGTAGACGAGCGCCGTGGTCAGATCAAGGCCGAACTCCCTGGTGTAGAGGGAGGGCAGCCAGGTGGAGATGCCGTGGTTCACGTAGTACGCCACGAACCACAGCCCCGACAGGACGGCCGTACGCCGCAGGTAGCGCCCCCGGAACAGGTCGGCCAAGGTGCCGCCCGGCTCGTTCGGCGGGTCCACGGACGGGACAGGTGCGGGGAGCTCCTCGGCGCTCGCGCGTGCGACCTCCGCCTCGATCCGGGCGATGGCGGCCTCGGCCTCCGCCGTACGGCCACGTGACAGCAGCCAGCGCGGGGACTCCTGGACGTGGTGCGGCAGCATCGCGGCGATGACCACCGGCAGCGCGCCCACCAGGAACATCGCGCGCCAGCCGAAGGTGGGGACCACCCAGACGGCGAGCAGGGTGGCGGCCGCGAGCCCGGCCGGGAAGATCATCTCGTACAGCAGGACGAAGCGGCCGCGCTTGTCGGACCGGGCGATCTCGTTGATGTACGTGGCCGCGACCGGCACGACACCGCCGATCCCGAGCCCCTGGAGGAACCGGAAGAGCGAGAAGACCTCGATGGTGCCGGCGAAGGCCACCGCGAGGCTGGCGAGCCCCGTGACACCGACCCCCAGGGCGACCGTGCGCACCCGCCCGATGCGGTCACCCAGCCAGCCCGCGGCCAGGGCGCCGAGCAGCATGCCGATCGAGGCCGAGGTGACGGCGAAGGTGGCCTGCCCGGTGGACAGGTCCCATTCCTTCGTCAGTACGGGCAGTGCGGACGCGGCCAGCAACTGGTCGAACGCCTCGAAGAAGGTGACGGTACCGATGAGGAACCTGACCTTCACGTGCCAGCGCGAGTGCGGCAGTCGTTCGAGTCTCGCGGCGATCGAGCCGAGAGCGGGGTTGCCGGCCACAGTCGTCATGGAGGGGTCCTTCCGCGGGCAGATGAGTTGCGGAGACAGTAGGGGGCTATACCTAAGTGGTCAATGGTTAAGGACTTAGGAAACTTCCTTCCCGCGGCTCGGCCACCATCATCAATGCCACAGATGTGGTGCTCAAGGCCTCCTGGGCAACGATTTCACCTCGGGGTCTTGTGCTGAGAAACTTAAGCACTTAGATTTCTAGCACTTCGGCAGTCCGGTTGCGGTAGCCCAACGGCCCTGTCCGCACCCGGAGTCCGTCCCTTTCCCGCCTCGTCCGGAGGTCCACCCGTGCCGCAGTTCTCCACCGACATCCTGATCGCGGGCCAGTGGCGGCGCGGTGCGGGTGAGCCCGTCGACACGATCGATCCCGCGACGGGCCACGTCCTGGCCACCGTCCACTCCGCCTCGGCCCAGGAGGTGGCAGAGGCGGCCGGAGCCGCGGCCCGCGCCGTGGCCGACCCCGCCTGGCGTGACCTGTACGCCCACGACCGCGCCCGGCTGCTGCACCGGATCGGTGAACTCACCGAGCAGGCCGCCGACGAGCTCTCGGCCGTGCAGACCGCCGACACCGGCAAGACGCTCACCGAGACCAGGGCGCTCGCACTCAGCGCGGCGGGCACGTTCCGCTACATGGCGGCCGCCCTGGAGACGGCCGAGGACACGGTGACCCCGTCCCGCGGTCCGTACGTCACGGTGAGCACGCACGAGCCGATCGGTGTCGTGGGTGCGATCAACCCCTGGAACTCCCCGATAGCCAGCGACGCGCAGAAGATCGCCCCCGCACTCGCCGCGGGCAATGCGGTGATCCTCAAGCCCGCGGCCTGGACACCTCTGGTCTCCCTGGCGCTCGGGCGGCTGATCTTCCGGGCGCTGGAGGAGTTCCGGCTGCCGGCCGCACTGTTCTCCGTACTGCCCGGCAGCGGCCGGGTGGTCGGTGACGCCCTCGTGCGCCACCCGCTCGTCGGCCGCATCGGATTCACCGGGGGCACGGAGACCGGACGGTCCATCGCCGAGACCGCCGCCCGGAAGCTGATCCCCGCATCGCTGGAGCTGGGCGGCAAGTCGCCGACGATCGTGCGCGCCGACGCCGATGTCGAACAGGCCCTGGCCGGTGTGCTGTTCGGGGTCTTCTCGTCCAGCGGCCAGTCCTGCGTCGCCGGTTCACGGCTCTTCGTGGCTCGCGAGATCCATGACTCCTTCGTCGGCGAACTCGTCGAGCGCGTACGCAAGCTGCGGGTCGGCCCCGGCACCGACCCGTCCACCCAGGTCGGCCCCCTGGTCCACCACCGCCACCGCGACTCCGTCGCCGCCTATGTCGACCTCGCCAGGTCCGAGGGCGCCCGTGTGCTGTGCGGCGGATCGGCGCCCGGGGGAGAGCCGTACGAGGACGGGGCGTACTACCTGCCCACGGTGCTCGACGGTCTGGCGAACACCTCGCGCACCTGCCAGGAGGAGATCTTCGGCCCGGTCCTGGTCGCCCTGCCCTACGACGACGAGGACGACCTGGTCCGCCAGGCCAACGACTCCGTCTACGGCCTGGCCTGCGGGATCTGGACCCGCGATCTGCGTGCCGCGGGAGCGCTGGCACGCCGGATCGAGGCGGGAACCGTCTGGATCAACACCTACAAGCAGTTCAGCGCCTCCACCCCCTTCAGCGGGTGGAAGGACAGCGGTCTCGGCACGGAGAAGGGCCGCGACGCGATCCGCGCCTACCAGCGCCAGAAGTCCCTGTACTGGGGCGTCTCGGACCACCCGCTCCCGTGGGCCGACTGACCCGGCACGCCTGCCCGTCCTGGAGGAACCCCATGCACCGAACACCGCCCGGTCCGATCGCCCGCCTGCGCTCGCTGCGCTACGTCGAGCTGCACACCCCGGCCTTCACCGAGGCCGCCGACTTCTACGAGGACGTCTGGGGCCTCGAAACCGTCGAGTCCGACACCGGCGCCCGCTGGCTGCGCGGTACGAGCGACGAGCACCACGTCCTGCACCTGAGCGAGCGGGACCGGGTCGGCCTCGGCAGGCTCGCCTTCGCCGTCGCCACACCCGCCGAGGTCGACGAGGCGGCACGGCGCCTCGAAGCGCGCTCCCTCGTGCCCGTCACCGGACCCGGCCCGCTCGACCAGGCCGGCGGCGGCTACGGGCTGCGGTTCACCGACCCCGAGGGCCGGCTCATCGAGATCAGCTCCCAGGTCGAGGCCGTCGCCCCACGCGGCAGGGACGGCGCCGTACCCGTCGGAGTGACGCACGCCGTGCTCAACACCATCGACATCGACGCCGCGGTCACCTTCTACCGCGAGGTGCTGGGGCTGCGCGTCTCGGACTGGTCCGAGCACCGGATGGCGTTCCTGCGCTGCAACAGCGACCACCACTGCATCGCCTTCAACCAGGCGGAGTGGACCTCGCTGAACCATGTGGCGTACGAGATGACCTCGGTCGACCACTTCATGCGAGGCCTGGGACGGCTGCGCCACCACGGCATCACCCCCGAGTGGGGCCCCGGCCGGCACGGCCCGGGGAACAACACCTTCTCCTACTTCACCGACCCCTCGGGCCTGGTCTGCGAATACACCTCCGAGGTCGCCCAGATCGTCGAGGACGCCTGGATCGCCCGGGTGTGGCGGCGCGTTCCCGAGCTCTCCGACCTGTGGGGGACCGCCGGCCCGCCGTCCGAGGAGATCCGCCGAAGCATGGCGGGCTCCCCCGACCCCGGCCCGCTCGTTCCCGTGGACGCCCGTCCCGCAGTTGTCCAGGAGGTCACCGCATGAGCAGCACCGTCCGCAAGGTCGCAGTCGTCGGCTGGGGCGCCATCGGCCGGGTCGTCGGCACCGCGCTCGCCGAAGGGCGGGTGACCGGCGCCGAACTGGTCTGCGTCGTCGACAACCGCGCGCTGGGCGAGGCGGCCCCCGTGCGGCAGGCCACCTTCGACGAGGCCATCGAGAGCTGCGACCTCGTCGTCGAGGCCGCGGGACAGGGCGTCGTACGCGAGTGGGGTGAGCGGGTCCTGGAGGCCGGCACCGATCTGCTGATCGCCTCCACCGGCGCGCTGACCGACGACGAGCTCACCAAGCGGCTGCTGGCTGCAGGCCCCGGCCGGGTGTACTTCACCGGCGGCGCCGTCGGCGGGCTCGACCTGCTCCAGGCGGTCCGCGCACTCGGCCCGCTCGACACGGTCAGCCTCACCACCACCAAGCTGCCCGCCACCCTCGAACAGCCCTGGATGGACGAGGAGTTGCTGAGGCGCATGCGGACGGCGACCGGACCGGTCGAGGTCATGTCCGGTACCGCCCGGGACATCCCGGTCAAATTCCCCAAGTCGACGAACGTGGCCGCATCGGTCGCGCTGGCCGTCGGCGACCTGGACGCTGTGCGGGTCCAGGTCGTCGCCGACCCCGCGGCGCACCACACCCGCCATGTGATCGAGGCGTCCGGCGGACACGGCACCTACCGCTTCGATGTCGCGCACCTGCCCGACCCCGCAAACCCCGCCACCAGCCAGGTGGTGCCGTACGCCGTGCTGCGCAGCCTCGCCGCCCTCGCCGGCCGGACCGGACAGATCCTGTGAGCGCCGCCGACGTCCACGTCGAGGAGGCGGGCGACCACGGACCGCTGCTGCTCTGCCTGCACGGCATCGGCTCCTCATCGGCCGCCTTCGCCCCGCAGCTCGCCGAACTCTCCGCGTACGTACGGGTCGTGGCCTGGGACGCCCCCGGGTACGCGAAGTCGCCCGACCCCGCCGGGCCGATGGGCCTCGACGACTACGTGGACGTGGCGGCCGCCCTCATCCGGGAGCGCGCCACCACCGCGCACGTACTCGGCGTCTCCTGGGGCGGGGTGATCGCGCTGCGTCTGGCGACCCGGCACCCGGAGCTCGTCGCCTCGCTGATCATCGCCGACTCCAGCCCCGGTTCGGGCACGGACGAGGCCAGGGCGGCCGGCATGCGCGCCAGGGCCGCCGACCTCGCCGAGCTCGGCCCCCTCGCCTTCGCCGAGGCCCGCGGCCCGCGGCTCGTGTCGTCCGGCGCTCCGGACGAACTGGTGCGCCGCGTCGTCGACACCATGGCCGCCTCGGTGCGGCTGCCGGGCTACGCGTACGCCGCCGATTCCATGGCCACCGCCGACCTGCGCACCGAACTCCCCTCGGTCGCCGCCCCCACCCTCGTGCTCTGCGGCGAACAGGACCGGGTCACCGGCGTCGAGGCGAGCCAGGCCATCGCCGGGGCCATCCACAGGTCCGCCTACGTGATCGTCAAGGACGCCGGTCACCTGGCCAACCAGGAGCAGCCCGGGCGCTTCGACGCCTGGGTGCTCTCCCACCTCCGCATCACCGCCTCCATCCCCGAACAGGAGCCCCTCCCATGCCACTGACCACCGACGCGTACGACAACGGCGACGACCTCTCCACGTACACCGACTCACTCATCGCCACCAAGGCCTCCCGGGTCGCCGACTTCGACACCCTCTCCTTCCAGGAGAAGGCCGGCCCGCAGTTCCGCCGCGGTCAGATCCGCTACGTCGGCTCCGGCGCCACCGGCAACCACGAGAGCGACAGCCGGATCCTGCCCTCCGGAGGCTTCACCTTCTCCAACATGCTGCTGCCGCCCGGTGCCGAAGGCCCCGCGCACACCCACCACGACGTAGAGGAGGCCTTCTACGTCCTGGAGGGTGAGGTCAAGGTCGGCATCCACCGGGGCGCCGACGAGGCCGAGTACCGCACCCTGGGCTACCGCGACATGATCGTCGTCCCCGCGGGTGTCACCCGGTCGCTCAAGAACGAGGGCGACACCGACGCCCTGTTCTGTGTCGTCATCGGCACGCAGAAGCCGCAGGTGCCGACCTACCCCGAGTACTCGCCGATGCACGGCGTGACCCGTGGCTGACCAGCCCCCGGCAGAGCGGCGCACCGTCGTCGTCACCGGAGCGGGCCGTGGCCTGGGACTGGCCATGGCCCGCCGGGCGGGCACCGACGGCTTCCGGGTCGTCCTCGCCGAACTGGAACGCGAACGCGGTGAGCATGCCGCCGCCGCACTGCGCGCGGAGGGGCTCGACGCCCACTTCGTACGCTGCGACGTCGCCGACCCCGCATCGGTGGAGGCACTCGCCGGCGCGGTGCGCGAGCTCGGCCCGCTGTACGGCCTGGTCAACAACGCGGCACTCGCCAACGGCGTGGGCGGAAGCGAGTTCCAGGACATCGGCGTCGAGGCGTGGGACCGGCTGATGACGGTCAACGCCCGCAGCCCCTGGCTGGTGTCCAAGGCCCTGTACCCGCTCTTCACCGAGCAGGGCCGGATCGTCAACCTCGCATCGGACGCCGCCCTGTACGGCTCCCCGCGCCTCGCCCACTACATCGCCTCCAAGGGCGCCGTCATCGCCCTGACCCGCGCCATGGCACGCGAGCTCGGCGAGAAGGGGATCACCGTCAACGCGGTGGCCCCCGGCCTCACCGAGTGCGAGGCGACCGGGACCGTGCCCGCCGAGCGCCACGACCTCTACCGCATGAACCGGGCCATCTCCCGGCCGCAGCAGCCCGACGACCTCACCGGGATCGTCTCCTTCCTGCTCGGCGAGGAATCCCGCTATCTGACCGGACAGGTGATCGCCGTCAACGGCGGCTTCACCATGAACTGAACCGCAGGAGAGACGAGTTATGGATCTGGGTCTGGCCGACCGCACCATCGTGGTCACCGGCGGCAGCTCGGGCGTCGGCCTGGCCACGGTCCGCGCCCTGCTCGACGAGGGCGCCCGTGTCGCCACCTGCGGCCGCGACGCCGGCCGGCTGGCCGACGCGGTCGCAGGCCTCGGCGCCGGGAGGGACCGACTGCTGACCGGCGTGTGCGACGTACGGGACGCCGAAGCGGTCGACGGCTTCGTCCGCAGGACCGCCGACGAGCTCGGCGGGATCGACGGTCTCGTCAACAACGCGGGGCAGTCCCGGATGAAGGGGCTCGACGACTCCACCGCCGACGACTGGCGCGACGAGCTGGAGCTGAAGTTCGCCGGGGTGCTCAACCCCCTCCAGGCGGCGCGCCCCCATCTGATCGCGTCGTCGGCGGCGAGCGTCGTCAACATCAACGCGGTCCTGGCCAAGCAGCCGGAACCCCGGCTGATCACGACCAGCGCCGCACGCGCCGGCATCCTCAACCTCTCCAAGTCCCTGTCCGCCGAACTCGCCGCCGACGGCATCCGGGTCAACTCCGTCTGCCTCGGACTCGTCGACACCGGCCAGTGGACCCGCCGCCACGCGGCGGCCGACTCCGGCCTGACGTACGAGCAGTGGCAGAGGGCACTGGCCGCCGACCGGGGCATCGCACTGGGCCGGCTCGGCCGGGCGGAGGAGGTCGCGTACGCGGTCGTCACCCTGCTCTCGCCCCGCGCCTCCTACATCACCGGTACCAGCATCGACGTCTGCGGCGGCGTCGGCCGCTCCATCCTCTGAGGAGTCACCATGCGTCACGACAACGGAGGCGACCTTCTCGTCACCGTCCTGCGCGAACTCGGCATCGACACCGTCTTCGGCATCGTCAGCGTCCACAACCTGCCGCTCGTCGAGGCCGTCGACCGTGAGCTGCGGTTCGTCCCCGTGCGCCACGAGGCGTCCGCCGTCAACGCCGCCGACGCCTACGGCCGCGCCCGGGGCACCCTGGGCTGCGCCCTGACCTCGACCGGCACCGGCGCGGGCAACGCCGCCGGATCGCTGATCGAGGCGCTCAGCGCCGGCAGTTCCGTGCTGCACATCACCGGGCAGGTGGAGAGCGAGTTCCTGGGCAGCGGACGGGGGTTCATCCATGAGACCAAGGACCAGCTCGGCATGCTCCTGGCCGTGTCCGCGTACGCCGCGAGCGTGCCGGACGCCGGGCAGGCGGGCCGGATCCTGCGCGAGGCGGCCCGCGCGGCCCTGGCCGCGCCCGGGGGTCCTTCGAGCGTCGAGTGGCCGATCGACCTCCAGTACGCCGCGCAGACCGACGAACCCGCCGAACACGCCGAGGCAGCCCCGGCGGCCCCGACGGAAGGTGAACTCGCCGCAGCGGGAGCCCTCCTGGCCTCCGCCCGCCGCCCGCTGCTCTGGGCCGGCGGCGGCGCGAACACCGCCCGGGGCGAACTGGCCCGGCTCCTCGAGGCGACCGGCGCCGGACTGATCACCTCCAACTCCGGCCGTGGCAGCGTGTCCGAGGACCACGAGCAGGTCATCGGGAACTTCGCCACCACACCGGCGGTACGCGCCCTGCTCACCGACGCGGACCTCCTGCTGACCGTCGGCACCCACTTCCGGTCGAACGAGACCGCGGACTACACCCTGGGGCTCCCGGGGGCCCACATCCAGATCGACATCGAGGCCGCCGCCCTCGGCAGGGTGTACCCGGCCGCCCACGCGCTGCACGGCGACGCCGCCGCCACCCTCACGGCCCTGCTCCCGCACGCGGTGTCCGCCGAGCCCGGCTGGACGGACCGCGTCGGCGCCGTACGCACCGAAGTGCGCGCGAACCTCCACGACGCCATCGGGCCGCAGGCCGCGATCTGCGACGCGATCCGGGCCGCCCTGCCCCGCGAGGCCGTCGTCGCACGCGATGTCACCATCCCCTCCAGCAGCTGGGGCAACCGGCTCCTGGAGATGTACGACCCGAAGGACAACGTCTTCCCGCGCGGCGGAGGCATCGGGCAGGGCCTCGGCATGGGCATCGGCGCGGCGCTCGCCCGGCCCGAAGCGCCCACCGTCGTGATCGTCGGCGACGGCGGCCTCGCCGTCCACCTCGGCGAACTCCTCACCCTCGCCCAGGAGCGCCCCCGCCTGACCCTGATCGTCTTCAACGACGGCGGCTACGGCGTCCTGCGCAACATGCAGGACCACCACGGCGAGCGCCGCTCCGGGGTCGACCTGACCACCCCCGACTTCGGCCTGCTCGCAGCCGCCTGCGGACTGCCGTACGCCCGCGTCTCGGCGGAGGAACACGCGGGGCCGGTGCTCGCCGAGGCCGTCGCGTCCGACGGGCCCACGCTCGTCGAGGTCGATCTGGAGGCGCTCGGCCCGATGAAGAACCCGTTCACCCCGCCCGTGAGGATCCCGGGCCAGTAGCCCGGCCGCCCGGACTGCCGGTAAGGAGGCACCAGACCATGACCGAGGAATCGCTGCGGCTGACCGTCCGCCGTATGACCTGGGAGGCCGAGGGCGTCCTGTCCGTCGAGCTGACCCACCCCGACGGCAAACCGCTGCCCGCCTGGACACCCGGCGCGCACCTCGATGTCCACGTCGGCGGCCAGGTCCGCCAGTACAGCCTGTGCGGCGACCCGCACACCCCGGACGTCTACCGCATCGGCGTACTCGACGAGCCCGCCTCACGCGGCGGTTCACGCTTCGTGCACACCCGGCTGCGACCGGGCCAGCAGATCACGGTGTCCGAGCCGCGCAACCACTTCGCGCTGGAGGACGTCGAGTCGTACGTGTTCGTCGCCGGTGGCATCGGCATCACACCGCTGCTGGCCATGGCCCGCGAGGCGGCCCGCCGTGGAGCCGGATGGCGGATGGTCTACGGCGGCAGGAGCCGGGCCTCCATGGCCTTCACCGGCGAACTCGACGCGCTCGGCGGTGAGGTCACGCTCGTCCCTCAGGACGAACACGGCCACATCGACCTGGATCCCGTGCTCGCCGGGCTGCCCGAGGGAGCCCTGGTGTACTGCTGCGGCCCCGAGCCGCTGCTCGCCGCCGTCGAACAGCGCTGCCCCGGCGACCGGCTGCGCCTGGAGCGGTTCGCCGCGCCCGCGGCGGAAAACGCCGACGACGACGAGGCGTTCGAGGTCGAGTGCCGCACCTCGGGACTGACGCTCTCCGTCGGCGCCGGAACCTCCGTCCTGGAGGCCGCCGAGGGCGCCGGGCTCACCGTGGACAACTCGTGCCGCGACGGGATCTGCGGCTCCTGCGAGACCCGGGTGCTCGAAGGCACCCCCGACCACCGCGACTTCCTGCTCAGCGATGCCGAGAGGGCCTCGGGCGCCACGATGATGATCTGTGTCTCGCGGTGCGCCTCCGGCCGGCTCGTCCTGGACCTGTGACCCGTTCCTCTCTCTTCTCATTCCCTCCCTTTCTCTTTTCCCCTCTTCCCCTCGCATTTTCAGGAGACACCATGACCGACACCTGGCCGTACCTGGACGTCCACCAGTCCCGTACGCACGAGCCCACCCCCTACGAGTACAAACTCGCCGCCACCCTCGAAGAGGTCTTCACCCGCGAGGGCCACGAGCTCGCCGACGTCGTGCGCGGGCTCAACGCCCGCCAGGTCCACGCCGCCGACGGCGCACCGTGGACCGAGGAATCCTTCCGCGCCGAGATGAACCGACTGGGAGCCTGACCCATGACCCTGACGTCCTCCGCCACCGCGGACCACATCTACGCCACCGGTCTGCGCAACCAGTGGCACCCGGTCGTCCCCTCGCACCTGGTCGCCCCTGGCGCCATGCGCAAGGTGACAGCGCTCGGCGAGCAGTGGCTCCTGTTCCGGCGCTCCGACGGCGCCCTGTCCATGCTCGCCGACCGCTGCCCCCACCGCGGTGCCCCGCTGTCCCTCGGCAAGCACCTCGGTGACCGGGTCGCCTGCTGGTACCACGGGGTCGAGGTCGAGTCCGACGGCACGGTCTCCTCCGTCCCCGGGCTGCCGGGCTGCAGCCTGGAGGGCAAACAGCTGGTGACCTCCCTGCCGGTACGCGAGGTCGCGGGCGCGATCCTCGCCTACTTCGGTGACGAGGAGCATCCCGAGCCCGCCGAGCTCACCCTGCCGGAGCCGCTGACCGAGCCAGGCGTGGACGCCTTCCTCTGCTACGCGGAATGGAACGCGCCCTGGCGTTACGCGGTGGAGAACCTGCTCGACCCCATGCACGGCGCGTTCCTGCACCACGACTCGCACACCATGTTCGACGGCGACACGACAGCGAAGTTCCGCATCCGGGAGACCGCCCGCGGCTACTTCTTCGAGAAGACCGACCAGCGCGGCGTCAACTTCGACTGGGTGGAGCTGTGCCGCACCGGGGTGGACTGGGTCGACCTCTCGATCCCGTACCCGCCGTCGGCCGGCCCCGGCGGCCCCTTCGGCATCGTCGGCATGGTCTGCCCGGTCGACGAGCGGCGCAGCGGCGTCTTCTTCTGGCGCTACCGCCGGGTCGAGGACTGGCAGCGCGCGTCCTGGCGCTTCCTCTACCGGACGCTGATCGAGCAGCGCCACTGGGACGTCCTGGAACAGGACCGCGTCATGCTGGAGGCCATGCCGGGCGACGCCGACCAGCGGGAGAACCTCTACCAGCACGACCTCGGCGTGGTGCGGCTGCGCCGGCTCTACCGCGCGGCGGCCGAGGCCCAGTCGGCGGCGGGCGCCTGAGCGGCCCACCACCGGGGGCGCTCACCAGGGGAGCGGTCCCGGGGCGTCGAAGGCCGGACGGCCCGGCCGGAGATCACGGCGCCGGCAGTGGGCCGTTGACCGCCCGGTCCCGTTCGAGATGGCTGTGGACACGCCGCAGAAGGGCGGCGAACAGCTCGCGCTCCTCGTGGGTCAGAGGGGTGAGGAGGTCCGCCTCGGTGGCGGACACCTCCGTGTTGAGCCGCGCCAGCGCGTACCGGCCCGCCGGCGTCAGGGTGACCTCGATGCGCCGGCGGTCCGAGGTGTCGCGGGCGCACACGACGTAGCCGGCCGTGTCCAGGTCGGTGACGGTCCTGGTCAGATCGCTCTGGTTCATGTCGAGACGCGAGGCCAGATCGCCCTTGGACAGCCGGCCGGCCTCGTCCAGCATGGCCAGGATGGTCAGGTGCCACAGCCGCAGCCCGTGAGCCGTCAGGGTGTCGGTGAGCCTGCGCCGTGCGGCCTTGCCCGTCGCGTACATGAGATAGGCGTTGAGGCCCAGCACGCTCGACGGCGGCATGCCCGCGGCGCGGGAGGCGGGTTCCGCACCCGGAGAGCTCGGCTGCTGCATGGTTCTTCCTAACGTGGCGACGGCCGGGAGGAACCGGGAGGTCAGGGCCGGCCGGTGAGGTAGCCGCCCATCGAGGTGAAGTACTCGGTGGCGGGCAGCTCCTGGCCGTCCTCCGTGCGTACCCGGGTGATGGCCAGGCCGTGGTTGCGGCCGGTCCTGGCGTCCGCACCGGCGACGATCACCACGCCTTCGCCCTCACGGTAGAAGATCCTTCCCGGGGTGCCGCCGTAACGGCCCTGCGAGACGACCGCCGTCACGATCTCCAGACGCCTGCCCTTGTGATAGGTGAACGCGCTGGGATACGGGGCGGACTGCGCGCGCACGAGACGCCCCAGGTCCTCGGCCGGCCAGTTCCAGTCGACGCGGATGTCCTCGTCGGCCCGCTTGTGGAAGAAGGTGGCCTGCGAGCGGTCCTGCCGGGTGAAGTCCGTGCGCCCGGAGGCGATGAGGTCGAGCGCGTCCGTGGTCACCGGGGCGATGAGGTCGACGGTCTTGTGGAACAGGTCCGTGGCCGTGTCGGTGGGGCCGACCTCCACGGCGCGCTGCACCACGATGTCGCCCGCGTCGAGTTCGGCGTCCATCATGTGCGCGGTGACGCCCACCTCACGCTCGCCGTTGATCAGCGCCCAGATCAGCGGCGAGAAGCCGGCGTACTTCGGGAGCAGCGAATCGTGCACGTTCAGCGTGCCGTGCGGCGGGAGCCCGTAGATGTGCGGGGGGATCCACGTACGCCAGTTGTTGGCCACGATGATGTCCGGTTCCGCCTCCTTGAGACGGGCGAACAGCTCCTCGTCGTCGGGCCGGTTGCGGATCAGGACGGGCACGCCGTTCTCCTCGGCGAGGTCGGCGACCGAGTCGCTCCAGATCTTCTCGTACGCGTGTTCGCTCCTGGGGTGTGTCACGACCGCCACCACCTCGTGGTCGGAGTCCAGAAGAGCACGCAGGGTCCGGTGCCCCCACGTCTGATAGCCGAACATGACGACCCGCACGAGTTCCTCCTCGGAACGACAACAAGATGCTTAGTTAAGCAAGCCTAACCTAAGTGTGCAATGCCTGTCATCGCAAGGCGAGTTGATGCCGTCCGACCCCCTGCCTGTCCGATTTGCCCTGTCGACAGCGCGCGAAGATGAGGTTAGCTTTACCTAAGTTCCGCCTCGGCTGCCGCTCAGCCGGTGTGTTCTGTTCCGCTTTTCCCCCACGTCCGCCAAGCGGCTGTCCCGCACGATTGGGAGTGACATGTCACAGGCTTCACCCGACGACGCGCCACCGGTGCACGACCTCATAGGAATCGGCTTCGGGCCGTCCAACGTGGCCATGGCGATCGCGCTCACCGAGCGCAACTCGCGCGTCGGCAGGCAGCAGGCCGTCACCGCTCACTTCTTCGAGAGTCAGCCGCGCTTCGGCTGGCATCGCGGGATGCTGATCGACGACGCCACGATGCAGGTGTCCTTCCTGAAGGACCTGGTGACGCTGCGCAACCCGTCGAGTGAATTCAGCTTCCTCTGTTATCTGCAGAGCCAGGGGCGCCTGATCGACTTCGTGAACGGCAAGAGCCTCTTCCCGCTGCGGGTCGAGTTCCACGCCTACTTCGAGTGGGCCGCCGCCCAGGTCGACGACATGGTGTCCTACGGGCACGAGGTCATCGACGTCCGTCCCGTCGAGGTCGACGGTGTCGTGGAGTACGTGGACGTGACGTCCCGTTCGGGCTCGGACGTGGTGGTCCACCGGGCGCGCAACCTCGTGATCGGTACCGGTCTTCGGCCGCAGATGCCCGAGGACGTCAAGCGTTCGGACCGGATCTGGCACACCTCCGACCTGCTGGCCCGGGTGGACGACCTGGAGAGCGCCCAGCCGAAGCCCACCCGCTTCGTCGTGGTCGGGGCCGGACAGAGCGCCGCCGAGAACGTGGCGTACCTGCACCGTCGCTTCCCGGACGCCGAGGTCTGCGCGGTCTTCTCCCGCTACGGCTACAGCCCCGCCGACGACAGCGGTTTCGCGAACCGGATCTTCGACCCGGACGCGGTCGACGCGTACTTCACGGCTCCCGACGAGACCAAACGGCGGCTGATGGACTATCACGGCAACACCAACTACGCCGTGGTGGACATCGATCTCATCGACGACCTCTATCGCACGGCGTACCAGGAGAAGGTCCTGGGGGCCGAGCGGCTGCGGTTCCTCAACGTCTCCAGGGTGACCGACGCGGTCGAGACGCCGGACACGGTCCGCACCACCGTCGAGTCACTGGTCACAGGTGAACGGACGACGCTGGACGCCGACGTGGTCGTCTACGCCACCGGCTATCTGCCCGCCGACGCCCTCGGTCTGCTCGGCGACGTCGCCGAGCACTGCCAACGTGACGACCAGGGGCGGGTCCGCGTCGAGCGCGACTACCGTGTGGCGGCCGACCCCGCGCTCCGGTGCGGCATCTATCTGCAGGGTGGCACGGAGCACACCCACGGCATCACGTCGTCCCTGCTGTCGAACACCGCGATCAGGGTCGGGGAGATCCTCGAATCGGTCGTGGAACGCGGGCAGAAAGAGGCGTTGAGCCGGCCGCACGACACCGTTGACGGGGTCGGCGCCCCCCGCTGACCCGCCGGACCCGCTCAGCGGTGGCACCCGGTCCGTCGGCCGGGTGTCACCGCTGAGCGTCGGACGCGGTCAGCCGGAGATCCGCCGACGTCCGCTCCTGGCCGCCGCCACCAGCTCGGGCAGCGTGGCCAGCTTGACCCGGGGCCGGCCCTCCCGGCGCCCCCTGGCCAGCTCCGCACGCTCGATCCCCGCCAGGCCGCGGGCGTCCACGACCCGCCGGTTACGGCGCCGCACGAGGCGTGCGAACGCCTTCACCCCGTGCTCCGGCGTGGGCAGCGCCCCGGCGACGGCGTCGTCCAGCAGGGTGCCCACGGTCTCCGCGGCACAGGTCCGGTTGGCCCCGATGCCGCCCGAGGGGCCGCGCTTGATCCAGCCCACGACATATGTCCCCGGTCGGCCCGCAACCCGGCCGCCCTCGTGGGGAACGGTGCCAGTCGCCTCGTCGAACGGCAGCCCGCCGATAGGCAGCCCGCGCTGACCGACGGCCGGCAGCAACAGCCCGGCAGGGATCTCCGTGCCCTCGTCGCCGCCGGTGACCCGGACGGCGCGGACACCACCGTCGCCGACGACATCGAGCGTCTCGCCGCGCGCCTCGACGGGTGCGGAGTGGAAGCGGAACACGATGCGTCGTCCCGCGGGCGGCGGGCGCGACCAGTCCACCTCCTCGCGGACGACATCCGCCAGCAGCGCCGCCCTGTCGCCCGGCTCCGCTGCGTCGATCGCCGCACCGGTCCTCGGGTCGTGCACGTCGACCACCAGCTCCACGCCGGGCAGGTGCTTGAGCGCGAGCAGCTCCGACCTGGTGTACGCCGCGTCCCCGGGCCCCCGCCGGCCCAGCAGCACCACCTCGCGCACCGAGCCGGAGCGCAGGGCGTCCAGCGCGTGGCCGGCGATGTCGCCCGCGGCCAGCGCCTCGGGGTCCGAGACCAGGATCCGCGCCGCGTCGAGGGCCACATTTCCGTTGCCGACCACGACGGCCCGCTCGCCGGACAGGTCCACCGCGTCAGGGGCGACCTCCGGGTGGGCGTTGTACCAGGAGACGAACGTCGTCGCGCAGAGGCTGCCCGGCAGGTCCTCGCCGGGAATTCCGAGCCGACGGCCGGCCGGTGCGCCCACCGCGTAGATCACCGCGTCGTGATGCGCGGCGAGCTCCTGCGGGGTCACATCCCGGCCCACCTCCAGGCCCAGATGCATGCGCACCCGCGGATGGGTGTGGAACCTGGCGAAGGTGTCGCCGGCCTTCTTCGTCGACAGATGGTCGGGCGCCACTCCGTAGCGGATGAGCCCGCCCGCGACGGGCAGCCGGTCGATCAGCGTCACCTCCGCGCCGGTGTGCAGGAGCAGGTCCTCCGCGGCGTACATCCCCGCGGGTCCCGTGCCCACCACCGCGACCCGCAGTGGTGCGAAGTCCGAGGGCAGACTGCGCTCGAAGGACGGCTCCCCCCACTGGTGGAAGTTCGGCCCCTCGGGCTCCTGCCCGGGCCCCCGGTCCGCGAAGTACGCGGCGTTGAGCGGGCCGTACTCCCGCTGCGGGGCGGGGAGGCTGTCCACCGGGAAGACCGCGTCCACCGGGCAGGCGTCGGCGCAGGCCCCGCAGTCGATGCAGGACTTCGGGTCGATGTACAGCATCTCCGTCCGTCCGAAGTCGGGTTCGTCCGGCGTCGGGTGGATGCAGTTGACGGGGCACACCGAGATGCAGGTGGCATCGCCGCAGCACGTCTGGGTGATGGCGTAGGTCATGTCGTCCGCTCAGATCAGATGGGCACGCTTGTAGAACGCCAGGGCGGGCCTGGTGAGCAGGCGGGCCGAGGCCAGGAATTCCATGAGGCCCGAACAGCTGGAACGCATCATCGACTTGTGGTGCTCGTTCGCCTTCGCCTCGGCGATGGCGCGCTCCGCGTCGAGTCCGGCGTTGGCGTAGACGTCCTTGTTCACCATGCTGGTGACGATCACGTACGACGCGATGGCGATGACCAGCGCGTTGATCCGCCGCCGCACCGGACCCGCACCGCTCAGGTGCCTGCGGGTCTCCGCGCGGGCGAACTTCATGTGCCGGGACTCCTCGACGACATGGATGTTGTTGATGGTGCGGACGAAGGGCACGACCCGCTCGTCCCGCATCCAGTCGCGCTGCATGACGTCGAGGACCTCCTCGGCGACGAGGATCGCCGCGTACGCCGCCTCGCCGAACGCGAGTGTCTTGAAGGCCCGCCCCAGCTCCACCGCGAGCCGGTGCGGGCGGTAGGGCGGGGCGCCCAGCTTCTGTGCTCCCCGGGCGAACATGATCGAGTGCCGGCACTCCTCGGCTATCTCGGTCAGTGCCCACTGCACGTCGGCGCTCGTGGGGTCCTTCGCGTAGACGTCGCGCAGGACCATCTGCTGGAGGATCATCTCGAACCAGATGCCCGTGCTGGCCACCGAAGCGGCCTCCTGGCGCGTGAGTTCCTTGCGTTGCTGCTCGCTCAGCTCGCCCCAGTACGCGGTGCCGTACAGGGTGCTCCACTCCGGGCTGGCGCCGTGGAAGTCCTTGTCCAGAGGGGTGTCCCAGTCGACCTCCGTGGCGGGGTCGTACGCCAGTGTGGCCGCCGATTCGAGCAGGCGCCGGGTGAGGTGGTCCTCGGGCGGCCCGTCCTCGGCATTCGGTCGAACGGTGCTGCTTGCCATGGTGCGGCTCCTCGGTTCGTCAGTGAGGTCCCTGGTGCGCTCGCCTGAAATGTCGGTGACGAGGTGTCATGTCCCGTCGTCCCGCTTGTTAGACGGAAGGTATAGCAAGGAGGCCGCGCGGGCCTACCCCCCGGTAGGAAATGTGCGGGCATCCTTGCGACATCTCCCCGCGCGCACCGCCGTGTTCGTCATGTCGAACATCGTTCGCGATTTCAGCGAGAGCCATTGACGCCGCCATGTCCCGGGCCTACGGTCCCGTCCGAAGTAGCGGGCAGTCGTCGAGATCTCGAACGCACCGCCCTCCCTTCGCGCGTCCCCGCACCTCAATGACGAGCCGAGACGAGCCGCCATGCGACCACCTCTCCTCAGTCGGCGCCGAGCCCTCGCGGGCGGCGCCGGCGCCCTCGCAGCCGCCGGAGCGCTGGGCTCCCTGTCCGGCTGCGCCGCGCCCGCCACCGCCGCCGGGCCGGGACAGACGCTGCTGCGGTACTGGCACCTGTTCGGTGGCGGCGACGGCGTCAACATGCGGGGAATGCTGGACGACTTCCGGGCCGGGCACCCGGAGATCGCGCTGGAGGCCTCGACGCTGCAATGGGGCGCCCCGTACTACACCAAGCTCGGCATGGCCGGCGCCGGCGGACGGGCCCCCGAACTCGCCGCCCTGCATCTGGCCCGGCTCGCGGGCTTCGCCCCCGGCAGGCTCCTCGATCCGTTCGACCTCGACCTGCTGGCCGAACACGGCGTACGGGAGGAGGACTTCCCGCCGGACATCTGGCGTCGTGGCCGGGTGGGCGGCCGGCAGTACGCCGTCCCGCTCGACACCCACCCCTTCGTCCTCTACTTCCAGACCGAGGTCTGCGAGAAGGCCGGACTCCTGTCGGGTGGCCGGCTCAAGCCGATCAGCGGCGCGGAGGAGTTCGCCGACGCGCTGCGCGCCGCGAAGAAGGCGACCGGGCAGCCCGGCCTGGTGACCGAGACACTCGGACCCGACTGCATCACCCCCTGGCGTCTGTTCTCCAGCTTCTACGCGCAGACCGGCGGCAAGGTCCTCTCGGCTGACGGCAAACGTCTCGCACTCGACGACGCCAAGGCGCTGCGGGTCCTGGAGTACCTGGCGCGGCTGATCGAGGAAGGGCTGATGGTGCGCCGCGTCGACTACGCGGGATCCATCGGCGTCTTCAACGGGGGCAGGACCGCCTTCCACCTCAACGGCGAATGGGAGATCTCCACCTTCAGGGCCACCGGGCTCCCGTTCTCCATGGCCCGCATACCCGCGCTCTTCGGGACCGCGGCCACCCAGGCCGACTGCCACGCCTTCGTCCTGCCGCACCAGAAGGACCGCGGCGGCGCCCCCGACGAGGCGGCCCACACCCTCGTCGCCTGGATGCTGAAGCACTCGGTGGCCTGGGCCGAGGGCGGCCATGTGCCCGCCTATCTGCCGGTGCTCGACGACCCGGCCTACCTCGCGCTGGAACCGCAGTCCGAATACCGCACCGTGATCGAGGACGTGGCGCTCGACGAGCCCGCGTGGTTCGCGGGCTCCGCCTCCCGGCTGTGGATCGAGCTCGGCGCGGTGTTCTCCGGGGTCCTCACCGGCTCCCGGAGCCCGCGCAACGCCGTGACCGAGGCCAGGGCGCGGCTGCGGGAACTCCTCGACACCCGCAACCCCCTCCCGGGAGCCGCGACATGACCTCCACCACCGCGCCGCCGCCACCCGTGGCGAAGCCCGACCGGGGGGCGGCCGGGCGTCCGTCCCGGACCGTGCGCAGGAAGTGGACCGAACACGGCCTGGTGTTCATCGCCCCCTTCCTCCTCGTGTACGCCGGATTCCTGATCTGGCCGCTGATATCCGGCCTGGGCATGAGCCTCACCAGCGAGAACATCACCGGCACCGGAGGCGAGTTCACCGGCCTCGACAACTACGCCGAAGCGGTGCGCGACCCCGCCGTGTGGTCCTCGCTGTGGAACACCGTCTGGTTCACGGTCCTGTCCACCGTCCCGCTCGTCGTGGTCGGCCTCGTGCTGGCACTGCTCGCCCACCAGTTGCGGGTGGTGCAGTGGCTGTGGCGGCTCAGCTGGTTCGCGCCCTTCCTGCTGCCGTCCGGGGTCGTCTGCCTGCTGTTCATGAACATGATCCTGCCGTCCGGCTTCGGCCTCGCCGACCAGATGCTCGCCACCGTCGGGCTGACGCCGGAGATCGGCTGGCTGACCGACGAGCGGTACGCCATGCTCAGCATTGTGGCGACCACCGTCTGGTGGACGGTCGGCTTCAACTTCCTGCTGTACCTGGCCGCCCTCCAGGCCGTCCCGGCGCATCTGTACGAGGCCGCCGAACTCGACGGCGCCGGCGCGGGGAAGCGGCTCCTGCACATCACCCTGCCGATGCTCCGCCGCACCACAGGACTGGTCGTGGTCCTCCAGGTGCTGGCCTCGCTGAAGATCTTCGACCAGGTGTACATCATGACCGGCGGTGGCCCCGACGAATCCACCCGGCCGATCCTCCAGTACGTCTACCAGCAGGGCTTCACCGGGTACCGCATCGGCTACGCATCGGCCGTCTCGTACATCTTCTTCGCCCTGATCCTGACCGTCTCCCTGGTGCAGCCGCTGCTGTCCCGGCGCCGAGCTGAGGAGGCCGCGAAGTGAGCGGTTCCGCCACCGTCACCACCAGCCCCGCCGCACCGCCCGAGCGGGCCGCGGACACCGGGGGCCGCCGGCCGCGCTGGACGCCCGGCAGGATCGCCCTGCTCGTCATCGCCCTGCTCCTCACCGCGGCCTGGCTCCTGCCGCTCGGCTGGGCCGTCGCCACCTCCCTGAAGCCGGAGGGCGACACGACGAGGACGCCGCTCTCCTGGATCGGCTCACGCGTCACCTTCGACGCGTACAGCAAGGTCTGGGAGTCGGGCGACCTGATGGTCTGGCTCATGAACTCGGCGTACATCTCCGTCATGACCACCCTGCTGACCGTCGTGACGTGCGCGATGGCCGCGTACGGATTCACCCGCACCGACTTCCGCGGCCGGCGGCTGCTCCACGGTCTGGTGCTCGCCGGGATCATGGTGCCACCGCAGGTGCTCATCGCGCCCCTGTTCCGCGAGATGGTCCAGCTCGGCCTGGTCGACACCTACTGGGGCGTGATCCTGCCCCAGGTCGCCGTGCCCGCCATGGTGTTCATCCTGGTCAAGTTCTTCGAAGGCGTACCGCGGGAACTGGAGGAGGCGGCCTTCGTCGACGGCGCCGGCCGCTGGCGGGTGTTCTGGACGATCGTCATACCGCTGTCCAGGCCCGTGCTGGCGGCCGTGGCGATCTTCACCTTCATCTCGACGTGGAACAACTTCCTGTGGCCGTTCCTCGTGACCACCGACCCGGGCGGTATGACCCTGCCCGTCGGCCTCGTCAGCGTCCAGTCGACCTTCGGGGTGCGGTACGCCCAGATCATGGCCTCGCTCGTGATCGCCGGCACACCGCTCCTGATCGTCTTCGCGTTCTTCCAGCGGCAGATCGTGCGCGGCATCGCGCACACCGGTCTCGCCGGCCAGTAGCGGCCACGGCACACCGGACGGCCCGTACGGGCGACGCGCCCATCCGTACGGGCCGTCAGGCGATCTCCGTGCCCCGCGCCAGCAGCAGCGCCACATCCGCCGCAGCCACCGCCACCGTCCCCGCGAGCGCCGCCTTGCGCCAGGTCCTGACCGGCCGTGGACCGGCGCACGCCGTCGCCGCGGCCACGGCGCAGAGAGCCACCCCGGAGAGGACCGCGACCCCCCGTCCACCGGGCGTCCCCGTGGGCCCCAGGACCAGCACCGCGGTGGCCGCCACCAACGGGAAGGGCAGCAGCAGCCTGGTGCGGGCAGGCCCCAGCCGCTGGGGCAGCCCACGCACCCCCGCCCGCAGATCCTCCTCGATGTCCGCCACCACGTCGCCCAGATGGGCAGCGACCCCCAGCAGCGCACCCGCAGCCACCGCCCACCACGCGGGCCAGGGGCTTCCCGGCAGGCTCAGGGCGACCAGACAGGGAAGGCTGCCGAAGCCGATCGCGTACGGCAGCCAGGACACCACGGTCTCCTTCAGCCTCAGGTTGTACGCCCATGCCGCCGCGACCCCCGTCAGATGCGCCGCACCCGCCGCCGCACCGCACGCCGACGACAGCACCGCGCACAGGGCGAGCGAGGTGAACGCCGCGCCCCACACCGTGCGCAGGCCCACCGCCCCCCGGGTCAGGGGCTTTCCCCGACGCCCGGCCCCGGTGTCACGGCGGGCGTCGAAGGCGTCGTTGCACCAGCCGACGGAGAGCTGACCGGTGAACACGGCGGCGCCGATCAGCATCCAACGGCCCGCCCCCGGCCCCGAGCTGACGGCCAGTGCGGTGACGAGCCCGGTCACCGCCACGACCGGGCCCGGATGGCAGGACAGTGCGAGCCCCGCCGACGCGCGGCACAACCGCGCGGCGGGGGCGTACGCGGGCGGCCGGTCCGTGGTGTCCACGAGGCGATCGTAGGGACATCCGGGGTGAGGGAACACAGAAGCCGCGTGTCGTATCTGCGGTGATTCGCCGTACTCTGTGGGCAGGATGGGGGGCATGACCTCTCCGAAGCGGTGGCCAGGGTGACCCGGATCGCGGCTGTGCACGGTGTCCTGCCGCCACACCGCCACACCCAGCACGACGTCACCGACATGGTGGCGCACACCTGCCTGCCGGCCGGGGCCGACCGCCGTGTGCTGGACCGGATCCACGCGAACGCGGGCGTGCGCACCCGGCACATGGTGCTGCCCCTGGAACGCTACGGCGAACTGGACGACTTCGGCGCGGCGAACGACGTGTTCATCGACTCGGCCGTCGGCCTCGGCGCCGAAGCCGTCCGCGGCGCCCTGCGCAAGGCCGGGCTGCGCCCCGAGGACGTGGACCTGCTGATGTTCACCTCGGTCACGGGGATCGCCGCCCCCTCCATCGACGCGCGGCTGGTCGGGCGTCTCGGCCTGCGCCCCGACGTGAAACGGCTCCCGGTCTTCGGCCTCGGCTGCGTCGCCGGGGCCGCCGGGGTGGCGCGGCTCCACGACTATCTGCTCGGCAGGCCGGGACAGGTGGCCGTGCTGCTCTCGGTCGAGCTCTGCTCCCTGACCTTCCAGCGCGACGACGCCAGCGCCGCCAACCTGGTAGCCACCGCGCTGTTCGGCGACGGCGCGGCAGCCGCCGTACTCGTCGGCGGCGACCACCCGGCACCGGCGGAAGGGCCCGAGGTGGTGGACACCCGCAGCCGGCTGTACCCGGACACCGGACATGTCATGGGCTGGGACATCAGGGGCTCCGGCTTCACCGTGGTCCTCGACCCGGCCGTCCCCGACGTCGTACGCCGCTATCTCGCCGAGGACGTCGGCGGCTTCCTGGCGGAACACGGGCTGAAACCCAAGGACATCGCCCGCTGGGTGAGCCACCCCGGCGGGCCCAAGGTCCTGGAAGCCGTCAGTGATGTCCTGTCCCTGCCCGAAGGAGCCCTTGACGTCACCTGGCGCTCGCTCGCCGAGGTCGGCAACCTGTCCTCGTCCTCGGTCCTGCACGTCCTGCGGGACACGATGGAGCAGCCGAGGCCCGAGCCGGGAACCCCCGGTCTGCTGTTGGCCATGGGACCGGGCTTCTGCTGCGAACTGGTGCTGCTGCGCTGGTAGTCCGGAGGAACACATGATCTGGTACACGGCCCTCGTGCTCGCCGTCGCCGCGGAACGCCTGGCCGAGCTCGTCCTGGCCCTGCGCAACGCCCGGTGGAGCCTCGCGCGGGGCGGCACCGAGGCGGGCCGCGGGCACTACCCGGTGATGGTCGCACTGCACACCGGGCTGCTCGTCGCGTGCCTCGCCGAGGTGTGGCTGGCCGGCCGGCCCTTCGCGCCCCGGTCCGGCTGGGCCATGGTGGCGGTGGTGGCCGCCGCACAAGGACTGCGCTGGTGGTGCGTCCGCACCCTGGGGTACCGCTGGAACACCCGGGTCATCGTCGTCCCCGGCCTGCCCCCGGTGACCGGCGGGCCCTACCGCCTGCTGCGCCACCCGAACTACGTCGCGGTGGCCGCAGAAGGGGCCGCCCTGCCGCTGGTCCACGGCGCCTGGGTGACCGCCGTGCTGTTCACCGTGTTCAACGCGGCGCTCATGACCGTACGCATCCCGTGCGAGGACAGCGCCCTGGCCCGCCTCGCCGGAGCGGACGCGCGCACGTGATCGACATCCTGGTGGCGGGCGGTGGACCGGCCGGCCTGGCGGCGGCGATCCGGGCCGCTTCGGCCGGACTGGAGGCCGTCGTGGTCGAGCCGCGCCCCACGCCCGTGGACAAGGCCTGCGGCGAGGGCATCATGCCCAGCGGAGTGGCGGCCCTGCGCGCGCTGGGTGTCACTCCGGCCGGCCGTGAACTCCGGGGGATCCGGTACGTCGAAGGCCCCCGGCACGCGGAGGCCGCCTTCCGGGGCGCCCCCGGGCTCGGCGTCCGGCGGACCGAACTGCACGCCGCCCTGCACCGGCGTGCCCAGGAGCTCGGGGTGCGCGTCGTGACGGGCCGGGTTACGCGGGTGCACCAGGGGGCGGACAGCGTCACGGCGGCGGGTCTCACGGCGCGCTGGCTGATCGCGGCCGACGGCCTGCACTCCCCGCTGCGCCGCGCGCTCGGCCTGGAACGCCCCAGCTCGGCACCCCGCAGGTACGGGCTGCGCCGGCACTACAGCACCGCCCCCTGGACGGACCTGGTGGAGGTCCACTGGTCACGCCACGGCGAGGCGTACGTGACCCCGGTGGGGGAGTGCCTGGTGGGTGTCGCCGTGCTCAGCCGCCACCGCCGGCCCCATGAGGAGCACCTCTCCGCCTTCCCCGCGCTGGCCCACAGGCTCGGCGGCCTGACGGCGGGCCCCGTACGCGGCGCGGGCCCGCTGCGCAGGACCGCGAGCGCACCGCGAGCCGGGCGGGTCCTGCTGGCCGGTGACGCGGCCGGCTACGTCGACGCGCTCACCGGCGAGGGCATCGCCCTGGCGGCGGCGACCGCGTCGGCCGCGGTCGACTGCCTCGTCGCGGGACGGCCCGAGGCCTACCCCGCACAGTGGGCACGGCTGACGCGGCGCCACCGCCTGCTCACCGGAGCGCTGCTGGGCGCCGCGGGACACCCCTGGACCGCCGGGCTGATCGTGCCCGCGGCCCAGCGGCTGCCCCCTCTGTTCACCGCGGCGGTCCGCGCCCTGCAGTAGTCCGCCCTCGCCGGATCCCGTGCCCGCGAGAAGGGCGGGGCGGCGAGGGAGCGGGAATCCGTGTAGAAAGGGGGACATGGCCGGACGCTACGGCCGCCCGCGTTCGTTTCTCCGAATGAGAACCCTCGCTGGTCAGGTCTTTCTCCTGCAGGTGGCGATCGTGGTGTTGCTCGTCGCTGCTTCGGTGGCCGCGCTCGTGCTCCAGTCCCGGTCCGACAGCGAACGCGAAGCCCGCGATCGCTCGGTCGCCGTGGCCGAGGCCTTCGCGAACGCCCCCGGCACGGAGGCG
Source organism: Streptomyces sp. NPDC048565 (assembly GCF_040650935.1). Taxonomy (NCBI): domain Bacteria; kingdom Bacillati; phylum Actinomycetota; class Actinomycetes; order Kitasatosporales; family Streptomycetaceae; genus Streptomyces; species Streptomyces sp. NPDC048565. The sequence goes on from NZ_JBEZIH010000018.1 coordinate 47,172, forward strand.
GCTCTGCAGAGCCCCGACCCCACCACCCTGCTCCAGCCCAGGGCCGAGGCGGCGCGCAAGGGCTCCGGGGTCGACTTCATCGTCGTCCTGAACCTGGAGTCCATCCGCTACACCCACCCGCTGCCCGACAGGATCGGCAAGAAGTTCGTCGGCACCGTGGGCCCTGCCCTGGACGGCGGTACCGTCACCGAGAAGATCGACGGCACCATCGGCCCGCTCGTCCAGGCGGTGGTGCCCGTGAAGAGCGCGGACGGCCAGGTCGTGGGCCTGGTGTCCGCCGGCATCACCATCAAGAACGTCAGCGGGGTCGCCGAGGGCCAGTTCCCCCTCCTGTTCGGCTCGGCCGCCGGCATCCTGTTGCTCACCATGGGAGGCACCGCCCTCGTCACCCGGCGTCTGAAACGCCAGACCCACGGTCTCGGCCCGACCGAGATGACCCGGATGTACGAGCACCACGACGCGGTGCTGCACGCCGTCCGGGAGGGCGTGGTCATCGTCAGCGGCGACGGACGGCTGCTGCTGGCCAACGACGAGGCACGACGGCTCCTGGGCCTTCCTCAGGACGTCGAGGGCAGGCCTGTCGGCGAGCTCGGGCTCGACACCGACACCACCGGGCTGCTGGTCTCGGGGCGCAGCGCGACCGACGAGGTGCACTCCGTGGGTGACCGCCTGCTGGCCGTCAGCCAGCGGGCCACGGACCGGCACGGCGGTCCGCCCGGCAGCGTGACGACCCTGCGGGACACCACGGAGCTGCAGACACTCATGGGCAGGGCCGCCCTCGCGCGTGGCAGGCTGAAGCTCCTCTACGACGCGGGCACGGAGATCGGCACCGCCCTGGACGTCGTACGCACGTGCGAGGAGCTGTCCGACTTCGCCACGGCACGGTTCGCCGACTACGCCACGGTGGACCTGGTCGAGGGGGTGCTCCGCGGCGAGGAGCCGACGGCCGTCCGGGCCACCACCGACGGCCTGCGCCGCACGGCCTTCAGCGGCCCCCGCGACGACACGGGGCTCTATCCGCTGGGCTCGGTGATCCGCTTCCTGCCGAGCACCGACATCGGTGCGGGACTGCTCAGGGGTGAGGCCGTCCTCGACACCGATCTGGCCGGGCGCGGCGGCTGGCAGCAGCAGAGCCCGGAACGCGCCGAGCGCATCGTGGGGAGCGGATTCCACTCGCTGATGGCCGTCCCGCTGCGGGCCAGGGGCGTGATTCTCGGGGCGGCGCTGTTCTGGCGGGCCGGGACCCCCGAACCGTTCGAGGACGAGGACCTGTCCGTCGCGGAGGAACTCGTCGCCCGCGCCGCGGTGAGCATCGACAACGCGCGCCGGTACTCCCGCGAGCACAACGTGGCCGTCACCCTGCAGCGCAGCCTGCTGCCGCAGGGACTCCCGGAGCAGAGCGCCATGGACGCCGCCTACCGGTACCTCCCCGCGCAGGCGGGGTTCGGCGGGCTCGGCGGGGTCGGAGGCGACTGGTTCGACATCATCCCGCTGCCCGGCGCCCGGGTCGCCCTCGTGGTCGGCGACGTGGTCGGGCACGGGCTCCACGCCGCCGCCACCATGGGCCGGCTGCGCACGGCCGTCCACAACTTCTCCACCCTGGACCTGCCCCCCGACGAGCTCCTGTGGCACCTGGACGAGCTCGTCGCCCGCATCGACCAGGACGAGTCCACCGAGGGCTGGGAGGGCGGCGGCGTCACCGGAGCCACCTGCCTCTACGCGATCTACGACCCGGCGTCCGGGCGCTGCACCATGGCGCGGGCCGGCCATCTCCAGCCGGTGATCGTCAGCCCCGATGGCGACGCCGCGTTCGCGGACGTGCCCGGCGGCCCGCCCCTGGGGCTCGGCGGTATGCCCTTCGAGACGCTCGTCGTGGAGCTTCCGCAGGAGAGCAGGCTGGTGCTCTACACGGACGGGCTCGTCGAGGACCGGTACCGCGACATCGACGTAGGACTCGAGCTGCTGCGCGAAACCCTGGCCGGACACCCCGACCGGACACCGGAGGAGACCTGCGAGGCCGTCCTGCACCGTCTGGTGCCCGCCAGGGCCAGGGACGACATCGCGCTGCTCGTCGGCCGCACCCGTCGTCTCGCCCCCGAGAACGTCGCCGAATGGGACGTGCCCCCCGACCCCTCGGCGGTCTCCCGGATCCGTTCCGAGGTGTCCCGCAAGCTCAACGAGTGGACTCTGGTCGAGGAGGCGTTCACGACCGAACTGATCCTCAGCGAACTGGTCACCAATTCCATCCGCTACGCCAACGGCCCCATCCGCGTACGGCTGATCCGTGACAGGACGCTGATCTGCGAGGTGTCCGACAGCAGCAGCACCTCACCCCATCTGCGCCAGGCGGCCGGCATGGACGAGGGAGGCAGAGGACTGTTCCTCGTCGCCCAGATGGCCGAACGCTGGGGCACCCGCTACACCGACGACGGCGGCAAGGTCATCTGGACCGAACAACCGCTGCCCGGCCATGACGTTCTCTGAGCGCCCGGCCCGCCCGGGGAGAGGCGGGCGGGTATGAGCTCCGAACCCGCGCCGCTCCTCGTCCTCGATCTGACCGGGACCTTCGCCTTCGGGCTGAACGGCGCTCTGACCGCGGTACGTGCCGCGCGGCTGGACGTGGTCGGTGTAGTCGTTCTCGGCATGATCACCGCACTGGGCGGCGGTTTCATCCGCGATGTCCTCATCGACTCGCTCCCTCCCGCGACCCTCCGCGACTGGCGCTACTACACGCTGGCCGCCGTCGGGGGGCTGATCGCCTTCGCTCTCAGCAGGCACCTGCGGCGGATCGGGACGGCGATCGTCGTACTCGACGCGATCGGGCTGAGCGCCTTCGCCGTGATCGGCGCGATCAAGGCACTGGACTCCGGTCTCGGCGTCGCCCCCTCGGTCCTGCTGGGGGTGGTCACCGCGGTGGGAGGCGGCACCATCCGCGACGTACTCGTCGGCAGGATCCCCTCGGTGCTGCACAGCGGCCTGTACGCCATCCCCGCCCTCGTGGCTGCCGCGATGACCGTGGCGGCGGTCGAGTGGGGCTTCTACGGTCCGCCCGCGGCGCTGGGAGCTGCGACGGCCTGCTTCCTGATCCGCGTGCTCGGCCTCCACTACGGCCTCAACGCACCCGAACCACTCGAAACCCGAGGTGGGAGCGGGGATCCGCACCCACGCAAGGAGCCATCATGACCGATCCGGCGCAGACCGTCCTGTCCGGCCTCGATGCCGTACGCCCCGATCTCGAGGAGCTCTACAAGGACCTCCACCGGAACCCGGAACTCGGCCTGCGGGAACACCGCACGGCGAAGAAGGCGGCCGACGCCCTGCGCGCCTGCGGCTACGACGTCACCGAGGGCATCGGCGGCACCGGCGTGATCGGCGTCCTGGCGAACGGCGACGGCCCGGTCGTCATGGCCCGGGCGGACATGGACGCCCTTCCCGTACGCGAGGAGACCGGCCTCCCGTACGCCTCCGGCGCGACGACGACCGACGGGAACGGCAGCGAACAGCCGGTCATGCACGCATGTGGCCACGATGTGCATGTGACCTGTCTGATCGGCTGCGCACAGCTGATGGCCCGGGAACGCGATGCCTGGCGGGGCACCTTCGTCGCGCTCCTCCAGCCCTCGGAGGAGAACGGCGACGGCGCCCGGGCCATGATCGACGACGGCCTCACCAGGAAGGCGCCGCGGCCCGACGTGGTGCTCGCCCAGCACGTCCTGCCCTACCCGGCCGGATATGTGGGCACCCGCCCGGGGGCGTTCCTGTCGGCCGCGGACAGCCTTCGTGTCACCGTCCACGGACGAGGGGCGCACGGCTCCATGCCCCAGGCCGCTATCGACCCCGTGGTGATGTCCGCCATGATCGTCGTACGGCTGCAGAGCATCGTCGCCCGGGAACTGGCCGCCACCACCCCCGCCGTGGTGACGGTGGGCAGCGTCCACGCGGGCAGCGGCCCCAACGTCATCCCCGACCGCGCCGTCATCGAGCTCAATGTCCGCACCTACGACGACGCCACCCGCCGACAGGTCCTGGCGGCGATCGAGCGGATCGTCAGAGCCGAGTGCGAGGCGTCCGGTGCGCCCCGTGAGCCCGAATTCGAGCGGACGACCTCCTTCCCGCCGACCGTCAACGACGAGGAGCCGACCCGGCGCGTGGCGGACGCCTTCGGGGCCTACTTCGGCGACGACGCCCACACCGTCGAACTCCAGACCGCAAGCGAGGACCTGAGTGAGATCCCCGAGGCGTTCGGGGTGCCGTTCACGTACTGGGCGATCGGCGGCATCGACCCCGAGCGCTACGCCGAAGCCGCCAGGAAGGGAACCGTCTCCCAGGACATCCCCGTCAACCACAGCGCCTCCTTCGCCCCTGTCGTCCAGCCGACGCTGGACACCGGGGTCAGCGCCGTGACGGTGGCCGCACTCGCCTGGCTCGGCAGCTGAGCCGGCGACGCGTGCGAAGGTCCGGGGGGCGGTCCCGGCCCTGCCCGTAGGCCCGTCCGGACGGGCCTACGGGACGCGGGCCACCGCGACGTACATCCCGCTCAGTCCTTGCTCGGGGGCGGCCGAGCCGCGGAACCACAGCGGTGCCGTCACGACACCCGGATCCACGAGCTCAAGACCGTCGAAGAAGCGGCCGAACTCGGCACGGGTGCGCAGCGCCAGCCGGATGCCGCCCTTCCCGTACTCCTCGGTCCCCTGCTCGCCCCGCTCCGGATTCACGTCCGACGCGCCCTGGGACAGCGTCACGAAGCTGCCGGGCGCCAGCGCACCGGCAAGGCCGCGCACGATGGCGCCCGGGTCCTCGTCGTCGGGCAGGAAGTGCAGCAGCCCCAGGAGCGACAGGGCGACGGGGCGGTCGAAGTCCAGGATCCGGCGGGCGGCCTCGATGATCGTGCCGGGCTCGCGCACATCGGCGTGGACGTAGTCGGTGACCCCCTCCGGCCTGCTGATCAGCAGGGCCTCGGCGTGCCGCAGGACGATCGGGTCGTTGTCGCAGTAGACGACGCGTGACGCCGGGCGGATCTCCTGCGCGATCTGGTGGAGGTTCGGAGCCGTCGGGATGCCCGTACCGATGTCGAGGAACTGCTCCACGCCCTCGCCCGCCAGCCACGCCGTCGCCCGGTGCATGAACGCGCGCTGCTGGAACGCCCCCGTCTTCGCCTCGGCCGGCAGGTGCTCGGCCACCGCCTGGTCCACCGGGTAGTTGTCCTTGCCGCCAAGGAGCGCGTCGTAGACCCGGGCCGGGTGGGGCCTGCTGGTGTCGATCGGTGGCTGAGGTATCCCGGTCTTCATCCCGAACTCCGTTGCAGATGGGGCGAACTGAAGCGTTCCCGCCGGCGCAGTCTGCCACAGCTCTTTTGCCGAGCCGGGCGGATACCGGCGGCTCGTCGCGCCCGCACCGGGCGGTACCTTGACCGCGATACGGTCGCGAAACGGGCAGTACGGTGTGCCGAACGGGCCGCACCTCCCGTGTCGCGACGGCCGAAAGGCGCTCCGACCAGCGCGGGAAGTCCCGGCGCACCGGGCATGAACGGGCACAGGCAGTGGCGCGAAGAAGCTGGCCGAACACCTGCTGCTGCTTGTACAAACTATGCCAGGGCCCGAACGGACACCGGGCCTGACGCATTCGCACCTAGCGCAGGGATGGGGTCGTGGGCACCGAGGAACGCCGACGAGGAATTCTCGAGACGGCCCGACGGGATGGCTCGGTCGACGTGAACCGGCTGGCCGAACAGTTCGAGGTGGCCAAGGAGACCATCCGGCGCGATCTGCACACCCTGGAGGAACACGGACTCGTACGGCGCACGCACGGTGGTGCGTACCCGGTCGAGAGCGCGGGGTTCGAAACCACCCTCGCGATGCGCACCACACACCACGTGCCGCAGAAGTCACGGATCGCGGCGGCCGCCGCCGATCTGCTCGGCGACGCCGAGACGGTCTTCGTCGACGAGGGTTTCACTCCCCAGCTCATCGCCGAAGCCCTGCCCCGTGACCGGCCGTTGACGGTGGTCACCGCGTCCCTGGCCGTGGCCACGGTCCTCGCGGACGCGGAGAAGGTCGCCGTGCTCCTGCTCGGCGGGCGTCTGCGCGGCAGCACGATGGCGACCGTCGACCACTGGGCCACCCGTATGCTCGCCGACTTCGTCATCGATCTGGCGTACATCGGTGCGAACGGCATCTCCCGCCAGTACGGGCTGACCACTCCGGACCCGGCGGTCGGCGAGGTCAAGGCGCAGGCCATGCGCAGCTCCCGCCGCCGTGTCTTCGCCGGTGTCCACTCGAAGTTCGGAGCGGTGAGTTTCTGCCGCTTCGCCGGCGTCGGCGACTTCGAGGCCGTCGTCACCGACACCGGGCTGCCCTCCGCGGAAGCCCAGCGCTACTCCCTGCTCGGCCCGAACGTCATCCGCGTCTGACACGACGGCGGACGACTCCGCCGCCCCGCACCCCCCACCCCTTCGTCCCCCGTTCTCCCCGTCCCGTCACCCGCCACCTCCGCGAAGAGGCCCGGCGGGCCGCCCCGCCATGCCCGAAACCGTCAGGAGAGGCCGGGGGAGCGCGGGCACCCGATATCCACGAGCCGCTACGACCGATCAGGAGAATTTATGCCCCACCAGCAACGACGCCGTGGGATCCGCGTGCGTGCGGTCGCGGGCACGGCAGTGATGACCTTCCTCGCCGCCGGATGCGCCGGAGCTGGCGGCACCGCGTTCGGAGGGGGTGACGCACTGAACGTACTCATGGTGAACAACCCGCAGATGCTGGAGCTGCAGAAGCTCACCGCCGAGCACTTCACCGAGGAGACCGGCATCAAGGTCCACTTCACCGTGCTCCCCGAGAACGACGTCCGCGACAAGATCAGCCAGGACTTCTCCAACCAGGCCGGGCAGTACGACGTCGGCACCATCAGCAACTTCGAAGTGCCCTTCTTCGCGAAGAACGACTGGCTGCACCCGCTGGACACCTACGCCGCCGAGGACACCGCCTTCGACCAGGACGACATCCTCGAACCCCTGACGGAGTCGCTCACCTCCGACGGCAAGCTCTACGCCGAACCCTTCTACGGCGAGTCGTCCTTCCTCATGTACCGCAAGGACGTCTTCGAGGCGAAGGGCCTGACGATGCCCGAGCACCCCACCTGGCAGCAGGTGGCCGGACTCGCGGCGAAGGCGGACGGAGCCGAGTCCGGGATGAAGGGCATCTGCCTGCGCGGTCTGCCCGGCTGGGGCGAACTCGTCGCGCCGCTCACCACCGTCGTCAACACCATGGGCGGCACCTGGTTCACCGAGGACTGGAAACCCCAGCTCACCTCGCCCGAGTTCAAGAAGGCGACCCGCTTCTACGTCGACCTCGTACGCAAGCACGGCGAGCGCGGCGCCTCCCAGTCCGGGTACGCCGAGTGCCTCAACAACATGACGCAGGGCAAGACCGCCATGTGGTACGACGCCACCGCCGGCGCCGGCTCGCTGGAGGCGGCCGGCTCCCCGGTGAAGGGGAAGATCGGCTACGTCCCCGCGCCGGTGGAGAAGACCAAGAGCTCGGGCTGGCTCTACACCTGGGCCTGGGGCATCCAGAAGGTCTCCAAGAAGTCCGACGACGCGTGGAAGTTCGTCTCCTGGGCCTCCAGCAAGGAGTACGAGTCGCTCGTCGGCGAGACCAGCAGCTGGTCCGACGCGCCGGCCGGCAAGCGGGCCTCCACCTACGAGAACCCCGAATACCGCAAGGCGGCAGGCGCCTTCGCCGACGTCACCGAACAGGCCATCTCCGGGGCCGACCCGAAGAACCCGGGCACCCAGGCGCGCCCCGTGCCGGGGATCCAGTTCGTCGGTATCCCCGAGTTCACCGATCTCGGCACCAGGGTCGCGCAGGAGATCAGCGCGGCCATCGCCGGCCGCCAGTCCGTCGACAAGGCGCTGGCCACCTCACAGAAGCTGGCTGAACAGGTCGCCAAGGAGTACCGATGACCACCACACTCGGCACCACACCCCAGTCACCACCGCGGCCTACCGCCCCGGCCCGCGACAGCAAGAGCCGCCGACGGGCCTGGGCGACCAGAGCGCCGCTCCTGCCCGCCCTGATCTTCCTGGTCGTCGTCACCCAGCTGCCGTTCGTGGCGACCCTGGTGATCTCCCTCTTCGACTGGAACTCCCTCAGCCCCGACAAGCGCGCCTTCAACGGCCTCGGCAACTACGCGTCCGTCTTCACCGACGCCGGGCTCCGCGACTCGGTCATCACCACGATCCTGCTGACCGTGGGTGTCGTCCTCGCCACGGTCGTCATCGGACTGGCACTCGCGCTGCTCCTGGACCGTACGTTCTTCGGCCGGGGCGTGGTCCGTACCCTGCTCATCACGCCGTTCCTGATCGTGCCGGTCTCCGCGGCCCTCCTGTGGAAGCACGCGCTCTACAACCCGGAGTACGGCCTCTTCAACGGCGCGCTCAGCTGGATAGGCGACCTCTTCGGCGATACGAACCCCAGCCAGCCGGACTGGATCGCGGACATGCCGCTGCTCGCCGTCATCGCCGCACTGGTCTGGCAGTGGACACCGTTCATGATGCTCATCCTGCTCGCCGGGCTCCAGAGCAGGCCGGCGGACGTCATCGAGGCAGCGCGCCTCGACGGTGCGAGCGCCTGGCAGACCTTCCGCTTCCTGACCCTGCCGCACCTGCGCAGGTACCTTGAACTCGGCATCCTGCTCGGCGCCGTCTACATCGTGCAGAACTTCGACGCGGTGTTCACGATCACCGCCGGTGGCCTCGACACCGCCAACCTCCCGTACACGATCTACCAGACCTTCTACCAGGCCCACGAATACGGACTGGCGTCCGCCGCGGGAGTCGTGGTGGTGATCGGCACGATCATCATCGCCACCTTCGCGCTGCGGACCGTCTCGTCCCTCTTCAGTGAGGAGGCGAACCGCGCATGACCACCACCACCGCACCCGCCCCGTCCGCGCGACGCCTCCTGCGACGGGCCCGGCGCCGCTCCACCGCACTGGGCCTGCTGGCCTGGGCGGCAGGACTCGCCTTCTGTCTGCCCGCGCTGTGGATGCTGCTGACCTCGCTGCACGCGGAGTCCGACGCCGCGACCAACCCGCCCTCCCTGTTCGCGCCGCTCACCCTCGACGGCTACCGTGCCTTCTTCGGTGCCGACACCGGCGTCACCCCGTGGCCGCCCCTGCTCAACTCGCTGGGCGCGTCCTTCTTCTCCACGGTCCTGGTGCTCCTGCTGGCGCTCCCGGCGGCGTACGCCCTCTCCATCAGGCGCGTGCGCAAGTGGACGGACGTGATGTTCTTCTTCCTGTCCACGAAGATGCTGCCCGTCGTCGCCGGTCTCCTCCCGGTCTACCTGTTCGCCAAGAACGCCGGGATGCTCGACAACATCTGGCTCCTCGTCATCCTCTACACCTCGATGAACCTGCCGATCGCGGTCTGGATGATGCAGTCCTTCCTCGCGGACGTGCCGGTCTCGGTCATCGAGGCCGCCCAGGTCGACGGCGCGCGACTGCCGACCGTCCTGTCCAGGGTGGTCGCACCGATGGCCGCCCCCGGCATCGCGGCCACCGCGCTGATCTGCTTCATCTTCAGCTGGAACGAACTGCTCTTCGCACGGGTGCTCACCGGCGTCGTCGCCCAGACCGCACCCGTCTTCCTCACCGGATTCGTCACCAGCCAGGGCCTCTTCCTGGCCCAGCTGTGTGCCGCGTCCGTCGTCGTGTCCCTGCCGGTGCTCGCCGCCGGCTACGCCGCCCAGGACAAACTCGTCCAGGGCCTGTCTCTCGGAGCAGTGAAATAATGCGGGCAGCGATCGTCGAAGCACCCGGGAAGATCTCCGTCACCACCGTCCCGGACCCCACGCCCGGACCCCGCGAGGTCGTCGTCTCCGTCGCCTCGTGCGGACTGTGCGGCACCGATCTGCACATCCTCCAGGGTGAGTTCGCGCCCTCCCTGCCGCTCGTGCCAGGCCATGAGTTCGCCGGTGAGATCGTGGGCATCGGACGTGACGTCACGGAGCTGGCCGTCGGCGACCGCGTCGCCGTCGACCCCTCCCTGCACTGCCACGAGTGCCGCTACTGCCGCAGCGGACGCGGCAACCTCTGCGAACGCTGGGCCGCCATCGGCGTCACGGTCTCCGGCGGCGCCGCCGAGTACGCCGTGGCCCCCGTCGCCAACTGTGTCCGGCTGCCCGAGCACATCGACGTGAAGGACGCGGCCCTGATCGAGCCGCTGTCCTGCGCGGTCCGTGGATACGACGTACTGAGCAGCACCCTCGGTGCCGAGGTGCTGATCTACGGCTCCGGGACCATGGGCCTGATGATGCTGGAGCTCGCCAAGCGCACCGGGGCGGCGTCCGTGGACGTCCTGGACATCAACCCCGACCGCCTCGCCACCGCGGGCCTCCTCGGCTGCTCCCGGTCGGCGGCCGGTGCCGACGAGCTGGAGCGGCCCGCGGGCTGGGACGTCGTCATCGACGCCACCGGCAACGCGGGTGCCATCCAGGACGGCCTGGGACGCGTCGCGAAGGGCGGCACCTTCCTCCAGTTCGGAGTCGCCGACTACGCGACGACGGCCGTCATCGAGCCGTACCGCATCTACAACCAGGAGATCACCATCACCGGTTCGATGGCGGTCCTGCACAGCTACGAACGCGCGGCGGCCCTCTTCGCCGCCGGGGTGCTCGACCCCGCCGTCTTCATCAGCGACCGGCTGCCGCTCGACCAGTACTCCCAGGCCATCGACCGCTTCAAGGCAGGCATCGGCCGCAAGATCGTGGTCGAACCGTGACGGGCGGGCCGGGCGCCGTCCTCGTGCTCGGTGAGGCCCTCGTCGACCTCGTGCCGGTGGCCGGGGACGGCGGTGTACGGGCCGCCCAGTTCGGCGGGGCCCCGGCCAACGTCGCCGTGGGCCTCGCCACGCTCGGCACCCCGGTGTCCTTCGCCGGGGGCCTCGGCGGCGACGGCTTCGCCCGCACCATCGAGGAGCGGCTGAGGGCCGCCGGGGTCGCCACCACGCTGTGCGCGCGCTCCGGCCTGCCCACCGCGCTGGCGGTCGCCGAGCCGGGCGAGGGGGGCACGGACTACCACTTCCACCTCCAGGACACCGCGACGTTCGAGCTGCCCGACCTGTCCGCGCGGGCCGGCGAATTCGGCGCGGTGTACGTGGGCGGGCTCGCGGCCGTCGTGGAGCCCGCGGCATCTGCGGTGCGGGCGACCGCTGCCGCGGCGGCCGAGAACTCCCTCCTCTTCGTGGACCCCAACGTCCGCCGGGACCGCACCCTGGGTGCGGACGACGGCGCGGCGGCGCTGCGCGAGCTGTGCCGGCTCGCGCAGGTCGTGAAGGCCAGCGACGAGGACCTGGAGCGTCTGTGGCCTGGGGCGGATCCGGAGGAGACCTGCCGGAGTCTGGCGGACGGAGGACGGCTGGTGATCCTCACCCGGGGCGCCGGGGGCAGCACGGCGTACACCGCGACCGCGCCGCCCGTGTCCGTCCCCGCCACACCCGTCGAGGTCGTCAACACGATCGGCGCGGGCGACGCGTTCGCGGCCGGTCTGCTGAGCCGGATGGGCGCGCACGGCTCCTTCACGGCGGTGCCGGAGCCCGACGAGGTGCGGGACATGCTGTCCTACGCCGCCGAGACAGCGGCTTCGGTGTGCGCGAGGGCGGGCACGGAGCCCTCGGTCCCGGCCGGTGTACGAGAAGGGCGGCGAGCGCAGGCACGCTGAATCCCGCCGGTCACAGCCCGGCAAGATGTCCGTCATACGGAACGCGCCCCGTGCCGAATGCGCCCGGGGCGCGCCGGTGAGGCATCCTCTGCTGGTCGGGCAGAACGGGCCCGTGGCGGTGAGTGGCATCTCCGCCGCGGTCTGTGACGGAGAAGGATTCGGAACCAGATGGCAGACAACTCGGACCTCCTGGCCTTCGTGCGGGCACGCCTCGCCGAGGAGGAGAGCATCGCGAGGGAAGCGGGCGGCGACGGCTGGCGGACGCCGGCCGAGGCACCCGGCGAGGTGCACGACCGCACGAGCGGGATCGCGTTCGTCGTGCGCTCGCGCGGCTACGACCGCCACATCGCCTTCCAGGACCCGGCGCGCAGCCTGCGCCGTATCGAGACCACCAGGGTCCTGCTGGACGAGTACGAGGAGATCGCGGTCCTGGACAGCGACCGCCCGGCCCAGGACTTCACCTCGGGCCGGGCCGTCGGCCTGGGATTCGTCGTCCGGCAGATGGCCGCCGAACACGCCGGGCACCCCGACTACCGGGTGAAGTGGCTGCCCAGGTTCTCCCACTGGGGCCCGCCCGAGCCCCCGGAGTGAGTACGCGGATCCTCGGCGTCTGAGTACGCGGACCGATCCGGGCCCGCTCCGCCGCTGGTCGAATGGGGACCATGGTCACCGAAGCGCCGACGCGCCCCCGCATCCAGAACCTCACCAGCGCCGGCGCGGCGCTGGCCGTGACCCTGCTCCCGCTGGCCGCGGGCGTCCTGCTGGCCAGGACGATGGCGCTTGATCCCATGGCGCCGGTGAGCGCCCTGGTCACCGGTGGCGGTCAGCGCGTCCGTGTCGCGCCCTCGCGATGGATCTTGAAGGCTCGAACGCGCGAGCTTCTTTCCCGCAGGTAGGGGAACCCCTGTCCGGGTAAGCGCTGTCGCCTCTGTTACACGGATCCGGGTCGGTCCTGGCAGACGTGACAAGGGGAGCGGGGCCTGCCGGGTGCTGTTCTGCGTGACAGAAATGTCCGAGTTTCGTCACGCGCACCAGGGTGCCTTCCGGCCGGCCCGAAAGCCGGACAAAGTTTGCGTTCCCGGCACGACGCCGGGATAGGGAAAACGCCCGGCTCCCTTCCGGGCCCGCATGATGAGGGGTTCCCATGTCCCGTTCCGCACGACGGATCACCGCCACCGTTCTCGCCTCGGGTGCCCTGCTCGCCGCAGCGGCCCTGCCGGCAACGGCCGATGGCCGGGGCCACGGTCACAACCGGCCGGCGCCGCGCCCGACGGTCGTCCTGGGCAAGATCCAGCACGAGAGTCCCGGCCGCGACAACGGCTCCAACCGCAGCCTGAACGCCGAGTGGGTCACCGTCACCAACACCGGCCGCCACGCCGTCAACCTCCGTGGCTGGACGCTCACCGACGAGAGCCGCCGCTCGTACACCTTCGACCTGCGGCTGGCAGGCCGCTCCTCCGTCCGCGTCCACACCGGTGCCGGCCGTGACACCCGGCACGACGTGTACCAGAACCGTCGTGGTCACGTGTGGGACAGCAGGGACACCGCCACCCTCCGCGACAACCGCGGGCACAAGGTCGACTCCGAGTCCTGGGGCCGGCACCGCGCAGGCGGTCACCGCGGCAACCGCTGAGGACACCGGCAGGGGGAAGCGGCGTTCTCCCTGACCGGCACGGCGTACCACGGCTCACCCCCGTGGTACGCCGTACGCGTGCGGCGCGCGGCCCACGCGGGGCGGGGTCCGTGCATCGGAGGGTGCCGGTTGATGTCAGGATGGACTCATGACCATCAAGGCGTATTTCGACATCACCATTGACGACCAGCCCGCCGGGCGGATCGTGTTCAACCTCTTCGACGACGTGACCCCCAAGACCGCGGAGAACTTCCGCGCGCTCGCCACCGGTGAGCAGGGCTTCGGCTACGCGGGCTCGCCGTTCCACCGCGTCATCCCGGACTTCATGCTCCAGGGCGGTGACTTCACCCGGGGCAACGGCACCGGCGGCAAGAGCATCTACGGCGAGAAGTTCGCTGACGAGAACTTCACGCTGAAGCACAACAAGCCGGGACTGCTCTCGATGGCCAACGCGGGCCCGAACACCAACGGTTCGCAGTTCTTCATCACGACCGTCGTCACCCCGTGGCTGGACGGCAAGCACGTCGTGTTCGGTGAGGTCGCCGACGAGTCGAGCATGGAGCTCGTCCGCAAGATCGAGTCGCTCGGTTCCTCGGCCGGCACGACCAAGGCGAAGATCGCCGTCTCCGAGTCCGGCGTTCTCTGAGCCGTGCGACGGGGCTCCCGGCCGGTTCGTCCGGTCCGGGGGCCCCGCGCCGTATCGGTCCCGTTGCGGCGGTGGACCCCGCGGCGGACAGCCGGAAGGCGTCCCGGGCGGGGGAGTGCGAGGGTGTAGACCCCGCAGCGTGCGGGACACGGACGGAAGGACCGCAAGGTGCGTATCGATCTCGCCGGCAGGACGGCTGTCGTGACCGGCTCCTCGCAGGGCATCGGGCTCGCCATCGCCACCGGGCTGGCCGGCGCCGGAGCGCGCGTCGTACTGACCGGGCGAGGCCGGGCACGGCTCGACGATGCGGCGGACGTACTGCGCGGCACCGAGCCGGACGCCGACGTCCTCACGGTCACCTGCGACCTCGCCACGGAACAGGGCGCCGCGGAGCTCGGCGCCGCGGTGCCTGACGCGGACATCCTCGTCAACAACCTCGGCATCTTCGGTTCCCGGCCGCCGCTGGAGATCACCGATGAGGAGTGGCGCACCTACTTCGACACCAACGTCCTCAGCGCGGCGCGCCTGATCCGCCGCTATCTGCCCGGCATGACCGAGCGGGGGTGGGGGCGCGTACAGAACATCGCGAGCGACTCCGCGATCGTCATCCCCGCCGAGATGATCCACTACGGCATGTCGAAGACCGCCCTGCTCGCCGTTTCCCGTGGCTTCGCCAAGGAGGCCGCGGGTACCGGGGTGACCGTGAACTCGGTGATCGCCGGGCCCACGCACACCGGCGGGGTCGAGGACTTCGTACGCGAGCTCGTGGGTGATCTTCCGTGGGACGAGGCCCAGCGCGAATTCATGCGCCTGCACCGTCCGCAGTCCCTGATCCAGCGGCTGATCGAGCCGGAGGAGATCGCGAACCTCGTCGTCTACCTCAGCTCGCCGCAGGCGTCGGCCACCACGGGTGCGGCCATGCGGGTGGACGGCGGGTACATCGACTCGATCGTGCCCTGAGTGTCCGGGCTGGCATGATCAGGGGCATGGACGAGCGCATCATCGCCGCGTGTGACGGGGCATCGAAGGGAAATCCGGGACCTGCGGCCTGGGCATGGGTCGTGGCCGACGGCCGGGGGAACCCCCTGCGCTGGGAAGCGGGCCCGCTGGGCACCGCCACCAACAACGTCGCCGAGCTCACCGCCCTGCTGGAGCTGCTGAGGTCGACCGATCCGGCCGTGCCCGTCGAGGTGCGGATGGACTCGCAGTACGCGATGAACGCGGTGACCAAGTGGCTGCCGGGGTGGAAGCGCAACGGCTGGAAGACATCGGCGGGCAAGCCGGTCGCCAACCGGGAGCTGGTGGTCGGCATCGACGAGCTGCTGAGCAGCAGAGGTGTGACGTTCCGCTATGTGCCCGCCCACCAGGTGGACGGAGATCCGCTCAACGCGCTGGCCGACCAGGCCGCGAGCGAGGTGGCCGTCTCGCAGCAGGCCGCGGGGACGGCGTACGGCGCGGCTGACCTGCCCGTCCCTGCTCCCGCCCGTTCGACGAAGGGCCGGACGGCGGGCGCCGTGAAGAGCGGGGCCGCGGGAGGCTCCGGGGGCAAGGCGCGTTCCGGTGGCACGATCCGGGCGAAGTTCGCGGGCCGGTGCCACTGCGGGAAGCCGTACGCGGCCAAGGACATGATCGCCAAGAATCCGAACGGCTGGGGACACCCGGAGTGCCGGACGGTGCTCGCCTGAGCCACCGCCCCTCCGCGGGTCCTGTCCCGGGGCCGTCAGATATCGGCCCAGACGAGCCGGCCGGACACGCTGGTGCGTGTGCCCCAGCGGGTCGCAAGGGCGTCCACCAGCATCAGACCCCGCCCGCCCTCGGCCACCGACGCCAGGCTGAAGCCGTCGTCCATGCCGTCCGGTCCGTCGAGGACCACAGGTCCGGGGCCCTCCGTGCCGTGGAGGGCATCGGGCGGGGCGTCGGCGAGCTGCTCGGCCCGTGGGCCGGGCAGCTCCGGTATGTGGCGCCGGCCGCGGTTCCAGACACAGATCCGGATCCTTCCGGGCGTGCGCAGCAGACGGCACCGGATGCGCCGGCCCGCGGTGTGTTCCACCGCGTTCGTGACCAGCTCGGTCGTGACCAGAGCCGCCGCCTCGACGCGCTCGTCCGGTTCTCCCCAGCCCCGCATGGCTTGCTGTACGCGGTGCCTCGCCACGGGAACGCCCCGGGGGAGACGGGGGATCCACCAGCTCTGTGCGCTCCGCCCGCCGGATGCCTCCAGGGTCGGACGCGCGCACGTGACTATTTCCGACATGTACGTACTCTCCGTGCAAAGTGCATACTTTGCAAGAGGCAGAATGTCAGGATGGTTCCGGTATCGGCGCCGATACCGCTCCGAACCCCCACGGTTTCGGGCCCGAAGAGGAAGGGATGTCGATGAGACCCCGGTCCGGCCCCACCGTCGAGCACCGTGTGCTGGCGGCACGCCTGCGGAAGCTGCGGCAGCACGCGGGCGTCAGCCTTCAGGCGGCAGCCGTGGCGCTGGGAGCCCATCCGGCCACGGTCCGGCGCATCGAGCGTGCCGAGACCGGGCTCGACGCCCATCAGGTCCGCGTCCTCCTGGAGCGTTACGCGGTGTCCGACGCGGAGGCCGAGCCGATCATGGCGGGCATCGCGGCCGCGAACCTGCCGGGCTGGTGGCACGCCTGGCGGGACGCGCTGGAGCCCTGGCAGCAGGAGGTCATCGGCATCGAGTCCTCCGCCGCACTCGTCCGCACCTGGCACCCCGCCCTGGTCCCCGAGCTGCTGCGAACCCCGGCCTACGAGGCGGCCCTGCGCCGGAGCCTGAGCGCCGATCCGCCGTCGCTGGGCGCGAGGCACCTCGAACTGCTGGCGGAGCGGCAGCGCCGCATCGAGGCCCGCGGAGCAGCCCTCTGGGCCCTGATCCCGGCCGCCGCGCTCCACACCACCGTCGGCGGCCCGGCCGTGATGGCTGAGCAGCGGGCGGCGCTGGAGGAGGCCGCTCAACGCCGGCACCTCACGGTGCAGGTGATGCCCCTCGACTACCCGCCGCATCCCATGACCGGGGTCCCGGCGCTGCATCTGCTGCGCGTACCCGCCCCGGAGATCGGCGACCGCGCGGTTCTGGAGACCGCGGGGGCCCGGGTGGACATCATCGACGATCCGGCCGCCGTCATGGACTACCGCATCCGGCTGGACAGCGCGTGCGCGGCGGCGCCGCACCCGGGTTCGCCGCTGCCGGGGGCCGGCCGACCCGCCGGAAGCCCCTGAAGGCCCGGCCCCCGTGGTTTCGAACGCCGGATCACGGTCACGCGCACAGTGCGCGACCCGGAACCATGAAGAGGAGTGAGAGACGTGGACAACTGGCGTACGCAGGCGGCATGCCGCGAAGAGGACCCCGACCTGTTCTTCCCCATCGGCAGCGGCGGCCCCGCACTCCTGCAGACACAGGAGGCCAAGGCCGTCTGCGGGACCTGCCCCGTACAGGAACAGTGCCTGGAATGGGCGCTGGAGAAGGGGCAGGTCGCGGGCGTCTGGGGAGGAACGGACGAGGACGAACGCCGTGCGCTGAGGCGCCGTCGCGCCCGGCAGCACGCCAGGAGCCACGGGTGAGGCGTGCGTGCTCAGGACGCCCCGCCGGGAGACGATGAGCCATGGACATCTCGGTCTGGCTCCTCATCGGCGTGTGCGCACTCCTGCTCATGGCGGGTGCCGCGGCCGTTCTGCTGGTGCGCGTGATCCGGGCCAGGCGGCTCCTGGTCGACGCGGGTATCCCCCTGCACAACAAGGCGCTCGTATGGGCCTCGGTGATCTACACCGTGTCGCCCGTCGACCTCCTGCCCGATCCTGTCTACCTCGACGACATCGGCTTCCTGCTGCTCGCCCTGCGCTCGCTGCACTCCGCGGCGCACGCGGTGGGCGCGGGCCGGGGCCGGCCCGCCGTGACACACGCGGAATCAGGCGGCAACCTTTCGGCGTCCGGGAGCAACTGAGGGGGCGTAAGCCGTCCCCTGCCGAAGGTGCCTCTCGTGGAGCCTCTGCTTCCCCACCCCGATTCCCGCCCCCGCCGCAGACGTCGTATCACCCGAACCCGCGCGCTGACCGGCGCTCTCGTGGCCGGGCTGCTCGCCGCCGGCGGGCTCGTCGCACTCGGCCCGTCCTCGCAGGCCGCCACCGCCCGGCAGGCCGAGGCGCTGGACCGCGGTGTCGTGAGCGTGCACACCGACGGCGGGAACCTCGTCAGCTGGCGCTGGCTCGGCACCGACCCCGACGACGTGTCGTTCAACGTCTACCGGGCGGGCATCAAGGTCAACGACGCGCCGGTCACAAACTCGACGAACTACTTCCACCCCGACGCGCCGGACTCCGCCGACTACACGGTCCGCGCGGTCGTCGACGGCGTGGAGCAGAGCGACTCCGTGCACGCGATCCAGTTCCGCGCCGGATACAAGGACGTGCCCATCAGCCCGCCCGCGGGCGGGACGACACCCGACGGGGTCGCCTACACCTACGAGGCCAACGACGCGTCCGTCGGCGATCTGGACGGCGACGGCGCCCTGGACTTCGTACTGAAGTGGCAGCCCACCAACGCCAAGGACAACTCCCAGTCCGGCTACACCGGCAACACGATCATCGACGGGATCCGCCTCGACGGCACCCGGCTCTGGCGGATCGACCTCGGGCGCAACATCCGCTCCGGCGCGCACTACACCCAGTTCCAGGTGTACGACTACGACGGTGACGGCGAGGCCGAGGTGGCGATGAAGACCGCCGACGGCAGCGTCGACGGCACAGGACAGGTGATCGGCAGCTCATCCGCCGACTACCGCAACTCCTCCGGATACGTCCTGTCAGGACCCGAGTTCCTGACCATGTTCAACGGGAACACCGGCGCGGCGATGGGCACCGTCGACTACGTCCCCGCGCGCGGCACGGTGTCCTCGTGGGGTGACTCCTACGGCAACCGCGTCGACCGCTTCCTCGCCGGCACGGCCTATCTGGACGGCGCCCGGCCGTCCCTGATCATGGCGCGCGGCTACTACACCCGCAGTGTCGTCGCGGCCTGGGACTGGCGGGACGGGGCATTCACCAGGCGCTGGACCTTCGACACCGACAGCTCGACCAACTCCGGCAAGGGATACGACGGTCAGGGCAACCACCAGCTGTCCGTCGCCGACGCGGACGGTGACGGCAAGGACGAGATCATCTACGGCGCGATGGCCGTGGACGACGACGGCAGCGGACTGTGGACGACGAAGAACGGCCACGGCGACGCCATGCACGTAGGAGACCTCGATCCGTCGAGGCCCGGCCTGGAGGAGTTCAAGGTCGACGAGGACAGCTCGAAGCCGTCCTCCTGGATGGCGGACGCCGCCACCGGCCAGATCCTCTGGTCCACGCCGGCGAACGGTGACAACGGACGCGGCGTGTCCGACGACATCTGGTCGGGCAGCGCGGGCGCCGAGTCCTGGTCGTCCGCCGTCTCCGGTCTGCTGGGCCCGAACGGCGACACCGTCAGCAGCCGCAAGCCGTCCAGTGCCAACTTCCTGTCCTGGTGGGACGGCGACACGACCCGTGAACTCCTCGACGGCACCCACATCGACAAGTACGGCACGTCGTCCGACACCCGCCTGCTGACCGGGGCCTCGGTCCACTCCAACAACGGCACCAAGGCCACGCCCGCGCTCTCCGGCGACCTCTTCGGCGACTGGCGCGAGGAAGTCGTCTGGCCGACCACCGACAACAAGGCGCTGCGGATCTACTCCACGCCGTACGAGACCGACACCAGGATCACCACACTGCTCCACGACACCATGTACCGGACGGCGCTGGCCTGGCAGAACACCGCCTACAACCAGCCGCCGCATCCCAGCTTCGCCATCGGCGACGGGATGGCGGCCGCGCCCAGGCCCGGCATCACGACGCCGTAGCGCACCGAAGGGCTGCCGCACCCGCAGGGGCGCGGCAGCCCTGACCGCCTACTCGCCCGTCACGGGATCACGCCCGGTGAGGCAGTAGACCCCGCCCGCCGGGTCCCGCATCACCGTCCAGCCGTCGCCGTCGCGCACGAACCGCGCACCGTGCCGCTCGTGTTGCACCCGGCCGGCCGCGAGATCCGAGCAGGCCAGATCCAGATGGCCCGAGGCGGGGCGGGGCTCCGTCAGCCGCTGGAGGAGCAGATGGACGGGCAGATCGACGGTCGGCTCCGCGGACGGGCGGAGCACATGGAATTCGGGGTGGACGCCAGGCCGGGAGTCCCAGCCGGTCAGCGCGGTCCAGAATTCGACCTCCGCCTCGAACGCGGCCGGTGACACGTCGAGGCAGAGCTGGTCGAGGCGGCTCCTGGTCCCGTCGGTGTCGGTGAGGACGGACGGCCGCCTCCGATGGCCCCGCCAGGGCACGACGCAGAAGGGCTGACCACCGGGGGAGCGCAGCACGGCGAGTTCAGGGTGCCGGGCCTCCTCCTCGGCTCCCAGCAGACGGGCCCGTGCGGTGAAGGCGCCCACGTCATCGACCGCGAGATCGGGATGGGCTCCGCCCGTTCCGCCTGCTCCGCCCACCGCCTGGGTCACCAGGCAGGCATCGGCCCCGTCCGGGATCAGGGTGGTGAATTCGCCGCGCTCGCCCCACGGGGCGGAGGCGTGGGTTCCGGTGACCGTGCCCCAGAAGGCGGCTGCGCGGCCGGCGGCCGGCGCGGGGCGGTCGATGAAGGCGTAGGTCCAGCGGATCATGGTGCTCCTCTCTGCCGGCCGGTCGCGTCGGCAGGCGGTCACCATCATCCCCATGGCTCGGTCCCGGAACCCCGTTCACCGGTCGTTCACCGGTCGGATCCGTCCGTGGCATTCCCAGGCACGCCGTGGGGATCTACGCTCGGGCCGAATCGATCAACGCTGCCGCGCCGTGCTCCGAACGGTGTTGACAACGTTGTCCAACTCTGTCGGAGGTTTCCGAGAACATGCCCTCCAGACTGTCCCCGGCCCGGCGCCTCGCCGCACGGGCCGCCGCGATCGTCATCACCGGCGCGCTCGCCGGCGCCGTCATGCCGCCGGCTGCCCAGGCCGAGGCGCTCGTCACCCGGCCCACCGCCTATGTGGACCCGATGATCGGCACGTCGAACGGCGGCAACACCTACCCCGGCGCGGTCCGTCCGTACGGGATGATGGCCTGGTCGCCGACCAGTACCAAGGGCGACCAGACGAGCACCGGGGCGGCCAACGGTTACGAGCACGGGGTGACCCGGATGCGCGGACTGAGTCTCACCCATGTCAACGGAGCCGGGTGCGACCCCGGCGCCGCGGGTGATGTCCCGATCATGCCGATCGTCGGCGACATCACCTCGTCGCCGTCCGCCGACACGAAGGACGCCGTCTACGCGTCGGACTTCTCGCACGACGACGAGCGCGCCGTGGCCGGCCGTTACACCGTCGGCCTTGAGTCCGGCGCCACCGCGGACCTGGCCGTGAGCGAGCGCGCGGGTGTCGCGGACTTCAGCTTCCCGGCGGACAAGCCCGCCAATCTGCTCTTCCGGGTGTCCAACTCCCTGAACGGCAGCGAGGACGCCGAGATCAAGATCGACACCGCGCACCGCAAGGTGACCGGGTCGGTGCTCACCGGCGCCTTCTGCGGTCGCCGCGCCAACGGCGGCACCAACAACCGCAAGAGCTATTACCGGCTCTACTTCAGCGCTTCCTTCGACCGCGCCTTCTCCTCCACGGGCACCTGGCGGGACGACACCCTCGCGCCGGGCGCGACCAGCGGAAGCGGCGGCGAGGGATACGCCACGGGGGCGGACCGGGCAGGCCGGGGTTCCGGTGGCTGGGTCGGCTTCGACACCTCGGCCGACGACGACGTCCGTATGCGGATCGGGATCTCCTACGTCAGCCAGAAAGGCGCCGAGGCCAACCTCCGCGAGGAGATCTCCCCGCGAGACAGCGTCGACGACATCGCCCGGGCCGGATCCGCGGCCTGGGACCGTGAGCTGGCCTCCGCGCGCGTCGGCGGCGGCAGCGAGGCGCAGCGCACCTCGTTCTACACCGCGCTGTACCACTCACTGATGCAGCCGAACCTGATCAGCGACACCGACGGCCGCTACCCCGGCATGGACGGGAAGCCGCACCGCGTGACGCGCGGTCAGAAGGCCCAGTACAGCAACTTCTCCGGCTGGGACCAGTACCGCGCCCAGATCCAGCTGCTCGCCCTCCTCAAACCGAAGATCGCGGGCGACTTCGCCCAGTCGCTCTACAACTTCTCCGAGCAGAACGACGGCGTCTGGGACCGCTGGGTGCACGTCAACGGCGCCACCCATGTGATGACGGGCGACCCGACGGCCGCCACCCTCGCCACGTTCTACGCGATGGGCGTACGCAACTTCGACTACGAGGGCGCCTTCGAGTCCCTGGCCCGCCAGGCCACGGTGCCCCACGAGGACGGCCTCTCCGACGCGGGATGCCCCGGCCAGTGCACCGGCCAGCGGCCCAACCTCGCCCAGTACCTGGACTCCCACTACGCCGCTCAGGATGTCTGCCACTGCTGGGGCGGTGCCGCCGAGACTCTGGAGGACGCGGTCGCCGACGCCGCACTCGGCCGATGGGCCCGGCTGCTCGGGCGTGACGAGGAGGCCAAGGCCTTCGAGGAGCGCGGCCAGTGGTGGCGCAACGTCTACAACCCCGAGGCCACGGACGGGGCCGGCACCACCGGCTACATCCAGGCACGCAACCTCGACGGCTCCTGGGTGACCCCCTTCAGCCCCGGCAGCGACACGGGCTTCGCGCAGGGGACGAGCGCCACGTACACCTGGATGGTCCCGCAGGACGTGCAGGGCCTGGCCGAGGCCATGGGCGGCAGGGACGTGGCGGCGGAGCGGCTGGACGGCTTCTTCCACAAGGAGGACGGCTCATGGTCCGTCAAGGGCGGCGACTCGCTGCGCTACGATCCGACCAACGAGCCGGGCATCCACGCCCCTTGGCTCTACAACGCCCTGGGGCAGCCGTGGAAGACCCAGGAGACCGTGCGTGAGATCGTGAACACGGTCTACGGGACCGGCCCCAGCGGGCTGCCCGGCAACGACGACCTCGGCACGATGTCGGCCTGGTACGTCTTCTCGGCGCTCGGCCTCTATCCGCAGACGCCGGGCAGCGCCACCATGCTGCTCGGTGCGCCGCTGTTCCCGACCGCGGTGCTCGACCGGCCGCAGGGCGGGGACATCCGGATCAGCGCTCCGCAGGCGGATGCGACACATCCGTACATCGACGCGGTGAAGGTCGACGGGCGACAGAGTGACAGGTCGTGGACCGACGCCCGACTGGTCACCCGTGGAGGGTCGCTGGCCTACCGGCTCGCCGACCGGCCGAACACATCGTGGGCCACGGGGCCTGCGGGTCTTCCGCAGTAGCACACAGACCGGCCTTGTTCCGGAGCCCGGTGGGCGGCGCGACGCCGTTCGCCGGGCCCCGTGCGTCCGGAGCCGGCCGCGGGAGGGGTCTCGTTTTTCTATCGTTGAAAATTCTGTGTGCACGACCGTTGTCAGGTGTTTGAGGCTGTGGCTCAATGTTCGACTATGTGCAGTGCTTCGTGGTCCGGAGTACTTCGGCTTCTTCGACGAGGACGACGCCTTGAAACGACAACTAGCCCGCCCCCGCATCCTTTTGAGAACGCTCGCCTGTACGGCGGCGCTGCTGCTGCCCGTCGGGGCCACCATGGTCCCGGCCGCGGCCTCCGCTCCCGCCGAAGGCGCCGCCTCCGCTTCGGCGTCCGTGAAGGAGGACCCGTCCACCGAGGTGCACGGCCTCAAGGGCGAGTACTTCGCCATGTCCGAGCCCGGCGCCCGTGACTTCGCCGAACTCGGTGCGACCGCCCTCGACCCGGACATCAACTTCCCCGACCTGACCGGTGCGTTCGAGTCGGCCACCGGACGGACGGAGAACACCACCGCCCGCTGGACGGGACAGATCGAGGCCCCGGAGGACGGCGACTACACCTTCGCCGCCATCGGGGACAACGGCTTCCGCCTCTTCATCGACGACAAGGCGGTCATCGACCACTGGGAGCCGGACTGGGACAACGAGCAGACCAGCGCACCGGTCGCCCTGAAGGCCGGTGAACAGCACACGTTCCGGCTGGAGTTGTTCCAGGACGTCGGCGGGGCGAACATGTTCCTGCGCTGGTCGTCCGCGAAGCTCGACCGGCAGCTCGTGCCTGAGTCCGCCTTCACCCCGCCCGCCGACTTCGAGATCTACCCGGTCGGACTGAGCGTCGCCGAGGACGGCCTGAAGCTGCGTGCGGCCTTCGACCACGAGGTCAGCGGCATCGAGGACATCAAGGACCACCTCGCCATCGAGGCGGACACCACGCCGATGCCCGTGAAGTCGGCGGCCGTGGTGCCCGGCGACCCCAAGGTGCTGGACATCACCCTGGACGCGCCCGTCCAGAAGGACCAGCAGGTCAAGTTCGTGTACGACGGTGAGGGTGGCCTGAAGGCCGGCGACGAGACCGTCCCCGAGATCAGCCGCAGGGCGCAGAACCTCTCCACGCACCGGCTGACCACCCCCTGGGGCGACAAGGCCGACCCCAAGAACCCGCTGCCCGAGTACCCCCGCCCGCAGCAGGTGCGCGACGACTGGAAGAACCTCAACGGCCAGTGGGAGTTCGCGGGAGCGACCGCCGGTGAGAAGCCGGTCTTCGGCAAGAAGCTCGACGAGCACATCACGGTGCCCTACCCCGTCGAGTCGCAGCTGTCCGGGCTGGAGCGCCACGAAGACCACATGTTCTACCGCAAGCTCGTGACCGTGCCCAGGAGCTGGTCGGTCGGCAAGCGGAACAACGAAGACCGGCTGAAGCTCAACTTCGGCGCCGTCGACTACCAGGCGCGGGTCTGGGTCAACGGCAGGCAGGTCGCCGAGCACACCGGCGGCTACACCGCCTTCAGTGCCGACATCACCGACGCGGTCAAGGGCAGCGGCCCCCAGGAGATCGTGGTCGGCGTCACCGACACCACGGGAGCCGACCAGCCCACCGGCAAGCAGTCCGCCAACCCGAGCGGCATCTTCTACACCGCTTCCTCCGGCATCTGGCAGACCGTCTGGATGGAGCCCGTCGCTCCCGCCGCCGTCGACTCCCTGACGACCACGCCGGACATCGACAAGGGCAGGCTCGCCCTGACGGTCAACTCCGAGGACGCCTCGAAGTCCGCCCGTGTCACCGCGGTCGCCCGTGACAAGAAGGGCAAGGTCGTCGGCAGGGTCACCGGCGCGGCCAACCGCGAGCTGAGTGTCCCGGTCTCCAAGCAGCACCTGTGGACCCCGGACGACCCCTACCTGTACGACCTGGAGGTCACCCTCAAGGACGGCCGCTCCAAGGACAGCGTGGACAGCTACTTCGGTATGCGTTCCCTGGAGGTCGCCGAGGTCGGCGGCTACCAGAAGCTGGTGCTCAACGGAAAGCCGTTCTTCTCCCTCGCCCAGCTCGACCAGGGCTTCTACCCCGACGGTCTGAACACGGCGCCCAGCGACGACGCCCTGATCTTCGACCTGAAGGCGCAGAAGGACCTCGGCTTCAACTCGGTCCGCAAGCACATCAAGGTCGAGCCCGCGCGCTGGTACTACCACGCCGACCAGCTGGGTCTGCTGGTGTGGCAGGACTTCGTCTCCGGCAACCTCACCGGCGAGAAGGGCCACAAGGCCTTCCTCGACCAGGGGGCCGAGATGATGGAGCAGCTGCACAACTACCCCTCGATCGGCGCCTGGATCGTCTTCAACGAGGGCTGGGGCGAGTGGGACCGCACCGAGACCGGGAAGATCGCGGAGCAGGTCAAGGCCGCGGACCCGTCCCGGGTCGTCAACGCCCACAGCGGTGTCAACTGCTGCGACTCCAAGGGTGACTCGGGCAAGGGCGAGATCATCGACCACCACGACTACAACAACACCGACCCGGCGTCCCCGGACGAGACCCGGGCCGCGATGGACGGTGAGCACGGCGGCTTCACCCTGCGGACACCCGGGAACATGTGGCCCGGTGCGCCGGCCGCCATCTACAGCGGTGTCGCCGACAAGGACGCCCTGACCGCCAAGTACGTCGAGAACACCCGTACGTACTACCTGGACGCGGCCCGTGAGGAGCTCTCCGGCTCCATCTACACCCAGGTGACCGACCTGGAGAACGAGCTCAACGGCCTCTGGACGTACGACCGTCGGGAGATCAAGGTCGACCCCGCCAAGGTGCGGGCGATCAACGAGGAGGTCATCGCCGCCGGCGCAGCCGCGGGCCAGTAGCAGGCGGAACCCCGCAGGACCGCTCCCGGCAGTGCGCGCACGCGCCGCACTGCCGGGAGCACCGGCGTCATCGGCCACGGCGACAGGCGGTCGTACGGTAGAACCGGAGCATGCGTCCCCGGCCGGGAGAGGTGCTGCACTTCTCCGAAGACCCCACGATCCCCCTGTTCCTTCCCCATGTCGCCGCCACCGCCAGACAGGCCCAGGCGTACGTCTGGGCCGTCGACGGCACCCAGGCCCCGGCCTACTGGTTCCCACGCCAGTGCCCGCGCGCCATGGCGTGGGACCTGCCGGGCACCACGCCGGCCGACCGTGAGGGCATCCTCGGCCCCGGTGGCGGCCGACGGGTGCACGCCATCGAACACGGCTGGCTGAGAAGGCTCCTGAGCGTGGAGCTGTTCGCCTACCGCTTCGCCGCCGCCGCCTTCCGCCCCTTCGGCGAACCGGTCCCGAACGCCTTCGTGTCGACGGAGCCCGTCGAACCACTCGGTCCCGCGGAGCCCGTCGGCGATCTCGTCCAGCTGCACCAGGACGCGGGGATCCAGCTGCGCGTCCTCGACAACCTCTGGGGCTTCTGGGAGGCGGTGGTGCCCAGCACACTGGGATTCAGCGGCATCCGGCTGGGGAACGCGACCCCCAGGCCCGGAGAGCGCTGACCCGGCTCACGCCCGCCGTCACATCGGGGGGAGCGGGGCCCCGGTGCTCTCACGGGCCATGAGGCGGTGCGGGACCACGATGCGGCGGGCAGGCAGTGTGTCGAGACGGCCGAGGACGCGCTCGGTCAGGCACTGCACCGCGCGTTCGGCGATCTGCTCACGGTCCGGGGCGATCGTGCTGAGCGACGGGGTGGCGAACCGGCCGTCCTCGATGTCGTCGAACCCGATCAGGGCCACGTCCTCCGGTACCCGGACACCCTGCTCGGCGGCCACGCGCAGGGCGCCGAGGGCCAGTTCGTCGCTGAAGCAGAAGACGGCGTCGACGAAGCCCGGCACCCTCAGCAGTTCACGCATGGCGCGTGCTCCCTCGGTCCGGTGCAGATCGGCCACCTCCACCTCGGCCACCGGATCCAGGCCGGCTTCCCGCAGCCCCTGCCGGAAACCGTCGGCGCGCAGTTCCGCCGTACCGTGGCCAAGACCCGGCTGGAGGCCGACAGCGGCGACGCGCCGACGGCCCCGCGAGACCAGATGACGCGTGGCGTCGCGCGCCGCCCCCACATTGTCCAGGGCCACATGGTCGATGGAGCCGTCCGGCTCCAGCTCACCCAGGACGACGAGGGGCAGACCGCCCGCGAGCGTGGCCAGCTCGGACGGAGACGTCGACCACGGACTGACGATCATCCCGTCGACCTGATGCCCCTCCGAGCCGTCCAGCAGACGCCGCTCCAGATCCGCGCGCCCACCGGTCCGCTCCAGGAGCACCGTCCACCCGCGTTCCTGCGCCGCGTCGATGAGCAGACCCGTCAGCGCACCGAAGTAGGGGGAGTGGATCTCGGGCACGACCACCCCGATGAGGCCGGTGCGGCCCTGCCGGAGGTTACGGGCGGCGAGGTTGGGGCGGTAGCCCAGTTCCTCGACGGCCGCCATGACCCGGGCACGCGTCGCCGGGGCGACGGCCGCGGTGTTGCTCACGACATTGGAGACGGTCCTGACGGACACGCCGGCGAGCAGGGCGACGTCCTTGAGTCTCGCTGCCACGGTCGGTGAGCTCCTGTACCTCGGTGAGCGCGGGGCGGGCCGGCATGCCGTGCCCTTGCGCTGTGCACCGTAACAGCCCTGTCGAAGCAGGGTGTGCACACGCTCTTGCCACGATGATTGCAACGTTGCAACATGAAGGCACCGACGTCGCATCCCGCCGTATCCAGCCGATGAAGGGACCATCACCATGCCCCGAGTCACCACCCCCGCAGCAGACCTCGACGCGGCCGTCGAGGACCTGTACACCGCCGGAATCACCGCACACCGGGGCGCCTTCACCCCGCGGTGGGCCGACACGATGCGCGAGGACATCGACGAGGCCTTCACGGAGGCACGCGGCAGGGAGGGCGGAGCGGTCGGCCGGGGGCCGCACCGCTACTACGTCGAGATACACCCCGAGCGGCTCAGGGGATTCGTGGACCTCGTCGACCACCCCTGGGTGCGTGGGGTGTCCGAGGCCGTCCTGGGGCCCGACTACCGGATCGTCGAGCTGGGCTTCGACGTCCCGCTGGCCGGAGCGGTGAACCAGCCCTGGCACCGGGACTTCCCGATGCCCGACGCCACCCGGCACCGGCGACGGCTGACGTCGCTCGCCTTCAACCTCACCGCGGTCGACACCCGTGACGACATGGGCCCGTTCGAGATCGCGCCGGGCACCCAGTGGGACGACGACCCCGGCTTCGGACACGGGATGTTTCCGCCCCGCGACACCTACCCGCGCTACGCCGCACTCGCCGAGCGCAAGTACCCGAGGCGCGGGGACATCTCTGCCCGGTCCGCCCTGACGGTCCACCGGGGCACGGCCAACCACTCGTCGGACGCGCGGCCGGTCCTGGTCCTGGGTGTCGACGCTCCCGGCGCCGGTAACGACGCGCAGCACGACATGGCGGTGACCCGGGGGTACTGGGCCTCACTGCCCGGACGGGTACGCGCGCATCTGCACTGCCCGGTGGTGGAGGAGCTGACCCCCATCGTCCAGAAGCACACCATCGAAGGCCTGGTCATGGGAGACGCCTGAGCCACCGCCGGGTCCGGCCGGGCCTCGACGGGACCCGGCACGGGCGTGAGCGGAGCGGTGGACCGTCCCTCAGAGCAGCTGCCAGAGGTGGTCCGCGGTGCCGTCGTCGGCGTACTGCACGATGTGGGCGCTGTCGGCGGTGGACATGCCGTCCACGGCCAGCACCTTGTCCGAGTTGCGGTTGCGGACGCGGTACCAGCCCTCGCCGTCCGGCACGAGCTGCCAGAGGTGGTCCGCGGTGTCGTTGTCGTCGAACTGGACGACGTGCGCGCTGTCCTCGGTGGACATCAGGTCCACGCCGAGCACCCTGCCGGAGTGCTGGTTGCGGATGCGGTACCAGCCGTCGCCGTTGGCCACGAGCCGCCACAGGTGGTCGGCGGTCCCGGTGTCGGCGAACTGCACCACATGGGCGCTGTTCTCGCTCGACATGCCGTCCACGCCCAGCACCTTGCCGGAGTTGCGGTTGCCGATCCGGTACCAGCGGTCCGCGAGCCAGGGCGCCGCGTCCGGGCTCGCCGTCGGAAAGGAGGTGATGCGCAGCCGCGCCGCGCCCATGGGGACGAGCGTGACCTCCTCGACCGGCTCGGTGCTGCGCGCGGGGCTCGTTCGTAGGGGCGCCACCACGTGCTCGTCGTCGGCGCTCCACTCGGGGATGCGGCGGGCGCGGGCGGTCATGACCAGCGGGGTGCCGTCCAGGGTGAAGGGGTTGTCGTCGGCGGCACGGCGGCGCCGGAGGACGGCCGGCCGGGCGCCGTCCAGGACGAGGCCGTAGTTCCACGGGGTGGTGGCGTGGACCGCGTACTGCGGGAACTGCTGGGTGCCGCCGATGCGTTCGTACGACTCACCGATGCGCAGTGAGTACGTGAGCGGCCCGTGGTCGACGCTGACGGAGCCGTGGTTGTCCGCCCAGGTGCGCACGGTGGTGCGCTGCGGGAGGCGCAGGGTGACCCGGTCGCCGTCGGACCAGGTGCGCTCGATCCGGGTGAAGGCGGGTCCCGCGGGGGCGGCCACCCGCTCGCCGTTGACCTCGATCTCCGGCGCGGCGCACCAGGCGGGCACCCGCAGGACCAGCGGGAAGCTCAGCGCCTTCGGGGACGTGAGGGAGAGGGTGACCGTGTCCGTGAACGGGTAGCCGGTCTCCTCGGTGAAGGTGACCTCCGTGCCGTCCGCGACCTTCGCGGTGACCTCGCAGGCCGCGTACATCGCCGCGGCGAGCCCGCCGTCCGGGGTGGCGAGCCAGAGCTCCCCGGTGAGGTAGGGCCAGCCCATGCCGTAGTTGTGCGGGCAGCAGCGGTACTGGTCGACGCCCGGCAGATACGCCTGCATGGCGAAGCCGTTCTGGAACTGCCGGTCCTGCTTGGGCACGTCGTCCAGGTCGACGCCGTTGGCGCTGGTGATGTAGTGGACGGCCTTCCCCGACGGGTCGAGGGATGCGGGCAGCGAGTTGAAGGCCAGCTCCTCGCAGCGGTCGGCCCAGAGCGGGTCGCCCGTGATCCGGGTGAGCAGCTGGTGGCTCGCCATGAACTCGACGATTCCGCAGGTCTCGAAGCCCTGCCGGGGGTCGCCATGGCCCGGCCTGGCGTTCTCGTCGCCGGCGAAGCCGCCGCCGGGGAACTGCCCGTAGGTGTCCATGGCCTTGGCGTACGTGCCGTAGGTGTTCGTGGTGTCCTGCGGTGAGCCGCTGCGCAGGGCGTACTGGGCGGGCTCGCGGAAGCCCTGCGCGATGTTGACGTTGTGCGGGTCGACGAGGTTGTCGCCCCAGTCGGCGCCGTAGCGGTGGATCTTGTCGGCGAGATCGAGCAGGAAGGTGTCGCCGGTGCGGTTGAACAGCCAGTACACGCTGTCCAGCCCGTCGCCCCAGCGCAGGGCGATCCAGCTGGTGTCGAACGCCCCGGGGCCCTGCGCGTTCATGAACCGGAAGAACCTGCTGAGGAACGGGATGATCCGGTTGTCGTCGCTGTACTCCTGCCAGGAGCGCAGCGCCTGGATCAGGGGGAGGTAGGGCCAGAAGTCGGGGCCGTCGTTCAGCGCGGTGCGCAAGGCCTTCGGCCCGAAGAAGCCGTCGGACTGCTGGGTCGTGAGGATCGCGTCGATCCACCGGCGCGCGGTGGCCAGCGCCGTCGCGTCACCGGTGACGATCGCCAGCTCCGTGTATCCGCGCAGCCAGTAGGGGACTTCCTCCCAGCCGTCCAGGTCGGGGCGGACCCAGCCGGTGGCCTCGAAGTCGAGGAAGTGCGAGAGCTCCTCGTAGCGGCCGCAGAGGCCGTCCAGCTGGAGCCGCAGCTGGCCCGCGAGCCAGCCCTTGGGGGCGATCCGCCCGGGCGGCAGCCGCAGGAACGCCGTCGGGTGCAACGGATCGGCGTTCGGGGAGTAGTGGCCGCCGTGCGCGGCCGCCATCACGCCCTCGGCGGCGGTCGCGGTGGTGGCCCAGCGGCCGGCCGAGGTGACCGCCGCGGCGGTCACCAGGGCGCCCGTCATGAGTTGTCTGCGGTTCAGGGGCATCGTGTGGGGACTCCGCTTCTGCACGACAACTCATGTGCAACGTTGGAAAATTTGATGTCGGCGGTATGACAGCACGCGCTCAAGCCGGTGTCCAGGGGGTGTGCGGCACCTGGTGCGCCTTCGCCCGGCGGGCGTCGCGCGTGGGACCGCGCCCCGGGGCGACACATTTTGGAAACGCATCGACAACTCCCTTGCCGCCTGCGCCACCCCGCCTATATAACGTTGTAAACCGAGCCGCCGAGAGGCCGTACAAGCCCTCACGACCGCAGTTTCCGCAGCTCGCAGCGGGGGCCGTGAGGGATGAAGCATCAGTGCCGCTGAACGGCTGATGCACTGTCCCGCCATGCCCGACCGCACGCCGAACGGTGTGCCGTCACCTCGCCAAGGAGCGTCCCGCGCATGATGACCCAGCGTCGATCCCGTACCCTCGCCGCGGCCTGCCTGCTGGCCGCCACCGCCACGCTGGCCGCTTCCGGCTGCTCCAAGTCGGAGAGCTCGGACAGCGCGAGCGGTGACAGCAGCCAGGGGGCGCAGGAGGCCAAGTCCCCCGAGGCCGCCTCGGGCCCAGGCTGTTCGCTGCAGAGCTACGGCGCGCCCAAGCTCGACCTCAAGGACGCCGTGGTCGGCTTCTCCCAGTCGGAGAAGGAGGCCAACCCGTTCCGTATCGCCGAGACCCAGTCGATCAAGGACGAGGCCAAGAAGGTCGGCG
This sequence comes from Streptomyces sp. NPDC048565, assembly GCF_040650935.1. Classification (NCBI taxonomy): domain Bacteria; kingdom Bacillati; phylum Actinomycetota; class Actinomycetes; order Kitasatosporales; family Streptomycetaceae; genus Streptomyces; species Streptomyces sp. NPDC048565. The sequence goes on from NZ_JBEZIH010000018.1 coordinate 79,313, forward strand.
TCAAGAAGCTGCTCACCACCAACGCGCAGTCGCAGCTGTCCAAGCAGATCAGCGACATCCAGGACATGCTGTCGCAGGGCGCCCAGTTCCTCATCGTCGCCCCGCTGAACTCCGACGGCCTGGAGCCGGCGCTCAAGGCCGCGGCGGCGAAGAAGGTGCCCGTCCTCACCATCGACCGTGAGCTCAACTCCACCGCCTGCAAGGACTACGTGTCCTTCCTCGGCTCCGACTTCGTCGAGCAGGGCAAGCGGGCGGCGGACGCGATGATCAAGGCGACCGACGGCAAGGGCAAGGTGGCGATCCTCCTCGGCACGTCGGGCAACAACACGACCACCGACCGCACCAAGGGCTTCGTCGACCAGATCAAGGCCGAGGCGCCCGGTATCGAGATCGTCGCCCAGCAGACCGGCGACTTCGCCCGTGACAAGGGCCAGCAGGTCATGGAGCAGCTCATCCAGTCCAAGCCCGGCATTACCGCCGTCTACGCGGAGAACGACGAGATGGGACTCGGCGCCCTCACCGCGCTGAAGGCGGCCGGCAAGAAGCCCGGCAAGGACGTAAAGATCGTCTCGGTCGACGGCACCCGCAACGCCGTCCAGGCCGTGGTGAACGGCGAGTACAACGCCGTCATCGAGTCCAACCCCCGCTTCGGCCCGCTGGCCTTCGCGACCGCCCAGAAGTTCTACAGCGGCGAGGAGATCCCGGAGAACGTCATCATCTCCGACCGCGCCTACGACGAGACCAACGCCAAGGAATCGCTCGGCGGGGCGTTCTGATCCGCTCCTGAACACAACGGCCCCGGCCGCCGTGGCTCCCGCTCCGGGCCACGGCGGCTCCGGCCCTCACCCCTGGACAGCGGAAGGCAACATCCATGGCACCACCCGAAGCAGTACCTCAGGCACCGGAGGCTGCCGGACAGACGGCGTCGACGGTGCTCGAAGCCCGTTCGGTGAGCAAGCGGTTCCCCGGTGTCGTCGCGCTCGACGACGTCTCCTTCTCGCTGCGCGCGGGGGAGACCCACGCACTGGTCGGGGAGAACGGCGCGGGCAAGTCCACCCTCATCAAGGTGCTGACCGGTGTGTACAGGCCGGACGAGGGCGAACTGCGGATGACGGGTGAAACCGTCAGGTTCGCCCGGCCGTTCGAGGCGCAGCAGGCCGGTATCTCCACGATCTACCAGGAGGTCAACCTCGTCCCGCTGATGAGCGTGGCGCGGAACATCTTCCTGGGCCGCGAGCCGAGGAACCGCTTCGGGCTCATCGACTTCGGCCGTATGCACCGCGAGACGAGCGATCTGCTCGACGGATTCGGCGTACGCGTCGACCCGCGGCGGCCTCTGCACACCCTCGGCATCGGCACCCAGCAGATGGTCGCCCTCGCCCGTGCGGTGTCCGTCAACGCCCAGGTCGTCATCATGGACGAGCCCACCTCCTCGCTCGAACCACGCGAGGTGGAGACCCTCTTCGGCGTCATCGAACGCCTCCGCGGCCAGGGCATCGCCGTCCTCTACGTCAGCCACCGCATGGACGAGCTCTACCGGGTCTGCGACCGCGTCACCGTCCTGCGCGACGGGCGCCACATCCACACCGGCGACCTCGCCGACCTCGACCGGATGCAGCTCGTGTCGATGATGCTCGGCCGCGACCTCTCCGAGGTACGCCGCTCCGGCGTCACCAGCTTCACGGCCGAGGGCCACGAGGCCGCCCGTACCCCCGTACTCACCGCGACCGGCCTCACCAGCCGCCTCCAGCTCCACGACATATCCGTGTCGCTGTACGCGGGCGAAGTGCTCGGCCTCGGAGGCCTCCTCGGCTCCGGCCGCAGCGAGACGGCCAAGGCGCTGTCCGGCGCGCTGCCCCTGGACGCGGGTGAACTCACCGTCGACGGCACCACGCTGAAGCGCCTGACCCCCGCCGCCGCCATCCGCGCCGGCATCAGCCTGCTCCCCGAGGACCGCAAGGCCGAAGGCATCGTGCCCGGTCTCTCCGTGCGCGAGAACATCGTGCTCGCGGCCATGCCGCGCCTCTCCCGGGCCGGTGTCGTCTCACGCGCCAAGCAGGACCGGATCGTCGACATCTTCATGGAGCGCCTGCGCATCAAGGCGTCGAGCCCCGAGCAGAAGGTCGGCGAACTCTCCGGCGGCAATCAGCAGAAGGTCCTGCTGGCCCGCTGGCTCTGCCTCGAACCCAAGGTCCTGCTGCTCGACGAACCCACCCGGGGCATCGACGTCGGGGCCAAGGCCGAGGTCCAGAGCCTCATCGACGACCTCGCCGGCGAAGGCCTCGCCGTCCTTCTCATCTCCTCCGACATCGAGGAGCTCATCGAAGGCGCCGACCGGATCGTCGTCCTGCGCGGCGGAGCGGTCGCCGGTGAGCTGTCGGGCGACGACGTGGCCGAGGACCGGCTGCTCGAAGCGCTCGCCGACCACGCACCGGACCCGGCGGACAGGGCGCAGGCCGCCCAGGAGGACCCCCGATGACCCAGACCGCCGTCGCCCCGCCCGCGAGGAGCGACAAGCCCCGGAAGTCCGTGAGCCCACTGGCCCGGCTGCGTGACCCCTCCTGGTACCAGCGCTACGGCGTGTACGTCGCCGTCGCGGTGGTGCTGCTCTTCAACGCGCTGTTCACCGACCACTTCATGACCGCGGACAACTTCCGCACCCAGCTCGTCCAGGTCGCCCCCATCGTCATCGTCGCCCTGGGCATGGCCCTGGTCATCGGCACCGAGGGCGTCGACCTGTCCGTCGGCTCGACCATGGCGCTCGCCGCCGCCTTCCTCCCGCTCTACCTCGGATACGGTCTCGTCCCCGCGCTGGTCGTCTCCCTCCTGGCCGGCGCCGTCGTGGGAGCCGTCAACGGCGCCCTCGTCTCCCTCGTCGGGCTGCAGCCCATCGTGGCCACACTCGCCCTGTTCGTCGGAGGCAGAGGACTCGCCCTCGTCGTGGCCGACGGCCAGCTCAAGCAGATCGTCAACCCCGACCTGCTGTCGCTGGGCACCGGCTCGTTCCTCGGGATCCCGCTGGTCGTCCTGATCGCCGGAATCCTCGCCGTGGCCGTCGCATTCCTGGTGCAGCGCACCACGTTCGGCCGCCAGATCGTCGCCATCGGCGGCAACCGCTCCGCCGCCGCGCTCGCCGGACTCCCCGTCAAACGGGTCCTCATCGGCGTGTACGTGCTCTGCGGAGTGCTCGCGGCCCTCGCCGGCATCCTCGCCACGGCCAGGCTCACCGCGAGCGACCCGTCCTCGCTCGGCTCCCTCATGGAACTCTCCGCCATCACGGCGGTCGTGGTCGGCGGCACCCCCCTCAACGGGGGCTCCGTCCGGGTGCTCGGCACCGTGGCGGGCGCCCTGCTCATGCAGCTCCTGCGCGCCACGCTCGTCAAGCACGACCTGCCCGACTCCACCGCACAGATCGCCCAGGCGGCCATCATCATCGCCGCCGTCTACGTCGCCCGGGAGCGTCGGTCCCGATGAACGAAACCAAGCCCGTCACCGCGGCCCCCGCCGCATCGAGCACCCCGCCGGCCCGGCCTGCCGGGAGCCCCGAGCGGACCGGCCGGCAGCGCGCCGCCGAACTCCTGCAACGCCAGGGCGTACTCGCGGTCCTGCTGGTCGTCGTGATCGCCGCCTCGTTCATCTACCCGACGTTCGCCTCCCTGGACAACGCCCGCGGGGTGACCACCCAGGCCTCGTTCCTCGCCGTGGTCGCGCTGGGCATGACGATGGTCATCATCACCGGCGGCATCGACCTGTCCGTCGGCTCGGTCTTCGCACTCGGAGGAGTCCTCGCCGCCTGGGGCTCGCAGTACGGAATCCTCGTCGCGCTGCTGCTGCCCCTCGTGGTGTGCGGCGGGATCGGCCTGCTCAACGGGCTTCTGATCGCCCGCGGCAACATGGCGCCCTTCATCGTCACCCTCGCCACCCTGCTGGGTGCCCGCGGTCTGCTCCTCGCCCTCACCGACGAGGGCTCCACCACCTATCTGGTGGGCAAGGACTCCGCCTTCGGCGAGCTCGGCCAGGGCAGCGTCTGGGGCTTCGGCTACCCGCTCGTCATCGCCCTGGTGCTCTTCGGGGCCGGCGGACTCGTCCTGCAGCGCACCTCCTTCGGGCAGACCCTGTTCGCCGTGGGCGGCAGCAGCGACGCGGCCACCCTCATGGGCCTCCCCGTCGCCCGTACGAAGATCCTCGTCTACACGCTCAGCGGCCTGCTCGCCGGACTCGCGGGCGCACTCAACGCCGCCCGGCTGTCCTCCGGTGTCACCATCGTCGGCGTGGGCATGGAGCTCGACGCCATCTCCGCCGTCGTCATCGGTGGCACCCTGCTCATCGGTGGCGCGGGGTCCATCAGCGGAACCCTCTGGGGTGTCCTGCTGCTGGCCGTCATCCAGAACCTGATCAACCAGATCGGCTCGCTCAACTCCTCCTACCAGTCGGTGGTCAGCGGCGGTTTCCTTATCGTTGTGGTGGTGGCCCAGCGCTATCTCGCGCGCAGTCGCAGAAGCACCTGACGACGAGCCGGCCGCCCAGGGCCGGCACACAGAGCCAAGCCGAGCCGAACCAAGGAGTGCCGTGGGCGTCAGCCTCAAGGACGTTGCACAACGGGCGGGCGTGTCCATCAAGACCGTGTCGAACGTGGTGAACAACTATCAGCACGTCACACCGGCCATGCGTGCCAAGGTGCAACAGGCGATCGACGAGCTCGGCTACCGGCCGAACCTCACCGCCCGCCATCTGCGCAAAGGACGCACCGGCATCATCGCCCTCGCCGTCCCCGAATTCGGCAACCCGTACTTCGCCGAGCTCGCCGGAGCGGTCATCGACGCGGCCGCCCGGCACGACTACACCGTCCTGGTCGACCACACCGCCGGCCTCAGGGAGAAGGAGCTCCTGGTCAGCCAGGGATTCAGGTCCCATGTGATCGACGGCCTCATCCTCAGCCCCATCCACCTGGAGGCCGAGGACCTGATGGCGCGCACCGAGACCGCGCCACTGGTCCTGCTGGGGGAGCGGGAGTACCAGGCGCCGTACGACCACATCGCCATCGACAACGTGGCGGCGGCACGCGCCGCCGTGCGCCACCTCATCGGCCAGGGCAACCGGCGGATCGCCTTCCTCGGCTCCCGCACCGGCCAGGAACGCCAGCCCGCGCACCTGCGACTGCGCGGCTGGCGCGAAGAACTCGAAGCCACCGGCATCGCACCGGACGACTCCCTCGTCGTGGTCACCGACGGATACGGCCGCGAGGACGGCGCCGCCGGCATGGCGCTCCTCCTCGACCAGGGGCCCCCGCCCGACGCCGTGTTCGCGTACAACGACCTCATCGCCATCGGTGCGATGCGGACCATCACCGAACGCGGCCTGCGGATCCCCGAGGACATCGCCGTCGTCGGCTTCGACGACATCGAGGAGAGCCGCTACACCACCACCACGCTCACCACCGTCGCACCCGACAAGGAAGCCATCGCCCGCCTGGCCGTCGACAGCCTCGTCGAGCAGCTCTCGGGCGCACCGGTCGCCGAACCGCGCAGGCCACGCCCCGGCTACCGTCTCGTCGTCCGCGAATCCACCAAGGCCGGGCCCGACTCCCGTAACACCGAGGACCACTGATGACGCGCCCCACCGTGCACCGCACCCCCTTCGGCTCCGCCCAGGGGACCCCGACCGACCTGTGGACGCTCGACAGCGGTACGGGAGTCAGAGCGGAGGTCCTGACCTACGGCGCGTCACTGCACAGCCTCACCGTGCCGGACACCACCGGAGCCACCGCCCCCGTCGTCCGCTCACTCGCGACCGTCGACGACTACACGGCCGAACACCCCTACTTCGGGGCGGTCGTCGGCCGCTACGCCAACCGCATCGCCCACGGCCGCTTCGTCCTGGACGGGACCGAGCACCACATCCCGGCCAACGACCGGGGCCACGCCCTGCACGGAGGGCCGGACGGCTTCCACACCAAGGTGTGGGAAGCGGCCGATGACCGGACCGATGACACCGTGTCCGTACGGCTCACGCTGCACAGCCCCGACGGCGACATGGGCTTCCCCGGGGCGCTGGACACCACGGTGACGTACACCCTCGACACGGCGGGCACCCTCGCCGTCGACTACGTCTGCGTCACCGACCGTCCCACGGTCGTCAACCTCACCAACCACGCCTACTTCGACCTGGCCGGCCACGGTGACGTACTCGGCCACCACCTGGAGGTCGACGCCGACACCTATCTGCCGGTGGACGACGACGGCATCCCTCTGGGACCGCCGGCCGAGGTCCGGGGAACCCCGTTCGACCTCACCGAGCCGCGCTCCCTGGCGGAGCGCCTCGGCGCCGATGACGCACAACTGCGCGCCGCGGGCGGCTACGACCACTGCTGGGTGCTGCGGGAGTCCCGCGGCGGACTGCGCCGCGCCGCACGGCTCACCGCCCCTGACGCGGCCCGGATCCTGGAGGTGTGGACGACGGAGCCCGGCATCCAGGTCTACACCGCCAACCAGCTCGACGGTTCCTTCACCGACGGCACCGGCCGCCGCCACGAACGGCACGGAGCCGTCTGCCTGGAGACGCAGCACCTGCCCGACTCACCCAACCGGCCGGATCTGCCCAGCACCGTGCTGCGCCCCGGTGACACCGCGCGCAGCCGCACCGAACTGCGCTTCCCTCACCTGCGCAGGGTGGACGGCGGGCGGTGAGAGCCGGTAGGGGTGGGGCGGCGACATCGAGCGCCCCGCCCGTCACCACCCGGGTGTCGCCGGTGACGGGGGCCTTGCAGGTGCCGTCGGGAACACCCGTGTACGTGGCGCCGCCCGAAACCCAGGGCGAAGCCGTCCGTGCCTGACAGGTCCGTAAGGAGGGTGGCGCACACCGGGGCGGAGCGGAATGAGGGAGGGGACTTACGCGTTCCGCCTGGCATGACCTTCTTCGTCGACGTCACGGTGCGCGGATACGAGCTCGACACCCAGGGCCACCTCAATCAGGCGGTCTACCTCCAGTACGCCGAACACGCCAGGTGGGAGCTGCTGCGGGAGGCCGGAGTGGCTCAGGAGAAGCTGCTCGCCCATGGAATCGGGCCGGTGCAGCTGGAAGTGACGGTGAAATACCTGCGGGAACTGCGCGGCGGGGACAGGGTGCGCGTCAGCTGCGAGCTGTTCCACGGCACGGGGAAGACCTTCGAGCTCCGGCAGCAGATCCTCAAGGAGGACGGCACGGTGGCCGCGGAGATCACCGGGGTGGGCGGCATCCTCGATCTGGAGGCCCGCCGGCTGGTCGCGGATCCGGCCGGGCGGTTCGCCTCGCTGGCCACGAAACCGGAGCTTCTCGGGATCGGCGCGGGCTGACGGGGAGCGGGCAGCGCGTCAGGGGGGCGGCGCCGTGCTGGCCCTGACCACCAGTCGGGTCGGGACCAGGGTGGTGCCGCGTTCCGTCGTCTCGCTGCGGATCTGCCGCAGGACTCCGTCCACGCACAGCCGGCCGATCTCGGCGAAGTCCTGGTGGACGGTGGTGAGCGGGGGAAGGAAGGAGGCGGAGTCGGCTATGTCGTCGAACCCCACGACGCTGACCTCGTCCGGCACCCGCCTGCCCCGCTCGTGCAGCGCGCGCAGGACACCCAGCGCCATCTGGTCGTTGGCCGCGAAGACCGCGGTGCAGGAGGGGTCCGCCGCCAGGGCGAGCCCCGCTTCGTACCCCGAGGCCGCCGACCAGTCGCCGCTCACCGGCGGCGGGACCGGTCGCCCCGCGTCCTCGAGGGCCCGCTGCCACGCATGGGCGCGGCGCTGCGCGGCGAAGGACTCAGGGGGGCCGGCGACATGAATCACGGTGCGGTGTCCGAGGTCGAGCAGATGCTGCACGGCTGCCCTGGCCCCGCCGGACTGGTCGGTGTCCACGACGCTGTAGCGGTCGCCCGCGTCGGAGTCCGCCACCACCACATGGGTGTGCGGCGGCAGCGAGATGGCGGCGTCGAGGAGCCGGACCTCCATGATCACGATGATGCCGTCCACGACCTGTTCGCCGAGCACGGTGACGGCTCCCGCGACGCCCGTGCTGGTGGGTGTCGCGACGGGCAGCAGGGTGATGGCGTAGCCCTCGTCCGCCGCGGAGGCGGAAATGGCCTCGAGCGTACGGACGTTGCCCGTCGTGGCCAGGGTGAACAGGATGACGCCCAGGGTGCGGAACTTCCCGCTCTTGAGAGCGCGCGCGGCGCTGTTCGGGCGGTAGTTCAGCTCCTTCATGGCGGAGAGAACCCGTTCACGGGTCTCCTCGGACACCACGGAATGCCCGTTGGACACACGGGAGACCGTCTGTGAGGAGACTCCGGCCAGGCGCGCTACGTCGGCCATGGACGCTTCCCTGTGGGCCGGCCGGTCCGTGGCCTGTTGCTGTCCCTGCACTTCGTCTGCCTCCGTCGTGACTCCGCGAGTCTTCCGTCACCTCGCGCCCGGCGCGTCCCGCGTGCGGACCCGGAGCCCCGCTTCAACGGCATTTTTACCACTTTCGGAAGCCGAGCGTCGATGCGTGCGCCCGGGCGTACGGGCGCTGTCCGGACCTGCCGGCGGGGTGGTGGAGCCTCTTCCGGAATCCCGGCCTTGACCGTGGGGAAGAGGGCGTGTAGACATCGTCTCACCGAAAAATGTTTACGTAAACATCGATTCTCAAGCACAGTGCCTCCATGATGTCCGGTGTCCCCATCCGGCCGGGGCCATGCTCGACGCCGGAACAACAGGAGTACCCATGACGGCCGTTACGCCGATCACGACCGGGCGCCGCCCACCAGCCAGGAAAACCCGCGGTCGGCACGGACGGGTGGGGTGGCTCTTCGTGGGGCCCTTCATGGCCGTGTTCGCCCTGGTGTTTCTCGCCCCGATCGTCTACTCGCTCTATCTGAGCTTCTTCCGCGACCAGTTGGTGGGCGGAACGTCGTTCGTCGGTCTGGACAACTTCGAACAGGCCTTCAAGGACGATCAGTTCTGGTCAGCGGTGGGCCGGGTGGCCCTGTTCCTCGTGGTGCAGGTGCCCATCATGCTCGGCCTCGCGCTGCTCGTGGCGCTGGCCCTCGACAGCGGCAGGATCTACGGAAAGAGCTTCTTCCGGATCGCCGTCTTCCTGCCGTACGCCGTGCCCGCCGTCGTCGCCACACTGATGTGGGGCTTCATCTACGGCACCCGCTTCGGACTGGTGGGGAACATCAACGACGCCCTCGGCGTGTCGCTGCCCGACCCGCTCTCCCCCTCCCTCGTGCTGACGAGCATCGGCAACATCGTCACCTGGGAGTTCATCGGCTACAACATGCTGATCTTCTACTCGGCGCTGCGAGTCGTCCCCAAGTCCCTCTACGAGGCCGCGGAGATCGACGGAGCCGGGCAGTGGCGGATCATCACGGCGGTCAAGATCCCCGCGATCCGTGGCGCCCTGGTGATCGCTACCATATTCTCGGTGATCGGCAGTTTCCAGCTGTTCAACGAGCCGAGTATCCTCCAGGACTTGGCGCCCAACGCGATCACGACTTACTTCACGCCCAACTTCTACACCTACACGCTGTCCTTCTCGGGACAGCAGCAGAACTACGCGGCCACGGTCTCCCTCATCATGGGAGTCGTTACGATGATCATCGCCTACGCGGTCCAGCTGCGCGGCATGCGAAAGGAGGCGTGAACCATGAGTGCCCCTCCCTTCACCGCCGAGCAGACGCCCCGGCGCACCACTCACCGCGCCCAGGCGCCGCGCCGCGCCACGCACAGACGCCGCTCCATCGACCGGCCGCGCCGCAGCGTGCTGCTCACGGTGCTCATGGGCCTGACCGCGCTCTACGCGCTCATGCCGCTGGCCTGGCTCGTCATCAACGCCACCAAGACGCAGAACGGCCTCTTCGGCTCCTTCGGGCTCTGGTTCAGCGGTGACTTCGCCCTGTGGGACAACATCTCGCAGACGCTGACCTACGACGACGGCATCTTCATCCGCTGGTTCCTCAACACCGTGCTGTACGTGGTCGTGGGCGCCGGCGGAGCGACCTTCCTCGCGGTCCTCGGCGGCTACGGACTGGCGAAGTTCGACTTCGCCGGCAAGCGCGCCGTCTTCGCCACCGTCATCGGCGCGGTGGCCGTGCCCGCGACCGCGCTGGCGGTCCCCACCTTCCTGATGTTCAGCAAGATGGGCCTCACCGACACGCCGTGGTCCATCATCATCCCGTCCCTGATCTCGCCGTTCGGGCTCTACCTGATGTGGGTGTTCGCCGCCGAGGCGGTGCCCACCGAGCTCCTGGAAGCGGCCAGGATGGACGGTTCGGGCGAACTGCGGACGTTCTTCCGTGTCGCGCTCCCGCTGCTGGCCCCGGGCATCGTGACGGTCATGCTCTTCACCATGGTGCAGACCTGGAACAACTACTTCCTTCCGCTGATCATGATCAAGGACCCGGACTGGTATCCGCTGACCCTGGGTCTGAACGCCTGGAACGCGCAGGCGTCCACCGCGGGAGGCCAGCCGGTCTTCAACCTGGTCATCACGGGCTCGCTGCTCACCATCGTGCCGCTCGTCATCGCTTTCCTGCTGCTCCAGCGGTACTGGCAGTCCGGCCTGGCAGCGGGCAGCGTCAAGGAGTGACCCGCCAACCGGCCGCATCGGCCACCGAATCTCCGCGCTCCGGGACCGGTTCGTGCCGGCCCGCGACCGGCGCGGTGTTCCACCCCTTTCCAGCCCCGCACCCCCGTGCGGACGCTCGACGGCTCATGCACCACCCTCACCACAACGGAGTGAAGCAATTATGAGAACCATGACCAGACGCGCGATGCGTGGCGTCGGCCTGCTGTGCGCGGCCGCGCTGAGTCTCACCGCGTGCGGGTCCTCCGACGACGACACCGCGTCGGACAAGTCCGTATCGGGAGGTGACCTCCGGTCGGCCCTCAAGGAGGGCGGTTCCATCACGGTGTGGGCATGGGAGCCGACACTCAAGACCGTGGTCAAGGACTTCGAGAAGAAGTACCCCAAGGTCAAGGTGAAGCTGGTCAACGCCGGCACCAACGACGCCCAGTACACGGCCCTGCAGAACGCTCTCCAGGCCGGATCCGGCGTCCCGGACGTCGCGCAGATCGAGTACTACGCCGTGGGCCAGTTCGCGCTGGGCAAGTCCCTCGAGGACCTCAGCGGATACGGCGCCGGGGAGTACAAGGACGACTACTCGCCGGGCCCGTGGAACGCGGTCACCGAGGAGGACGCCGTCTACGCGCTTCCCATGGACTCCGGCCCGATGGCGCTCTTCTACAACAAGAAGGTGCTGGACAAGTACCAGATCGCCATTCCGACCACCTGGGACGAGTACCTGGAGGCCGCCCGGGCGCTGCACACGGCCGACCCGAAGGCCTACATAACCAATGACACGGGTGACCCCGGGTTCATGACCAGCCTGATCTGGCAGGCCGGCGGGACCCCGTTCAAGAACCGCGACACCGATGTGACGGTCGACCTCACCGCCGACAAGGGTGTCGCCACCTTCACCAAGGTCTGGCAGAAGCTCCTCGACGAGAAGCTTCTGGCGCCCATCAAGAACTGGAGCGACGAGTGGTACAAGGGGCTGGCCGACGGCACCATCGCCACCCTCGCCACCGGCGCGTGGATGCCCGCCAACTTCGAATCGGGCGCGGAGTCGGCCTCGGGTGACTGGCGCGCGGCCGCGCTCCCGCAGTGGAAGAAGGGCCAGCAGGTCAGCTCCGAGAACGGCGGCAGCTCCCTCGCCGTGTTGAAGGACAGCAAGAGCAAGGAGCTCGCGTACGCGTTCAACGAGTACGCGAACCACTCCGACGGCGTCCAGGCCCGCCTCAAGGAAGGCGCCTTCCCCGCCACCACGGCCGACCTGTCCTCCCCGTCGTTCCTCGACACCACCTTCCCGTACTTCGGCGGCCAGAAGGCGAACGAGATCTTCGCCCGGTCGGCCAGCCAGGTGCCTGAGGACTGGTCCTACCTGCCCTTCCAGGTGTACGCGAACTCCATCTTCAAGGACTCCGTCGGCAAGGCGTTCGTCTCCGACACCACGCTGGCCGACGGGCTGAAGGCGTGGCAGGAGAAGTCCGTCAAGTACGGCAACGATCAGGGCTTCAGCGTCAACAAGTGACCTCAAGCCGCTGAACCGGCACGGGGCGGCCGCCCGCCGACGGGTGGCCGCCCTTTGCTGTACCCGCACCTCGTATCCGAAAGGATTCATCATGACCCCCACCTCCGAGCGCCACTGGCTGCGCCCGACCTCCGACGACCGCCCCGCGCGCTTCGCCTACGGGGCCGACTACAACCCGGAGCAGTGGCCACGCGAGGTGTGGAAGGAAGACGTCCGGCTGATGCGGGAGGCCGGGGTCACCGTCGTCTCCGTCGCCATCTTCTCCTGGGCCCGCCTGCAACCGGCCGAGGACCGGTGGGACTTCGACTGGCTGGACGAGGTGCTCGACCTGCTCCACAGCGGCGGCATCTCGGTGGACCTCGCCACCGCCACCGCATCGCCGCCCCCCTGGCTCACCACCCTGCACCCGGAGATCCTGCCGGTCACCCACACCGGTGAGACCCTCTCCCAGGGCGCCCGACAGCACTGGCGGCCCACCTCGCCCGTCTTCCGCAGATACGCCCTGCGGCTGGTGGAGGCCATGGCCACCCGCTACGCGAACCACCCCGCCGTGGTCGCCTGGCACATCTCCAACGAGCTCGGCTGTCACAACATCTACGACTACTCCGACGACGCCGCCCAGGCCTTCCGCGACTGGCTGCGTGCGCGCTACGGCACGCTCGACGAGCTCAACCGCGCCTGGGCCACCTCCTTCTGGTCGCAGTACTACGGGGACTGGGACCAGATCCAGCCGCCGCGACTGGCCGCGAGCCACGCCAACCCGACCCAGCAGCTCGACTTCAAGCGCTTCTCGTCCGACGCGCTCAGGGACTACCTCAGGGCCGAGCGCGACGTCCTGCGCCGGATCACCCCCGACATCCCCGCCACCACCAACTTCATGGTGATGAGCGGGACGAAGGGCATGAACTACCCGGACTGGGCCGCGGAGATCGACTTCGTCTCCAACGACCACTACACCCACCCCGGGCCGCAGCGCCTGGACGAGCTCTCCTTCTCCGCCGCGCTCACCCACTCCATCGCACAGGGCAGGCCCTGGTTCCTGATGGAACACTCGACGAGCGCGGTCAACTGGCAGTCCGTCAACGTCGCCAAGCGCCCCGGCGAACTCGCCCGTGACTCCCTGCTCCACGTCGCCCACGGGGCCGACGCGGTCTGCTTCTTCCAGTGGCGCCAGTCAGCGGCGGGCGCCGAGAAGCACCACTCCGCGATGGTGCCCCACGCCGGCCCCGACAGCGAGGTGTTCCGCTCGGTGGCCGAACTCGGCCGCACGCTGGAGACGCTGACCCCGGTCACCGGCTCGGTGCGCGAACCGGCCCGCGCGGCCCTGGTGTACGACTGGGAGTCCTGGTGGGCTGTCGAACGCGACTCCCAGCCGTCCTCCCTGGTGAACTACCGGCAGGAGGTGCTCGACTGGTACTCGGCCTTCCTGTCCCTGGGCGTCCGGGTGGACGTCGTCACGACCTCGGCCGACCTGAGCGGCTACGACTTCGTCGCTGCCCCCCTCCTGCACGTCGTCCCGAAGGCACTGGCCGGCCGCCTGGAGGCCTATGTGCACGGCGGCGGTCACCTGGCCACCACCTACTACTCGGGTGTCGTCGACGAGAACGACCACGTCCACCTCGGGGGTTACCCGGGAGCACTGCGTGATCTGCTGGGCATCCGCATCGAGGAGTTCGGCCCCCTGCGCGAGGGCGAGGACGTACAGCTGGACAACGGCGCGGCCGGCACCGTGTGGACCGACCGGATCGACCTGACCGACCCCGAGGTCACGGTGCTGGCGCGCTACAGGACCGGGGACCAGGCCGGGCGCCCCGCCATCACCCGGCGTGTGCCCCAGGACGGCGGTTCCGCCGCGTACGTCTCCACCCGGCTGGGCGGCCAGGGCCTGCCCGACGTGCTGGGGCGCCTGCTTTCCGGTGCCGGTGTGCAGAGCGAGCTTCCCGCCTACGCCAGGGGACGGGTGGAACTGACCATACGGACCGACGGCTCCCACGCGTACTGGTTCCTCGTCAACCGCACGGACGAGCCGGTCGCGTTCGACACGGTGGACGGCGAGATCCTCACCGGCCCCACGCCGGCGGCCGGGGGCGGCCTGACGCTTCCCCCGAGGGCGGTCGTGGTGCTCCGGGTGGCGTCCGGCGCCGGCCCCTTCGCCCAGGCCGGGTAGCGGACGGCCGAGCGTGCCCCGTGGGACGACGTCCCACGGGGCACGCGGCGGTACCCGTCAGCGCGGCGGTACCCGTCAGCCGGAGGCCGTGAACCGGTGGGTGCCCGAGCCCGCTGTGAAGACCGCACACCCGTCGTCCAGCCGTACGAAGGCCGCGGGTCCCCGGCCGGCACTCCGTCTGTCGCCGCCCGGCACCCACACCTCCGCGCTGGTGTTCGGCGGCAGCCCGACATCGAGGGTGAAGCCGTCCGCGTCCTTCCGCCAGCGTGTGGTCACGGGCCCGTACCGCGAGTCGAACCGGCCTCCGGCCCGCGTCACGCCACCACCCGGCCGCGGCCGTACGAGGATCTTGCGGAAGCCGGGTGCACCGGGTGCGATGCCCGCGATGTTCGCGTACATCCACTCACCGACCGAGCCGTAGGCGTAGTGGTTGAAGGAGTTCATCCCGGCGTCCTGGAAGCTGCCGTCCGGGCGGATCGAGTCCCAGCGCTCCCACATCGTGGTGGCGCCCCGGTCGATCTGGTAGCCCCAGCTCGGGAAGGTCCGCTGGAGCAGCAGCCGGTAGGCGACATCCGTGTGACCGGTGTCCGTGAGCACGGGCAGGAGCCGCGGGGTGCCCAGGAAGCCCGTCGACAGGTGCCAGTCCTTCGCCTCGATGAGGGCGACCAGCCGGTCCGCCGCCGGTCCGCGGTCGGCCTCCGTGAGCAGATCCATGGACAGCGCGAGGACGTAGGCCGTCTGCGTGTCACCCTCGACCCGGCCGCCGGCGGAGACGTACGCCGCACGGAACGCGTCGCGCACCTGGCCGAACAGCGTCCGGTGGGGCGAGGGGTCCTTGCCGAGTACCTCGGCCGTCCGTGCCACGAGATCGGCGCTGTGGGCGAAGTAGGCCGTGGCGATGACGTCCTTGGGCGTCTCCTCCTCGATGTTGAGCCAGTCGCCGAAGCCGTCGGCGGGCCGCAGCAGCCCCGTGCTGTGCTCCTCCAGATACACCAGCCAGTCCGTCATCGATGACCAGGACTGCTCCAGCACCCGTACGTCGCCGTAGGCCTGGTACAGAGCCCACGGCACGGTCACCCCGGCGTCACCCCAGCCCGCCGCGCCGTTGCCGACGTCCGGGAGGTCCGGGGCCACATGGGTGAAGGCGCCCTCGGAGGTCTGGGCGTCGCGCAGGTCCTGGAGCCACTTGGTGAGGAAGCGTGCGGACTCCATCGTGTACGCCGCGGTGGGCGCGAACACGTTGATGTCACCGGTCCAGCCCAGCCGTTCGTCGCGCGCCGGGGTGTCCGTCGGAATGGACACGAAGTTTCCGCGCTGTCCCCAGGTGATGTTGCTGTGGAGCTGGTCGAGCATGGGCACATCGGTGCTGAAGTCCATGGTGAACGGCGCCGAGGTGTGGATGACACGCCCCACGACCGCGTCGCGTGGCGGAGTGCCGGGATAGCCCGTCACCTCGACGTAGCGGAAGCCGTGGAAGGTGAAGCGGGGCTCGTAGGTCTCCGGGCCGCCTCCCTTCAGCGTGTACGTGTCGGTGGCGCGTGCGGTGCGCAGATTGGCGGTGTAGAGCGTGCCGTCCGGGTTCAGCACCTCGGCGTGCCGCAGCCGCACCGTCGTACCGGCCGGTCCCGACACGGTGAGGCGCGCGGTGCCCACCATGTTCTGGCCGAGGTCGAACACGAAGACACCCGGCTCGGGTTCGGTCACCTCACGTGCCGTCAGCTCCTGCTCCACGCGGCAGGCACCGTCCACTTCGGCGACGAGCGCGGCCGTGACCCCCTCGACGCGGTCGGCCTCGAGCCAGCCGTCCGCGTCGAAACCGGCGCGCGTCCATCCGTCGGTCTCCAGCCGCGCGTCGTAGTCCTCGCCCGCCATCAGGTCCGCCCCGGTGACGGGCCCCGTCGAGGCGAGCCAGTCGGTTCCCGAGACCACGCGCTCGGTCGACCCGTCGGTGTAGGTGACTTCCAACTGGGCGAGAGCCGCGGGCTGTTCGCCGTACTGATGCGGCCCGAACCAGGCGATGTTGCCCGCGTACCACCCGGCCGCCAGCGTGACACCGAGCGCGTTGGCGCCCTTCGTCAGCAGGGCGGTCACATCGTGCGTCCGGTACTGCACCCGTTGGTTGTAGTCCGTCCAGCCCGGGGCGAGCCGGTCCTCACCGACGCGCTCGCCGTTGAGGAACACCTCGTACAGGCCGAGCGCGGTCGAGTAGAGCCTGGCGCGCGCCACGCGCCTGCCGCTCAGCCGGAACTCCCGGCGCAGCTGTACGGCGGGGGAGTGGGCCACCTCCACCTCACCCCAGGGGCCGGAGCCCCAGCGGGCGAGGACCGCGGCGGCGGACCAGGCGCTGTCGTCGTAGCCGACGGAGTCCCAGTCCCCCGACGGTTCCGTGTCGGTGGCCCGCCACTCGGCGTCGGTCACGACCGTGGTCGTGCCGTCCGCGGTCGTCAGTTCCAGCACCCCGAGCAGCCCGGCGGGCCCGGTGACCGCGTTGGTCGCCGACACGGCGATCACCTGGGCACCGGGGGAGAGATGGTCCGACACCTCCACCAGGACAGGGCGCTTCCAGTTCTCGGCCGGTCCGTCGGCCTCCGCGTGCGCCACCCGCACGCCGTTCACCCGGGCGGTGAACCCGTCGTCGGCGGTCATGACCAGACGGGCGCGGGTGACACCCTCCGGAATCTCGACCCGGCCGCGGAACCACCGGGTGGCGGCGGGCGCCTCGACGGTGGGGTCCCCCTCGGGGAACCAGATCCACGAGGCGTCGTCCAGCGCGGGGGTGCCGGTCAGCGCTGCGGGCGCGGCGATCCACCCGGCCGACCAGTCCGCGGCCTCCAGCAGCCCGGTCTCCCACCAGGACGGCTCGCTCCAGGCGGACGCCCGGCCGTCCGCGTCCCAGATCCGCACCGACCAGAAGTAGCGCGTGCGGGAGGCCGGTTCAGGGCCCGCGTACGGGACGAGTACGGACTGCGCGGACTCCACCCTGCCGCTGTCCCAGACGTCGGGCCTCCCGAGGAGTTCGGGGGTGGTGGCCACGCGCACCTGGTAGGCGGCCTGGACCAGCCCGGGGCTGTCCGACGCGACGGGCCAGCTCAGCCGTGGGCGTGGGGTGTCCAGGCCCAGCGGATGGCGCACGTACTCGACGGTCGGCCCGGTGACGCGAGCCCGGCCGGCGGCCGCCCGCGCGGGCCCGGCCGCGGCGGCGACAGGGGCGGACACCGCGGCGAGCGCGGCGGTGGCGGCTGTGGTGCTGAGCAGTTGTCTTCTGCTGATCACAACGCGGCTCCGTAACGAGGCGATGATGAATCGATTCAGTTCCGCGAAGCTAGAATTGTGACCGATCCCTGTCAAGAGTTCTTGCGTGATCGACCCTTTTCCGTACCGGCGGTTGCAGAGCCACTGCATGCGGCATTGACGCCCTTGCGCGGCGGGTCTATCTTCACTCGCGGGGAGGGGTTGAAACCTTTCACGCGATGGGCCGAACGGGTCCGCCCGGCGTCGATCGTTGCGCTGTCCGGCTGACGCGGCTCAGGCTCGCGGGGGATGTGGACGAAGGGTCAGGTGTTCGCACTTTCGCGGACCTGACCGGTCCGCGATCCGCTCCTCCATCCCAAGGGAGAACGCATGCGCCTGCGCGCCCGCTGGGCACCAGCCGCTCTACTGCTGATCGCCCCCCTGATCGGCACCACCACGGCCACGGCAGACACCGGCGAGGCCCTTGTGCCGGTGCAGAAGTCGACACGGGCCGTGCCCGGCCAGTACATCGTCACCCTCTCGCCCGAGCAGAAGCCGGCCGCCATGGCCGAACAGCTCGGGGTCAGCACCCTCTTCACGTACAGCAAGGTGCTGCACGGATTCGCGGCCTCGCTGACGCCCGCTCAGCTCCAGGAGGTGCGCGGCGCGGCAGGCGTCCAGACGGTCGAGGAGAACAGCGAGGCCTCCGTATCGCCGCCCACCGCCGAGGCCGCGGGAGGGCGTGCCGTGGCCGGGAGCTGGGGGCTGGACCGCATCGACCAGCGGAAGCTTCCGCTGGACGGCACGTACGACGTGGACGGCACGGGCAAGGGTGTGACCGCGTACATCCTCGACACCGGCATCGAGGCCGCCCACAGCGAGTTCGGCGGCCGGGTGGGCGCCGGCTACGACGCGATCGGTGACGGCCGCAACGGCGAGGACTGCAACGGCCACGGCACGCATGTGGCCGGGACCGTCGCCGGCGCGACGTACGGAGTCGCCTCCGGCGCCTCCCTGGTGCCGGTGCGGGTCCTCAACTGCGAAGGCTCGGGCACCTGGGCCGGGATCATCGCCGGCCTCGACTGGATCGCCCGGAACGCCGAGCAGCCGGCCGTCGTCAACGCCTCGCTCGGCGGACCCGCGTCGTCGGCCGTCGACGACGCGTTCGACGCGGTGGCCGCGGACGGCACCCTGCCCGTGGTCGCGGCGGGCAACGAGAACCAGGACGCCTGCGACGTCTCCCCGGCGCGTGCCGAGGACGCACTCGCCGTCGGGGCGACCGACGACCAGGACCGGCAGGCGACGTTCAGCAACTGGGGCACCTGTGTGTCGCTGTACGCCCCGGGTGTGGACATCGTGTCCGCGAAGCTCGGCGGCGGCTCGACGAAGCTGAGCGGAACGTCCATGGCCGGCCCGCATGTCGCCGGTGCGGCGGCTCTCTACAAGGAGCAGCACCCCGACGCCTCGCCGCAGGAGGTCGCCGACGGGCTCGCCGACGAGGCGACCACCGGAGTGCTGACGGGTCTCGGCGCGGGCTCGCCCGACCGGCTTCTCCACACCGGGGGTCTCTGACCTCCGACCGGTTCCACAGGAGCGGGGTCCGCGTGCCGCGGGCCCCGCTCCTCGCTGTGCGTAACCTCTTGCGGCCGGAAGTCCGTCTCTTGCGGACACCATCCCGGGTGGTGAGGGGTCGATGTCCGCGGCCGGCGCGGCCGTTCGAGGCCCTTTGCTGCTGCCCGAGGTCGCACCGCATGCGGAATGCTGTCAAACATTTACGAAAACTGCGCGGGATATTGCGCTCAGTTGTCGGCGGTGGTTGAGTGTGCCGCGCCCCGGCAGACAGTCGGCCGAGGGCCTTCCGCGCTCATGCCCGAAGGGGACCACCGATGAGAAGTGCTGGGTTCCGCCGCACCCGCCGTGCCTCCGCGGCCGCCGTCGTCACCGCGCTCGCCCTGACCGCCCTCGCCTCCTGCGGCACGAGCAGCAGCAGCGGCGGGAACGACGACTCCGGCAGCGGTTCGTCCGATCCGTCCGCGCCGCTCGATCCGAAGGCCGAGGTGACGCTGACGATCGACTGTATGCCGCCGGCCGCGAAGGCCGCGGAGCTGCGCGAGTGGAAGGAGGACGTCAAGACGTTCAACAAGAAGTACCCGAACGTCAGGATCAACGGGAAGTCCACGCCCGGCCAGTGCCTCGAGCCGCCGCGCTTCACCGCCATGCTCAAGGGCAGGTCCCAGCCGGACGTGTTCTACGCGTACTTCACCGATCTCCAGCAGGTGCTGGACAACGACGGCGCCGAGGACATATCCGCGTACGTCACCGACACGTCCGTACCGGCGCTGAAGGAGATCCAGCCCCAGGTGCTCGACGTCGCCCGTAAGGACGGCAAGCTCTACGCGCTGCCGACCAGCAACTACACCATGGGCCTCATGATCAACCGGAAGCTGTTCACCCAGGCCGGTCTGGACCCCGACACCCCGCCGAAGACCTGGCAGGAGGTCCGCGCCGCGAGCGCGAAGATCGCGGCGCTCGGCAAGGGCGTCTCCGGCTTCGGCGAGTACAGCGCCGGCAACAACGGCGGCTGGCACTTCACCGCCGCGCAGTATTCGCTGGGCGGGGACGTCGTGGACGCCAGCGGCAAGAAGGCCGCCTTCAACGACGACAAGGGCAAGCAGGTCCTCCAGCAGCTGCACGACATGCGCTGGGAGGACGGCAGCATGGGGCAGACCCAGCTGCTGAAGTGGGGGGACCTGCAGAAGCAGATCGCCACCGACAAGCTCGGCATGTTCCTCGCCGCGCCCGACGACATCACCTACATGGTGCAGCAGCTCGGCGCGAAGTACGAGAACTTCGGCATGGGCCCGATCCCCGGCGCCGAGGGCACGCTCTTCGGCGGGAACAACTACATGATCAAGAAGGGCAGTTCACCCGACAAGATCAAGGCCGCTGTCGCCTGGCTGAACTTCCAGAACCTCACGCCGAAGAAGGGCCAGTTCGACTGGGGCCGCAGGAAGGCGGACAAACTCCCCGTCGGGCTCCCGCAGCCCAACTTCTTCACCGGTGAGAGCAAGACGAAGGACGACGCCGAGCGGGTCGCCAACGCCACCATGCCCGTCGAGAACTTCAAGGCCTTCATGGACAACCCCGTCCAGGGCAAGGCCGAGCCGCCGAAGGCCCAGGAGATCTACAAGATCCTCGACAACGCGATGTCGGCGGTCCTGACCAACAAGGACGCCGACATCGACAAGCTGCTCGACACTGCCGAGCAACAGGTCGATCAGGTCCTGGCGAACCAGTGACGGACGTGCGGAGGCCGGGCCCGGCGGGCCCGGCCCCGCATCCGGACCACCCGTCGACGAGCGACCGGAACCGGCACCGAGGAGAGAGCATGTCGGCCCCCACCCTGGCCACCGGGAAGGCGAGCGCACCGCCACCCGGGCAGCAACGACCCCGCACCGGGCGGTTCTCCGGCCGCGAGGACTTCGCACGCGCCGTGCGCCGCAACATCTCGGCGCACGGCTTCCTGATCGGAGCCGTCCTCTGCTTCTCCTTCTTCTCCTGGTATCCGATGGTCAGAGAATTCCTCCTGGCCTTCCAGAAGACCGAGAACGGCACGACGACCTGGGCCGGCTGGT
Source organism: Streptomyces sp. NPDC048565 (assembly GCF_040650935.1). Taxonomy (NCBI): domain Bacteria; kingdom Bacillati; phylum Actinomycetota; class Actinomycetes; order Kitasatosporales; family Streptomycetaceae; genus Streptomyces; species Streptomyces sp. NPDC048565. The sequence continues at coordinate 100,437 of NZ_JBEZIH010000018.1, forward strand.
CCAATCTGACCTACGTCTTCAACGACCCCGCGTTCTGGCAGGCCTGGCGCAACACCCTGCTCTTCACGGTCCTGGCGCTCCTGCTGGGCTTCGCGGTCCCGTTCGTCGTCGCCGTCGTGCTCAACGAGTTCCGGCACGCCCAGGGGTATCTGCGCCTGCTGGTCTATCTGCCCGTCATGCTGCCGCCGGTCGCCTCGGTCCTGCTCTTCAAGTACTTCTACGACCCGGGCTACGGACTCTTCAACCGCATCCTGGAGTTCTTCCATCTGCCCGCCCAGCAATGGCTCCAGGACACCAGCACCTCCATGCTCTCCGTCGTCATCGCGTCCACCTGGATGAGCATGGGCGGGGCCACGCTGATCTACCTCGCCGCCCTCCAGGGCATCCCGGGCGAGCTCTACGAGGCGGCCGAGCTGGACGGCGCCGGGCTGCTCCGCAAGATCTGGCACGTCACCATCCCGCAGACGCGGCTCATCCTGTCGCTGCTGCTGCTCATGCAGATCATCGCGACGATGCAGGTCTTCACCGAACCGTTCCTGCTCACCAACGGCGCGGGCCCCGAGGGCTCCACCACGACGGTCGTCTACCTCATCTACCAGTACGCCTTCAACTTCAACAACTACGGCGCGGCGGCGGCCCTCGGCCTCCTCCTGCTGGTGGTCCTCGCGGGCTTCTCCGCGGTGTACGTACGCCTCAGCCGCAGCAGCGAAGACTAGGACGGGAGCACGACGATGGCATCGAACACGCTTGTCTCCCGGCGCGGCCCCGGCAAGGGCAGGGCCCGCCGCCGGGACGCGGACCAGGTCCGCCAGCGGACCCTGATCTCACCGGCCCAGCTCGGCCGGCCCCGGGGGAGGGCCGCCTACTGGATCGTCTTCGCCCTGGTGGCGGTGGTCTTCACCCTCGCCTTCCTCGGCCCGCTCTACTGGATGGTCACCGGCGGTCTGAAGACCACCCAGGAAGTCGTGCAGAGCCCGCCCACCGCCTTCCCCTCCTCGGTCCACACGGAGAACTACTCCCAGGCGTGGAACGTGATGGACCTGGCCAAGCTGCTCGTCAACACCCTCTACTACGCCTTCGGGGCGCTCGTCCTCCAGCTCGTCCTGGACGTGGCCGCCGCCTACTCGCTGTCCAAGCTGCGGCCGGTCTTCGGCAAGGTCATCCTCGGCATGATGCTCGCCACCCTGATGATCCCGGCGACCGTCCTGGTCGTACCGCAGTACCTCACGGTCCTCGACGTGCCGATCTTCCAGCGCAACCTGCTCAACTCGCCCTGGGCGATCTGGCTGCCCTCGGTCACCAACGCCTTCAACATCTTCCTGCTGAAGCGGTTCTTCGACTCCATCCCGGGTGAACTCCTCGACGCGGCGGCCATCGACGGCGCCTCGCCCCTGCGCACCCTGCGCTCCATCATCCTGCCGATCTCCCGGCCGATCCTCGGCGTCGTCTCCATCTTCGCGGTCGTCGGAGTCTGGAAGGACTTCCTCTGGCCCATGCTCACCCTGCCCGACCCGGGCAAGCAGACCCTCAACGTCGGCATCTACTCGCTGTCCAACGGGGTCCCGGAGAACGTCCTCATCGCCGCGCTCACCATCGCGTCCATCCCGACGCTGCTGATCTTCCTGATCTTCCAGCGCAACATCATGAGCGGTCTCACCGCGGGCGGTCTGAAGGGCTGACACCCAGGCCACCACCCCCGCCCCACCCACCGTCTTCACCAGCACTCCGCCGCAGCGGCCCTCCGTTCGCACACCCCGCGCCCGGGCCGGGGCGGAGTACCTCCTGCCCGAAAGGAACGCCACGTGGCAGCCAACCGTCCTACCGACGCCACCACACCGTGGTGGCGCGACGCCGCCATCTACCAGATCTACGTACGCAGCTTCGCCGACGGCGACGGAGACGGCACCGGCGATCTCGCAGGGGTACGGGCCAGGCTGCCCTACCTGGTCGAACTGGGCGTGGACGCCCTGTGGTTCACCCCCTGGTACCTCTCCCCGCTGGCCGACGGGGGCTACGACGTGGCCGACTACCGGGCCATCGATCCGGCCTTCGGCCATCTCGCGGAGGCGGAGAAGCTCATCGTCGAGGCCCGCGAGCTGGGCATCCGCACCATCATCGACATCGTCCCCAACCATGTCTCCGACCGGCACAGCTGGTTCGAGGCGGCACTGGCCGCCGCCCCGGGCAGCCCGGAGCGCGAGCTGTTCCACTTCCGGGACGGGCGCGGCGCCCACGGGGAGATCCCGCCCAACGACTGGGTCTCCGAATTCGGCGGCACCCCATGGACCCGGCTCGCCGACGGGCAGTGGTACCTGCACCTGTTCGCCCCGGGGCAGCCCGACCTCAACTGGGCGCACCCCGCCGTCCGTCAGGAGCACGAGGACGTCCTGCGCTTCTGGTTCGAACGGGGCGTCGCCGGCGTACGGATCGACTCGGCGGCCCTGCTCGCCAAGGACCCCGCCCTGCCCGACTTCACCCCGGGCACCGACCCCCACCCGTACGTCGACCGCGACGAACTCCACGACATCTACCGCTCCTGGCGTGCCATCGCCGACGCGTACGACGGCATCTTCGTCGGCGAGGTCTGGCTCCCCGACTCCGAGCGCTTCGCCCGCTATCTGCGCCCCGACGAACTGCACACCGCGTTCAACTTCAACTTCCTGGCCTGCCCCTGGGACGCCCGGCGCCTGCGCTCCACGATCGACGACACCCTCGCCGAGCACGCCCCGGTGGGAGCCCCCGCCACCTGGGTGCTCTGCAACCACGACGTGACCCGCACGGTCACCCGCTACGGACGTGAGGAGACCGGCTTCGACTTCGCGGCCAAGGTCTTCGGCACACCCACCGACCTGGAACTCGGCACCCGCAGGGCACGGGCCGCCGCCCTGCTCTCCCTGGCGCTGCCGGGCGCCCTCTACCTCTACCAGGGCGAGGAGCTCGGTCTGCCGGAGGCCGACATCCCCCGCGACCGGATCCAGGACCCCATGCATCCGCGCTCCGGCGGCGTCGACCCGGGGCGTGACGGCTGCCGGGTGCCGCTGCCCTGGTCCGCGGACGAGCCGCACGCGGGCTTCGGATCCACCGTCGAACCCTGGCTGCCGCAGCCGGCGGCCTGGCCCGCGTACGCCGCCGACGGGCAGAGCGCGGATCCCGGCTCCATGCTCACCCTCTACCGCGAGGCGCTGCGGCTGCGCCGCGAGGAACCCGGCTTCGCCGCCTCGCCCGAGGAGACGGCCGGTGGCCGGCTCGACTGGCTGCCTTCGGCGCCAGGTGTCCTCGCGTTCGGGCGGACCCACGGCCTGATCTGTGTCGTCAACCTTTCGGGAAGCCCCGTCCCGCTCCCCGGAAGCGCCCACGAGATCCTGTTGACCAGCGGGCCGCTGGACCCCTCGGGCCTGCTGCCGGACGACACGGCAGCCTGGCTGCGCGGGAAGCGATAGCGGGGGAGCGGGGGCTGCGGCACAGTGGTCGTATGGATGATCTCAACGCTCTCGCCGACGAGCATCTGATCGCGGCCCGCGCCAACGCCCACGGGCGCAGCGCACATCTGCTGCTGCGCCAGGAGCCACTGCGGCAGACGGTGATCGCGCTCACCGCGGGGTCCGCCCTCGACGAGCACAACGCGCCGCCGGCCGCCTCGCTCCAGGTGCTGCGCGGGGCGGTCCGGCTCACCGCCGGATCCGGGGACGTGGACCTCGTGGCGGGCGGACTGCACCCCATTCCGCAGGAGCGGCACGGACTGCTGGCCCTGGAGGACGCGGTCGTGCTGCTCACCGCGGTCAACGACTGAGCCGACCTGGAGTACGACCGCGGAACCGAGGCATGAGAGAAAGGGAGCAGCCGGGCCGTCATGGGACGTCCCGGCCGTCCGCCCTTTCCCCCGCCCCCGGAGTACGCACGTGCCCAGCAGGACCGATGACCCCGTCGCGGAACGAACCGCGCCCTCAGCAGGGCGTGGCGCGCCCGGACGCTGGGGCACCGCCCTGCGCCGGACCCCCGTGTCCCTGTGGAACGACGACCTCTCCGACTGGGCGGCGGCCCTCACCTACTACGCCATCCTTGCGCTGCTCCCCGCGCTCCTGGTCACCGTGTCCGTCATCGGTCTGGCCAACCCCGGGGCCACGAACGCCCTGATCGCCGACATCACGGCCTTCGCACCGGCCGAGTCGGGGGCTGCGCTGCGCCGGCCCCTGGAGGAGGCCACCCACCAGCGCACCGCGGTCTGGCTGCTCGTGGCCACCGGCAGCGTGAGCGCCGTGTGGTCGGCCTCCAGCTATCTGGCGGTCTTCCGCAGGGCGATGCACGCCATGTACCGGATGAAGGACACCAGGCCCGCCCTGCGCCAGGCCCACGTCATCGTGCTCTCCGCCGTCGGGCTGCTGGTTCTGCTGATGGCCAGCGCCTGCGCGCTCGTGCTCACGGGGCCCCTGGCGCGCTGGCTCGGACGCAGGGTGGGCCTTCCGCAGGCCGGCGAGACGCTCTGGGAGGGCCTCAAGTGGCCCGTGCTGCTCTGCCTGGTCGCCTGCCTCATCCTGGTCCTCTTCAGTACGGGCCCGCGCTCCGCACGCCATGTCCGCCGAGCCCTGCCGGGCGGGGTGCTCGCGGCGTTCCTGTGGCTGGTCGCATCGGCGGGCTTCGCGCTGTACGCGACCCGGGTCGGCAGCTACAGCCGGCTGTACGGCTCGCTGGCGGGCCTGGTGGTCTTCCTGATCTGGATCTGGTTCACCAACCTGGCGCTCCTGACCGGCGTCCAGTTCAACGTCGAACTCGCCCGCGCGGACGACGAGAAGCGCGCGACGCCCTGAGCCGCCCAAGGGCCTTGTGGGAGCGCTCCCAGGAGGGAAGGATGAGGCGATGACCGGCACCGCGTACGTACGCCCCTACCGACGCACCGACCAGGAGGCCCTCGCGGACATCTGCGTCCGCACGGCCGACAACGGCGGTGACAGCACAGGTCTTCATCCCGATCCGGGGTTGATGCCCGCCCTGTTCGCCGAGCCCTACGCCCACCTGGAACCGGACCTGGTCTTCGTCCTGGACGACGGTGCCGGGCACGCGGTCGGCTACGTCCTGGGGACCGCGGACACCCGGCGGTTCGTGGACGCCTTCCGCGAGGTCTGGCTCCCCCTGGTGACGGACCGCTTCCCCGAGCCGCGGGGCGAACCCGCCACGCTCACCGAGGCGATGACGGCGCTCCTGTACACCCCCGAGCGCATGCTCCTCCCGGAGCTCGACGGACACCCCGCGCACCTGCACATCGACCTGTTGCCGCCGTGGCAGCGCAAGGGCTACGGCAGGGAGTTGACGGGTGCCTTCCTGGGCGCGCTGCACCAGAAGGGGGTCGAGGCCGTCCATCTGGCCATGCTGACGGCGAACACCCCGGCCAGGGCCTTCTACGACCGGCTCGGCTTCCGGGTGATCGACGTACCCGATCCTGGGCCACTGACATATTTGGGCCGCTCCACGGCGGGTGTGGAGCCGATGGGCTGGGCAGGTAGTGGATGGCGAGCCCGGGAGAGGGCCCAGGCCGCCGGCTGGGAGGGGTGAGTGGCATGACTGAGCAGAGCGCGTGGAGTTTCACGGACGACCGGGGCCAGTTGACGACGGTGGACCACCGGCCGTCCCGGGTGCTCGCGTACGTCCAGGCGGGAGCGACGCTGTGGGACCACGGGATACGCCCGGAGGGAATCTTCGGCTCCGGGCACGACGGGGCGGAGCCCGACCTGGCGAAGACCGGCACCCTCCCGCTGGACACCGTGGACTACCGCGGCGCGGGTGACGCCCTGGACGTCGAGACGCTGTTACGCGGCAGGCCCGACCTGGTCGTCGCCGTCAGCTACGGCCACGGCCAGTTCTACGGACTGGACCCGGACACCGCCAAGCACCTGGAGGAGCGCGTCCCGGTCGTCGTGATCGACGTGGGCCAGGCGCGCACCCTCGACCGGGTCGCGGAGCGGTTCGCGGACCTCGCCCGCTCACTCGGCGGCGGGCCTGACCCGGACGCCGCCGGTGAGCTGCACGCCGCCCGCGAGCGGCTCCGAGCGGCCACGAGCGCCTCCGGCGGCCCCAGGGTGCTGGCACTCTCGCCCGCCGGCCCGGAACAGGCGTACGTCGCCCGGCCCCAGATGTGGCCCGAACTGCGCGTACTGGCCGAGCTCGGGGTCGGCCTCGTCGCCCCGCCCGACGGCGCCGGGGTCAACTGGGCCACCCTCGACTGGGAGGACGCCGCGGCCCTGGAGCCCGGCATCGTTCTGGCGGACGTCAGGTCCAACGCGGTCCCGCTCGACGGGATCACCGCCTGGGAAGCCGCAGGACGAGCCGCACGGATCGTGCCGTGGAACCCGGAACCGCTGTGCAGCCCCCAGTCCCACGCGCGGTTCCTCTCGCTGGTGGCGGACGCGGTGGCGGGAGACTGAGGGAGGATGCGCCGCCGGAGCCGCCCTCGACGACGGCACCGGCTGACACCTCTGCTCCGTACGGGCGTCCCGGATCGCGCGGGGGCGTGCTCTTGGCGAGGCTGGCCGGAGCCGGGACGTGAGATCCCCGTACCTCCAGGAGCAGAGATGCAGCAGGACAAGCACCCGTCGTACCGTCCCGTGGTCTTCCGTGACCGTTCCGCCGGGTACGCCTTTCTGACCCGGTCCACCGCGTCGAGCGAGCAGACGATCGACTGGGACGACGGCAACAGCTACCCGGTCATCGATGTGGAGATCTCCGCCGAGAGCCACCCGTTCTTCACGGGCAAGGCCAGGGTGGTCGACACCGAGGGACAGGTCGCCAAATTCGAACGGCGCTACGGCGACGAGGGCAAGGGCGACGCCGGCTGAGCCATGGGCCGTTCCGGGCTACCTGCCGCGCCAGGCCCCGGCATCGGTCGCCCTGACCGGCCGGGGCGCCCAGCGGTGTCCTCGCCCCCCTCACGATCGTTGATTTCTACATGACCGTGACCCTGACCGACACCGCCCCACCGTCCACCACCGAACTGCTGACCGGCGTCCTCCTCGGTCCGGAATTCCGCCGCGAGCACGGATTCTGGCAGCGGCTGATCAGCACAGAACCGTTCCGCCGCCCCGCCGGCGGAACGCCCGAAGAGCGACTGGAACTCGCCTACGACCGGTTGCGGGTCCTCAACCTCTCCCTGGACAGCGGAGCGCGCCTGGCCGCCGATCCGCGCGCGCTGGCCGCCCTGCACGCCTGGCTCGGCCCGGTGGACCCCGCGCTGACCACCGTGGCGGGCATCCACTACAACCTCTTCCTCGGCAGCCTCCTGGACCACGACCGCACAGGCCGCCGTGATCTGTCGGACTATCTGACGATGCGACGCATCGGCACCTTCCTCTGTACGGAGGTGGCGCACGGCAACAACGCGGCCGCCATGGAGACCACCGCGACGTACGACCGTGAGCGGGACGGCTTCGTCCTGCACACCCCGAACCCGGGTGCGCAGAAGTTCATGCCCAACACGAGCCCGGCGGGCGGGGCGAAGTCCGGCCTGGTCGCCGCCCGCCTGGTTGCCGACGGCTCCGACCACGGGGTACGCCTCTTCCTGGTGCACCTCACCGACGACGTACGGGCACTGCCCGGTGTCCGGGTGCGGCGGCTGCCGGCCCGGATGGGCAGCCCCGTCGACCACTGCCTGACCTCGTTCGACCGGCTCTTCGTGGCGCGGGACGCCCTGCTGGGAGACGGCGACGAGGGCGAAGCCCCGGGCGAATTCAGGACCGGCCCCGGGGACAGACGACGGCGCTTCCTCGTCTCCATCGGGCGGGTGACCCCCGGCCGGATCTCGATGAGCGCCTGCGCGGCGGGCTCGGCCCGGGCGACCCTGGCGGTCGCCGTGCGCTACGGCGGGCACCGGATGATCTCCGGGACCCGCGGCGCACCACCGGTGCCGGTCAGCGCCCACCGGACCCACCACGGACCGCTCGCCTCGGCCATGGCCACGATCTTCGCCATGAGCCTGCTCCACCGCAGGGCCCAGGAGCGGTGGGAGGCCCGCACGGACGAGGACGGCCGGGCGGAGGCGGGCAGACTCGTCGATGTCGCCAAGGCGTGGATCACCTGGCGGGCCCGTGACGTCATCGTCGAGAGCCGTGAACGCTGCGGAGCGCAGGCGCTGCTGGAGAACAACGGCATGACCGAACTCGTCACGGGCGTGGAGGGCGCCATCACCGCGGAGGGCGACAACATCGCGCTGTACGCCAAGGCGGCGGCCGACATGCTCTTCGCCACCGAGCCGGGCCGCGACGACGTCCAGGACCACGCCCCGGAACCGGGTGACCTGAGCGACCCGCACTTCCTGGGCCGGCTCATGGCCGCCGTCCAGGACATCTGGTTCGCCCGGGCCAGGGCCCGCGCGACGCGCGCGCCCGACGTGGACACACTCGGACGCTGGAACGCGGCCTCGGGCCCCGCCCTGCGCGGGGTCGAGGCCCATGCGTACCGGCAGGCCGCCGAGGCCTACGCCGAGGCGCGCGCGGCGCTGCCCGCGGGGGAGGCCAGGGACCGCGTCGGGGAGCTGGAGCGGCTGTTCGCCGTCGAGTGGGTGTCCCGCAACAGCGGCGATCTGCTGTCCGCCGGTCTCCTGAGCCGCGCCCAGGTGGACGCGCTGCCGGAGGCCGCCGAGGAGCTGCTCGCGGCGGTCGCCGCGCACGCCCCTGAGCTGGCCGACTCCTTCGCCCTGCCCGAGAAGCTGCTCGCCGACTGGCCGATCGCCGGACCGGGCTACGCGGACGCGTACGACGACCCCCGGGGCCCCTGGCACACGAGCCCCGCGGTCACCCGATGAGCGCCCCACGCAGGGCGCAGCCGGTGTGTGGCCGCCTGGGCGAGCGTCTGGAGACCCTGGGCCTGCGCGCTGTGCTGTTGGCCTACTGGGGTACGGCGTCCGTGCTCTCGCGCCGGTGCGGGAAGCCGCACAGGGACGGAGGCGAATCGGTTCACCCCAAGCGCTGAACCGCCCGACCCCCGTCCCCCGGCCCCCGGCCCCGGCGGACGGCGGACGGCAGCGCCGGACGCACGACGAAAGGGCGGGCCCGTGAACCACCCGGGTCCGCCCCTCGCTACTGTCGCGCGGCCTTTCGCCGCTGGGTGAGGGGGTCAGCGACGACGTCCCTGGCCGAACTCGCCGCCCATGTCCTTGTCGCTGCCCATGTCGTCCTTGCCGTCCGCGTAGTCGATCTTCTCCTTGCGGAGCTCGGCGGAGACTTCCTTCTGCTCGGTGACCTTGCTGGTTTCGAGACGGACCCGTTCCACCGGGACCGACTCCTTGCGGACGGTGGCTCGTTCGGCGTGCAGGGTGACTTCGACGTCCTGTTCGCCGAGATCATTCGTCCCCTTCACACCCGTGGCCTTCTCGCCCGGCTGCAGAGGCTCGCGTACGACGCGCACCTCCTCGTGGGACACCGGCACCGTCCGCGTGACGTTTTCGGTCACGACGTACTTGTGCAGGCGTGCCGTTCCGCTCTCGTACTCCTCCGTACCGACCTGGAGCTGCTCCTCGGACCGGAGCATCTCCTCGCCGCCGGCACCGGCGGCGGACCGCTCGGCTCCGGTTCCGGCGAGCGGGCGGGACGTAGTGGAGGCCGTGTCGCGGTGCTTGCCCGTGCCGGTGGCCTTCGCCTGGCCACCGGAGGTCGTACGGGCGGTGCCGGCTGCTCCGGCCGCACCCGCCGCACCCGCGGCACCCATGGCTCCCGTTCCGGTCCCGGACGTCGTGCGCGCGTCGCCGCCCGCACCGCCGCCGGTGGCCTTCCTGGTCATCCCGTAGTGCCGGTAGAGCTCCTCCTCCTCCGACACGGACAGGTGCGCGTCGGCGTCCACCCGGGGGGCTTCCTTGACGCGGTCCTTCGGATGCGAGACGTGCAGGTCGGAGCCCACCCGGCGGGCCCCGGCAAGCGGTACGAAGCTCTCCTTCATGCCGAACATGCCGGTCTTGACCGTGATCCAGTCGGGCTTGCCGGTGTCGTCGTCGACGTACACCCGCCCCACTGTGCCGACTTTCTCTCCGTCGCTGTCGTAGACGGTCAGACCGTCGAGTTCTCCGGAATCCGTGAAACCGTCAGCGGCTCCCATGGCCGATTCCTCCTCGCCCGGGCGCGTCCTGCGGTTGGGTCCAGCAGGGGAGGCGCGTCCGGATTCCATCGCGCCTCACCCGGATGGACGGTGCAACTTCCCGGCCCGAGCGGCGAGCGGCCCAGGACATCGGGAAGGGGCGGTGGCCCCGCTCCACGCGGTTATCCGCCCCGCGAGCCCATTACGCCATTCGAGTGAGCCGACGCCCGGATGCGGCGGAAGAGCGGCAACGGCCCGCCCGTATGATCGACGCGCTGCCGCCGACCGTCGGCAGGCCTGTCACAGGGGGTGCGCCATCGGATCCGTAAGCATCCGGCTGCCCCGGCAGCGCGGCGAGCTGCTGGCCCGCCAGGAGGACGGCATCGGGCTGCACCACCTGGTGTGGCGGCTGGGACCCGGCTGGCGGGTGTGCAGCAGCGCCGTGCTCGGCGGCGGACTCGGCCCGCGCGCCTGGATCCTGAACGCCCAGGTGCCCGGCGGCTACCCCCGCCTCGACCCCGCCCTGCACCTCTCGGAGATCGCGGCGGCCGAGGCACTGTCCGGCCCCGGGGCGGGACTGATGACCGCGGCCGACGTCACCGCGCACACCGTCGCCGATGACGGCGGCGCGACCGCGACGGTCACCAGCGGTCTCGGCGTACGGGGGTGGGCGGCCGTCCCGGCCGAAGGGACCGAGGAGCCGCCCCTGCCGGGAACGGTCAACATCGTCGTCACCCTCCCCGTGCCGCTCTCCGACGCCGCCCTGGTCAACGCCGTGGCCACCGCCACCGAGGCGAAGGTCCAGGCACTTCTGGACGCCGGACTCGACTGCTCGGGGACACCGACGGACTCGGTCTGCGTCGCCGCGCCCGACCCGGAGGAGCGGCCCGGTGAACCGTTCGCCGGACCGCGTTCGCTCTGGGGCGCACGACTCGCCAGAGCCGTGCACAGCGCCGTTCTGGAGGGCGCCCTGCGGCAGTCTTGAGGCCCTCCGGTCAAGGAACCGGCCCGCACCGACGAAGGGAACCCACCCATGACCACCGCATCCCCCGCCGACGCCGCATCCGGTACGCCGACCGTCGCGGTCCTGGGCACCGGGATCATGGGATCCGGGATGGCCCGCAGCCTGCTCAGGGACCGGCTCCCCGTCCGCGTCTGGAACCGCACACGCTCGCGCGCCGAACCGCTGGCCTCCCACGGGGCCGTCGTCACGGACACACCGGAGGAAGCGGTACGCGGAGCCGATGTCGTCCTCACCACCCTGAACGACGGCCGGTCCGTCGCCGAGACCCTCACCGCCGCGACCCCGGGCCTGCGCCCGGGACAGGTCTGGTTGCAGAGCGCCACCGTCGGGCTCGACGCCACGACCGACCTCGCCCACCGGGCCGCCGGACTGGGGCTCGTCTACCTCGACGCCCCCGTCTCCGGCACCAAGCAGCCCGCGGAGCAGGGCGCACTCACCGTGTTCGTCTCCGGTCCGTCCGACGCCCGGGCGACGGCGCAGCCCGTCCTGGAGGCGATCGGACAGCGCACCGTGTGGGTCGGGGAGGAGCCGGGGGCCGCCACCCGGCTCAAGCTCGTCGCCAACACCTGGGTGATCAACATGGTCAACAGCGTGGCGGAATGTCTCAATCTCGCCGAGGGCCTCGGGCTCGACCCGCAGCTCTTCCTGGACGCGATGAAGGGCGGCCCGCTGGACACGCCGTATCTCCAGGGCAAGTCCGCCGCGGTGCTCTCCGGGGACCTCAGCCCGAGCTTCGCGCTCTCCACCGCGCTCAAGGACTCCCGGCTGATCCTGGAGGCGGCCGAGGCGTCCGGAGTCACCCTGGACCTGGTCGCCGCCTCCGCCGAGCGGTTCACCCGGGCGGAGGCCGCCGGACACGGCGACCAGGACATGATCGCCACCTACTACGCGGGCCGGCCTGCCCAGTAGGTCAGTCCACGGTGACCGGTGACGCCCCGGCCGGGACGAGCGGGGCAGCGACCGAGGCGGCTGCGACCAGCCTCAGCAGATCGCGGCGGTCGATCCCCGCCGATCGTGCGCCGCCACGGACCCATTGGCGAAGCCGCCCCCGGTCGTACGCGACCTCGGACCGGTATGTGACTCTTGTGCGCTCCAGGGGAAGAGGTCTGCGGTCAGGACCGGGGTCGGGCCGGTTCGGCGGCCGGGGGCAGCAACTCCCGTACGAGGGCGCCCACCTGATCGGTCTCGATGAGGAACCCGTCATGCCCGTACGGGGATTCGATGAGCCGGATGTGGTCCGCGCCGGGCAGCAGCAACGCCTGCTCCGCCTGCTGCGACGGTGGGTAGAGCCGGTCCGAATCGATGCCGGCGACCAGGGCCGGCATGTCCGCCCTGCGCAGCGCCCGCGCGACGCCGCCGCGGCCCCGGCCCACGTCGTGACCGTTCATCGCCTCAGTGAGCACCACATAGCTGCCCGCGTCGAAACGGTGCACCAGCTTGGCCGCGTGATGGTCGAGATACGACTCCACCTGATAACGACCGCCCCGCGAGGGCAGTTCACCGGGCTGCGCCCGCCGGCCGAACCGCGCCCCCAGCTCCGCCTCGCTGCGATACGTGACATGGGCGATCCGCCGGGCCAGCCCGAGACCCTGGTGCGGGCCCGAGCCGGGCGGTGCGCCGTGGTAGGCGCCGCCCTGCCAGCCCGGGTCGTTGCGGATCGCGGCGATCTGGGTGCTGCCCCACGCGATCTGTTCGGCCGAGGACGCGGCGGGAGCGGCGAGCACCAGCAGTGATCCCGTACGGTCCGGGCGGCTCACCGCCCATTCGAGCGCCCGCATGCCGCCCATCGAACCGCCGATCACCGCCGCCCACCGGCCGATCCCCAGGGCATCCGCCAGCCGCATCTCCGCCACCACCTGGTCACGGATCGTCAGACGGGGGAAATCCCCGCCCCAGTGGGCGCCGTCGGACCGCAGGGAGGCAGGCCCCGTGCTGCCCTGGCATCCGCCCAGGACGTTCGGCGCGACGACGAACCAGCGGTCGGTGTCCAGGGCGCGGCCAGGGCCGATCAGCGCGTCCCACCAGCCGGCCGATGGGTGCCCAGGCCCGGCGGGACCCGCCGCGTGGCTGTCACCGGTCAGCGCGTGCAGGAGGAGCACCGCGTTGGCCCCGTCCGGCGCGAGCTGCCCCCAGGTCTCGTACGCCAGTCGTACGTCCGGCAGCGTGGCACCGGACTCGAGACCGAGCGGCCCGTCGAGCGCCACCCATGAGCGCCCGCCGGGCGGGTCCCCCTCCCGCCGGCCTCCGGAAGCCGGCGGGAGGGGAGGCGCGGGGACCGCGAAGACGCGGTTCAGGACGCGGCCTTCGCGGCGCGGAACCCTGCCTCCAGATCCGCCTTGAGGTCGTCCACGTTCTCCAGACCCACCGAGAGCCGCACCAGGCCGGCGGTGGCTCCGGTGGCGGCGAGCTGCTCCTCGGTCAGCTGGCTGTGCGTCGTGGACGCCGGGTGGATGATCAGGCTTCGCACATCGCCGATGTTGGCCAGATGGCTGAACAGCTCGACCGCGTCCACGAACCGCTTGCCTGCCTCCACCCCGTCCCGCAGTTCGAAGGCGAGCACCGCGCCGGCGCCGCGCGGCAGATAGCGCTGCCCGGCCTGGTACCAGGGGCTCGACTCGAGGCCTGCGTAGTGCACCGCCGACACCTCGTCGCGGCCCTCCAGCCAGCGGGCGAGCGCGAGTGCGTTGGACGTGTGCCGCTCCAGCCGCAGGCTCAGCGTCTCCACGCCCTGCAGGAGCAGGAAGGCCGAGTGCGGCGAGAGCGCGGGACCGAGGTCGCGCAGCAGCTGGACCCGCAGCTTCACCGCGAAGGCACCGTGCCCGAGGTCCGGCCAGTACCGCAGACCGTGGTAGCTGGGGTCGGGGGTGTGGAAGTCGGCGAAGCGCTCGGCGTGCGCGCCGAAGTCGAAGGTGCCACCGTCCACGACGACACCGCCGATCGTGGTGCCGTGGCCCCCGAGGAACTTCGTCGCGGAGTGCACCACGATGTCCGCGCCGTGCTCCAGCGGCCGCAGCAGATAGGGCGTGGGCACCGTGTTGTCGACGATCAGCGGGACTCCCGCGTCGTGGGCCACGTCGGCCACGCCGCGGATGTCGAGGACGTCGCCGCGCGGATTGCCGAGCGTCTCCGCGAACACGGCCTTGGTGCCGGGCCGGATGGCGGCCCGCCAGGCCTCGATGTCATCGGGGTCCTCGACGAACGACACCTGGATACCGAACCGGGGGAGCGTGTGCCGGAACAGGTTGTACGTGCCGCCGTAGAGGGAGGCGGAGGAGACGACATGGTCCCCGGCGCCCGCCAGCGTCAGGAGCGCCAGTGTCTCGGCGGCCTGGCCCGAGGCCAGCGCGACCGCGGCGACCCCGCCCTCCAGCGCGGCGATCCGCTGCTCCAGGACGTCCTGGGTGGGGTTGTGGATCCTGGTGTAGATGTTGCCGGGCTCGGCCAGCGAGAACAGGTCGGCCGCGTGCTTGGTGTCCTTGAAGACGAAGGAGGTCGACTGGTAGATCGGCACTGCCCTGGCACCGGTCGTCGGATCGGGGACCGCGCCGGAGTGGATCTGCTTCGTCTCGAAGGACCACGCGGCCCCGGCGTCCTGCCGGTCCTGGTCCTCAGGGGTGTGTCCCGCGGTGACGGAGTCGACGGGCTGGCTCATGTCATACCTCGCACGGTCGTTCGGAGGATGTCCGCGGAGCATGGTGGCGGCGCGGTGGGCGTACTGATTACGGACCGTAGAGCCGGGTGGCGCCGGGATGGAAGCAGGTCGCGCACGTGGCCACGAAGCTGAAATGCGGCCGCAACAGACGGACCGGGCCGGACCCCGTCCATGGGGCCGGCCCGGTGTCGGGTGTGCGTCAGTCCTGGGTGAACATGCCGCTGCGCAGCTTGCGGAGTATGCGGCTGAGCAGCCGGGAGACATGCATCTGCGAGATACCGAGCTCCTCGCCGATCCGAGCCTGTGTCATCTCCTGGCCGAAGCGCATGTCGATGATGCGGCGCTCGCGTGCGTCGAGACCGTCCAGCAGCGGGGCGAGCGTATGGAGGTTCTCCACCGTCTCCATCGCGGGGTCCGGCTCGCCCAGGACGTCGGCCATGGTGCGCCCGCCCGAGGCGTGGCCGGCCGGCTCCGCCGCGTCGGCCGGCAGGTCGATCGATCCCGCCGTGTAGCCGTTGGCCGCGACGATGCCCTCGGTGATCTCCTTCTCGTCGAGGCCGAGGTGCTCGGCGAGCTCCGGCACCGAGGGGTCCCGGTCCAGGTCCGCCGCCAGCGTCTCCTTCGCCTTCGCGAGATCCACCCGCAACTCCTGCAGTCGCCGCGGCACATGCACGGACCAGGTGGTGTCCCGGAAGAAGCGCTTGATCTCACCGACGATGTAGGGCACCGCGAACGAGGTGAACTCCACCTCGCGGGCGAGGTCGAAGCGGTCGATGGCCTTGATCAGGCCCATGGTGCCGACCTGGACGATGTCCTCCATCTCGCCGCTGCCGCGGTTGCGGAAGCGGCCGGCGGCGAACCGCACGAGGGACAGGTTCATCTCGATGAGGGTGTTCCGGGCGTACTGGTACTCGGGGGTGCCCTCCTCGATCTCCCGCAGGCGGTCGAAGAAGAGCTTCGACAGCTTCCGCGCGTCCTGGGGAGCGACCTGCCCGGCGTCCTCGATCCATGGAAGCAGGTCCGGGGCACCTGCTCGCTCCGCATCGGCGGTTTGTGCAGTGTGCGCGGTCATCCGTCACGCTCCTCGAATGGTAGGCCGTGAGGTGTAGTCGCCTGCCCGTCCGTCAGCAACTCATGCAGAGGGGGGACGATTTGAGCCACATTGATGCCGATGACGGCGGGAACGGCCGTGGCCGCCCCCGGGCCGCGACGGCGGAGCCTCGCATGTGGGAGCACACAGAACCGCCCCACCGGTACGGGGGAGCCCGGTGGGGCGGTCAGGTCCAGAGTGCCACAGCCCGACGCCGGTTGGGGGCGTAACCCACGCAGTGGTGCGCGATTCGCAGGACCGGCCGTGGGGCGGTGTACGCCGGAGCACTTGGATTGCAGGTGTGTGAACGGACCGGCGGCCCGGGAATACGCACGCGCGGATCAGCCTTCCATCTCTGTCGCCGCCCGCCCATCGACCGGAGTGAGAGAGTCCATGCCCGAGGCCACACCCCTGTCCGCCGATCCGCCCCACCCGCTGGACAACCCCGCCCGCGCCTCCCTGACCGGTCCGCACGCCCACTTCGCCGAGCGGCGCGGCCGCATCCTGCGCTACCGCCCCGACATCACCCCCTGGCTCGCTCTGCCCGACGCGCCCGACGCCCAGGACTGGGCCGATGTCGCCGCGCTCGCGGGCCCCGGCGCGTCCGTCACGCTCACCGCCTTCCGCGAGCCCCCGCCGTCCGACTGGGAGATCGTCTTCCAGGCCGAGGGCGTCCAGCTGGTGGACGAGTCCGTGGACGCCGCCCCCGACCCGGAGGCCGTGCTCCTCGGTCCGGCCGACGTGCCGGAGATGCTGGACCTGGTCGAGCGCACCCGCCCCGGCCCGTTCCTGCCGCGTACCGTCGAGCTCGGCACCTATCTCGGTGTCCGCCGCGACGGGGTCCTGGTCGCGATGGCGGGGGAGCGGCTGCACCCGCCCGGCTGGACCGAGATCAGCGGTGTGTGCACGGACAGCTCGGTGCGGGGCCAGGGGCTCGCGACCCGTCTCATCAGGGCGGTCGCCCACGGCGTCAGGGAGCGGGGCGAGACGCCCTTCCTGCACGCCGCCGCGTCGAACACCTCCGCCATCCGGCTCTACGAGTCCCTCGGCTTCACCCTGCGCCGCAGGACCGCGTTCCTCTCCGCCCTGGTACCGGCGGAGGTGGAGCCGCACGCCGACGCCGGGCCCGAGGGCCGGGGTGCGGGTAGCTTGGAACACGTGGGGCATTAGGGACGAACCAGCGGGAGGCGTGCCGTGGTCATGGGACTCCGGCGCCCGTCAACGGCGCGCAGAGCACCGGTGCCCGGCACGTACCAGGAGGAGGCCTCGGCGGGCGCCGCCCGGATCGGGAACTGGGCGCTCACGCTGTCGCTCCTGCTCCTGACCGCCGTGGTCGTCGTCCTCGACGCCCTCACCCACAGCGAACTCCCGCTCATCCCTCTCATGGTCGTGATGCCGGCGCTGGCCTCCGTCTTCTGCACGGTCCGCCAGACCACCGTGGTGGCGGTATGGGTCATGCTGGTGGTCATCGGGTCCCGGTTCATCTGGTCAGGGGCCTTCTGGGGCGTGGTCTTCCTCATCGCCTTCTCCGCCCTCGCCTGCGGACTGGGCGTCGCCGCCTGCGCCGCGCGCATCCGGCACGCCAACGAGGTGGCGAGACTGCGCACGGCCGCCGTCGCGCTCCAGCGTCAGATCCTGCGCCCGCTCCCCGTCACCACGCGGCAGGTCTGCGCCCACGGTCTCTACGAGCCGATAGAGGAGGACCGCTTCGTCGGCGGTGACATCTACGAGGTCGTGCAGTCGCCCCACGGGACCCGCGTGATCATCGGCGATGTGCAGGGCAAGGGGCTGCCGGCCATCGGGGCCGGTTTCGCCGCGCTGGGCGCGTTCAGGGAGGCGGCCGTGAGGGAGCCCGAGCTCACCGCCGTGTCCGAGGCCGTCGAGGACGCGGTCGTCCGGCACAACGAATTCTCCGCGGAGTCCGGTGAGACCGAGCGTTTCGTGACCGCCCTGCTGCTGGGTTTCGACGGTGGTGACCGGGTACGGATCGTCAACTGCGGTCATCTGCCGCCACGGCTGCTGCACGACGGGAAGGTGTCGACGGTCACCCTGCGCCGGACGTCCGTGCCGCTGGGGATGGCGGATCTCGGGGGCGAGGCCCGCGTGGCCGAGTGGATCGACTTCCCGCCGGGCGCGGCGCTGCTGGTCTGCACCGACGGTGTGACCGAGGCGCGCGACGTGGAAGGTGCCTTCTACCCCTTCGACGACCGGCTCGGTCGATGGGTGGGGCGCGAGCCCGATGAGGTCCTGGACGCCCTCCAGGCCGATCTGGCGAGCTTCTCCGGGGGCGTACGCCGTGACGACGTGGCCGTGCTTGTCCTGAGCAGACCGCCGCACGGCGGGAGCACGGAGGAGTGCCCCGGGGGCTCCCCGGGGAACGGCGGCACGAAGTAGCACCCGCACTCTTGACGCATACATGCCCCTCGGGAACGCTCGTGGGAGCGCTCCCGCACCGCCGCATGGGAGCGCTCCCGCACGTTCGCCGCGACAGAGGGACGGACACCCATGCGCACCGGAACCACCTTGCTGAAAGCCCTGCCTCTCGCCTGTACGGCAGCTCTGCTGCTGACCGCCCAGACGGCAGCCGCCGGCCCCCCGGACGATGCGCGGACCGCTGCCGCGACCCACGCCGGCAGCGGGGGCGACCGGCTGTACGCCCCCGAGGCCAACCCCGGGGCGTACACCCAGGCCCTGGACCTCTTACGCCACGGCAAGGTGCGCGATGCCGCCGGGGTCGTGGCCATGGCCCGTACGCCGCACGCCGTCTGGTTCGGTGACCAGAGCCCCGCCGATGTCGAGAAGGAGGCGGGGCGGGTCGTCCGTGAGGCCGGCAGACAGCACTCCGTCCCGGCCTTCGCCCTCTACAACGTCCCGGGCCGGGACTGCGCCAACTACTCGGGCGGCGGCGCCTCCACGACCGAGGAGTACCGCGACTGGATCGACGCCTTCGCCCGGGGCATCGGCGACGGCGAGGCGCTGGTCGTCCTGGAGCCGGACTCCCTCGCCCTGCTCCCCGCCGACTGCGGGCAGGACGACGAGGAGGGGACGAAGACCGCGGCCCGCTACACCGAGGTGAACTACGCGGTCGACACACTGGAGCCGCTCGCCGGCACCAAGGTCTACCTCGACACCGGGCACCCGGGCTGGCATTCGGTCAACAGCATCGTGCCGCGTCTCGTCGAGGGCGGTGTGGAGCGGGCCACCGGCTTCTACACCAACGCCTCCAACTACTTCACCGAGGAGGACAGCGCCTGGTACGGCACTCTCATCTCCTCCTGCCTCGCCTACGTGGACAAGGGCGGCGACAGCGCCGACTGCCCGGACCAGGGTTGGCCCCGCGCCGACGCCCAGGCCTGGCTCGACGCCCATGACGACGCCGACCCCGCCCGGATGAAGCACTTCATCACCGACTCCAGCCGCAACGGCCGCGGCACCTGGACCCCGCCCGCGGACACGTACACCGACCCGCAGGAATGGTGCAACCCGCCGGACCGCGGCCTGGGTGCCCGTCCCACCACCCGCACGGGCGACCCGCTCCACGACGCACGCCTGTGGATCAAGATCCCGGGTGAGTCCGACGGCCTCTGCCTGCGCGGGACGGAGGGCCCGGAGGACCCGGAGCGCGGGACGCTCGACCCGGCCGCGGGCGACTGGTTCCCCGAACAGGCCCTGGAGCTGGTCAGGTTCGCCGAGCCCCCGCTGTTCTGACGTCCGCCACCACATTCAGGCCTCCGGCGGCACGGCTGTGCCGCCGGAGGGCCTGGATCATGAACCCCCGCGCCCGTACGCTCGTCCCGTCCTGGCCCCCACACACAGGAGTTACCCATGGGACAGCACGCCGTCGTGATCGACCCCGCAGGCCGCGACATCCACGGGGAGGCGGACGCCCTCCGCGCCCAGGGCTCCGCCGCGCGGGTCGAACTGCCCGGCGGAATCACGGCCTGGGCGCCGACCGGGCACCGGGTGCTCAAACAGCTGCTCGCCGACGACCGGGTGTCCAAGGACCCCAACCAGCACTGGCCCGCCTGGATCGAGGGGGAGTTCCGGGAGACCTGGGTCAACACCTGGGTGGGCGTGACCAACATGTTCACCGCCTACGGCGCCAACCACCGGCGTCTGCGGAAACTCATCTCCCCGGCCTTCACCAAGCGCCGCACCGACGCACTGGCCCCCCGCGTCGAGGAGATCAGCGCCCGCCTCCTCGACGCGATGGCGGAGCAGGCCGCCGACGGCCCCGTGGACCTCAGGGCGGCCTATGCACACCCCCTGCCTATGGAGGTCATCTGCGAGCTCTTCGGGGTGCCGTCGGACAGCCGGACGGACACGGCGAGGCTCGTCGGTGAGGTCATGGACACCACCGTCACACCCGAACAGGCCCTCGCCACCTGGCAGGAGGTCCACGCCCTGCTGGCCGGGCTCGTCGAGGCCAAGCGGCAGCAGCCCGGAGACGATCTGACGAGTGCTCTGATCGCCGCACGGGACGAGGAGGGCTCCGGCCTCACCGAGGAGGAACTCATCGACACCCTCCTCCTCGTCATCGGCGCGGGACACGAGACCACGGTCAACCTCATCGGCAACGCCGTGCACGCCCTCCTCACCCACCCGGACCACCTCGGCAGGGTGCTCGCCGGTGACATCCCCTGGAGCGAGGTCGTCGAGGAGACACTGCGCTGGGCGCCGTCGATCGCGAACCTCCCCCTGCGGTACGCCGTCGAGGACATCGAGCTGCACGACGGGATCACCATCGCCCGGGGCGACGCGATCCTCGCGACGTACGCCTCCGCGGGCCGCGACCCCGGCCGCCACGGCGGGGACGCGCACCACTTCGACCCCACCCGGATCGACAAGGACCATCTCGCCTTCGGCCACGGCGTGCACTACTGCGTCGGCGCTCCGCTGGCCCGACTGGAGGCGTCGATCGCCCTGCCCGCGCTCTTCGCCCGCTTCCCGGCCCTGCGCCTCGCCGACCCGACCGTCCCCGCCGCCCAGGTGGAGTCGTTCATCGCCCACGGATTCGGCACGCTGACCGTGCGGGTGGGCTGAGCTCCACGACGCCCCGTGTTCACCATAAGGACTCATGGGATCCTGTACGTGTAGCGTTCACCTATCTGATGGGCTGCCGTCAGGAATCCCATGGATGTTTTCGGCCATGGACATTCCCCGTTTCGGAATCCCCGAGAAGCTCGCCGACCGCATGAGCATGGCCGAGCAGCACGAGTACCTGCGCAGCCGGCTCACCCGGCGCGGTGTGCTCCGCACGAGCATGGCGACGGCGGCCGTCGCGGGCACCGGCCTGGCCTCGGGTATCGCCTCCCGGCCGGCGTACGCCGCCACGCACGACGCGGTCACCTCGCCATCGAGCTCGACGCGGGTGGACGGTTCGCTGGTCGCCCCCTTCGGCCGGCACCTGGCGTACGGGGCCGACGCGAAGACGCAGATGACGGTCTCCTGGCAGGTCCCCTTCGCGGTGAAGCGGCCCTACATCCGGATCGGGCTCAAGCCGTGGGCGCTCAGCCGCAAGATCGACGCGGAGATACGGAACCTGACGACGCCCCTGCTCAACGACGGCAAGATCGCGGCTGCCGAACAGTTCTACGTACACGCCGCCCTGGAGCGCCTCAAGCCCGGCACGACCTACTACTACGGCGTCGGCCACGACGGCTTCGACCCGGCCGACACCCGCAACCTGGGCACACTAGGCACCTTCACCACCGCGCCCGCGCGCGCCGAGGCCTTCACCTTCACGGCCTTCGGCGACCAGGGCGTCAGCTACGACGCGCTCGGCAACGACCAGCTGATCCTCGGTCAGAACCCCGCCTTCCACCTGCACGCGGGCGACATCTGCTACGCCGACCCGTCGGGTTCAGGACAGGAGGACGACGCCTACGACGCCCGCACCTGGGACCAGTTCCTCGCGCAGACGGAGACCGTCGCCAAGACCGTGCCCTGGATGGTGACGACCGGCAACCACGACATGGAGGCCTGGTACTCACCGGACGGCTACGGCGGCCAGAACGCCCGCTGGACCCTGCCGGACAACGGTCCCGACCCGGTCGACCAGCCCGGCGCCTACTCCTTCACGCACGGGAACGTGGGTGTGATCGCACTCGACGCCAACGACGTCTCGTACGAGATCCCGGCCAACTTCGGTATCAGCGGCGGCAAGCAGACGCGCTGGCTGGACCGGCGGCTCGGCGAGCTGCGGGCCCGGCACGACATCGACTTCGTCGTCGTGTTCTTCCACCACTGCGCGTTCTCCACGACCAACGCGCACGCCTCCGACGGCGGAGTGCGTGACGCCTGGGTGCCGCTATTCGAGAAGCACCAGGTGGACCTGGTCATCAACGGCCACAACCACGTCTACGAGCGCACCGACGCGATCCTGAAGAACACGGTGCGCCGCGCGGTCCCGATCGGCGAGCGCACCGACCCGACGCGGGACGGCATCGTGTACGTCACGGCCGGCGGCGCGGGCAAGGCACTGTACGACTTCCCGGCGCCCGACAGCTACGAGGGCCACCTCTCGGACACGGAGAGTGTGGAGACCTACCACGTGGTCAAGGGTGGCGGAAAGGCGACCGAGACCGTCGAGTGGTCCCGGGTGCGCTACACCGGCTTCTCGTTCCTCGCGGTGGAGGTGGAGACCGGCCGGAACGCGCGTATGAAGGTCACCGCGCTCGCCGAGTCGGGGGAGCGCGTCGACCACTTCGAGATCAGCCGGGGCTGAGCGCCCCGGTGCGCCGGTGCGGGGGCGGGCGTACACCGTCAGGGCCGCCCGCACCGGGCGGGGAGGCCCGCCGCCGGTAAATCGCCGGTGCGGGCGCCCGGGGCATGGTTACACTGGGCGCCATGGGTTCGTACTACTTCTTTCTCTGATACACGGCAAGGACGCCGCCACGCGACGCTGAGCGTCGGCGTGTGACCCTCCGGGTCACACCGTGGGCCGCCGTCCTCTCCACTGTCCGACACCCCGCTCCCGCGGTGCGCCTCCTCCGTCACTGACGTCGAGACGCGCCCCGCCGAGGGCCTGTCACTTCAGGGAAAGCACCCATGTCTCTTCAGTACCCCCGCGCCCAACTGGCCATGAACGACGTCTCCAAGGCGTACGGCGACCGGTCCGTCCTCGACCAGGTGTCCCTCACCGTCCGCCCCGGCGAGAAGGCCGGTGTCATCGGAGAGAACGGGTCGGGGAAGTCCACCCTGCTCCGGCTGATGGCCGGCGCCGAGACCCCGGACAGCGGTGACATCACCGTCAGCTTCCCGGGCGGCACCGGTCACCTCGCGCAGACCCTCACCCTCGACCTCAGCGGCACGGTCCAGGACGCCGTCGACGCCGCCCTCGCCGAACTCCGCACCCTGGAACGGGCGATGCGCGCGGCGGAGAGGGAGCTGTCGGAAGGGGACCCCACCGACGCGCGGCTCGCCGCGTACGGGGACCTGCTGACGGCGTACGAGGAGCGCGGCGGATACCAGGCGGACGCCAGGACCGATGCCGCGCTGCACGGCCTCGGGCTCGGCCGTCTCACCCGCGACCGCGTGCTCGGGACGCTGTCCGGCGGTGAGCAGTCCCGGCTGGCCCTGGCCTGTGTGCTGGCCGCCGCACCGGAGCTCCTGCTCCTGGACGAGCCGACCAACCATCTCGACGCCACCGCGGTCACCTGGCTGGAGGAGCACCTGCGCGCGCACCGGGGCACCCTGGTCGCCGTCACCCACGACCGGGCGTTCCTGGAGCGGATCACCACCGTGATCCTGGAGGTCGACCGTGATGTGCGGAGCGTCTCCCGGTACAGCGACGGTTGGGACGGCTACCGCACGGCGAGGGCCGCCGGGCGCCGCCGATGGGCCCAGGAGCACCAGGAGTGGCTGGCCGACCTGGCCCGCACCGAAGAACTGGTGGGCTCCGCCGGACGGCGCCTCGCGGGAACGGGCAAGGACCCCGGGCAGGGCTTCGGCAAGCACCGCAGGTCGCACGAGGCCAAGCTGTCCGGCCAGGTCAGGGCGGCCAGGACCCGGCTGGAGACGCTGCGCCGCTCACCCGTCCCCGCGCCCCCACGGCCGCTGCGCTTCACCGCCGACCTGGCCCTCGCCTCCGCGCACGACGCCGGGGCGGACGCGTACAGCCGATCCGCCCCGCTCGCCGAGCTGGACTCCGTCCGTGTCGGCGAACGTCTTGACCTGCCCTCGCTGCGCGTCGAGCCCGGCTGCCGGCTCCTGGTCACCGGGCCCAACGGCGCGGGGAAGACCACGCTCCTGCGCGTCCTGGCCGGAGACCTCCAGCCGGACGCCGGCACGGTCCGGCGGCGCGGCGCGATCGGCTACCTCCCGCAGGAGCTCCCCGTCAGGCCCACCCGCCGCACCCTGCTCGCCACCTTCGCCGCGGGCCGGCCGGGATTCCCGGACGAGTACGTGGACGAACTGCTGGCCCTCGGGCTGTTCCGCCCCGAGGACCTGAGCGTGCCCGTGGCGGCCCTGTCCATCGGGCAGCAGCGCAGGCTCGCCCTGGCACGGCTGGTGACCCGCCCGGCGGATCTCCTGATCCTGGACGAGCCGACCAACCACATCGCGCTCGGCCTGGTCGAGGAGCTGGAGGCGGCACTCGACCGGTACGCGGGAGCCGTCGTGGTCGTCTCGCACGACCGCAGCTTCCGGGGACGCTTCACCGGCGAACGCCTCGAACTGCGGGCAGGCCGCGCGATGACGGACACGGCCTACGCCTCCGAGGGCGCACGCCCCTCGCGTACGTAGGCGCGCAGCCGCTCGACGAAGACCCGCTGGCCGGCGACGAGCCGTTCGACGGCGTCGTCCGGTGTGCACCAGGCGAACCGGTCCATCTCCGGGAACTCCCGCAGCACACCGGACCCCCTCGGCCACTCCATGGTGAACGTGCCGGGGACCGCCGGGCCGGGGTCGAGGTCCGCTTCCACCGCCCATACGGTCACGGTCTTGCCGCCGGACTGACGTGTCTCGCCCAGCGGCACCCAGGCCCCGTCCGGGAGGGGCAGCCCGAGCTCCTCCTCGAACTCCCGGCGCGCGGCGGCGGCAGGTTCCTCGGGCGGCTCGTACTCACCCTTGGGGACGGACCAGGCCGCCGTCTCGCGGCGGGCCCAGAACGGTCCGCCCATATGGCCGATCAGCACCTCGGCGTCCGGCCGGCCGTCCGCACCGGTCACGGTCCGGAAGAGGAGAAGCCCCGCGCTGCGCCTGACTGCCGACATGGCGTCAAGTGTGCGGTCCTGGCGCGCCCGGGGCCACCGGACCGAGGCGCGGCAGACCGAGCGGGGCGGCCGGGGGCCGCCCGGGTCACCCGTTCGCCGCGCGTTGTTCCTCCTGATGTCCCTGTTGTCCTCTGGTGCCTCCCACCCGGCCCGGTCATGCTGTCCGCCGACAGCGCAGTTCCGGTGAGCAACCCGCTCCGCAACAGGAGGACTTGTGGGCCCAGGCATCTCACGCGGCACCCTACGGCCACTCGTGCTGCTGGCGACGGTGGCGGCGACGGCGCTCGGGGCCGTCGCGCCCGCGGCAGCCGACCCGACCCCGGACCCCCGCCCGCACACCACCGCCGAGATCCTCAGACCCGTCGCCCCGCCGGCCGCGAGCGGGCCGCCCGGCGGAGCGAGATCCGTCGTGGACGGCGACGGCATCGAGACGGCCCGGGCTTCCCGCCCCGTCGCCCCCGGCGTACGTCTGAGCTCCTACGACCGCCTCGAATCCGACAAGTGGCTGCGGGTCGACACCCTCTCCGTCGATCTGGACGGCAGCGGGGTGCGCGCCGACTACCTCTCCTCCGGCAAGGTCGCGGACCGGCACACGGTCTCCGAGCTCGCGGCCGCGCACGACCCGGGGCGCGGCCGTCGTACCGTCGCCGCGATCAACGCGGACTTCTTCGACATCGACGGGACCGGAGCACCCGAGGGCCCCGGGATCCAGGACGGCCGGCCGGTCCACTCCCCGGCCCCCGGAACCAACCACGCGGTGGGCATCGGACCGCGGAACGCGGGCCGGGTCCTGGAGCTGTACTTCGACGGCACACTGACCCTCCCCTCGGGCACGCACCCGCTCGCCGCGTACAACGCGGCGAACGTGCCCGCCGACGGCGTCGGCGCCTACACCTCCGCCTGGGGCAGCGCCGACCGCGCGCTGACCGTCGACGACGCGCGGCCCGTCGCCGAAGTCGCCGTGCGTGACGGCAAGGTGGTCTCCGTGTCGGACACCCCCGGATCGGGCCCCGTGCCCGAGGACACCGTGGTCCTCCTCGGCCGTGAGGCAGGCGCCGCCCCGCTGGCCGCCCTGCGGCCCGGTGATCCGGCGGCCGTCGCCTACCGGGCACGCACCGACGGTGGAGCCGTGCCGCGCACAGCCGTGGGCGGCCGGGAGCTGCTCGTCGTCGACGGGACGGCGCAGGACCACGACGGCGAGGGCAACGACACCGCCGCACCCCGCACCGCCGTCGGGTTCTCCAAGGACGGCAGGACCATGCAGGTCATCACCGTCGACGGCCGCCAGAGCGACAGCGGCGGCGTCACCCTCACCGAGCTGGGCGAGATGATGCGCAAGGCCGGCTCCTACAGCGCTCTGAACCTCGACGGCGGCGGCTCGTCGACGCTCGTCGCCCGCGAGCCGGGCAGCGACACGCTCCAGGTCGAGAACAGCCCCTCCGACGGCAGCGAGCGCACCGTCCCCAACGGCCTCGCGCTGACCGCCCCCGACGGCAGCGGGCGACTCGAAGGCTTCTGGGTCGAGACCCGTACGCCCGCGGGTGCCGCCCCCGGCGACGACCCGGTCGCCGGCGGCCACCCCGAGCGGGTCTTCCCCGGCCTGACCCGCCGGCTCACCGCGGCCGGATACGACGAGACGTACGGCCCCGCCGCGGGCACCCCGCGCTGGCGTGCCGCCGACGCCACGGTCGGCAGCGTCGACGCGCGGGGAACCTTCACCGCCCGCAGCGGCGGCACGACCGATGTCCGGGCGGAGCGGGCCGCAGCCCACGGAGCGACCACGCTCACCGTCCTCGACCGGCTGGACCGGATCCGGCCCACCACCGTGCGCGTCGGCCTGGCGGACAAGGAGGCCACCGGCGGCTTCGGCATCGTCGGACTCGACGCCCACGGCGCGAGTGCTCCCGTCGAGCCCGCCGACGTCACCCTGGATTACGACCACACGCTGTTCGCCGTCGACGACGACGGCCAGGGGTCCTTCACCGTCAGGTCACTCACCGGCTCCGGAGCGGGGCAGATCAAGGCGACCGTCGCAGGCGCGGTCACGACTCTGGCGGTGAGTGTCGGCCTCTCGGAGCAGACCGTGTCGGACTTCGACGACGCCGGTTCCTGGACGTTCAGCCAGGCCCGCGCGGACGGCTCGCTCGCCGCGACGCCGGACGGGCACACCGGCACCGGGCTGCGCCTCACCTACGACTTCACCCGGTCGACGGCGACGCGCGCCGCTTACGCGGCCCCGCCTGAGCCCGTCGAGGTGCCGGGCCAGCCGCAGGCGTTCACCCTCTGGATCAACGGTGACGGCAACGGCGCCTGGCCGACCCTGCACCTCAAGGACGCGGCCGGCTCCGACCAGCTGCTGCGGGGGCCGTACATCACCTGGACCGGCTGGCGGCAGGTCACCTTCACCGTGCCGCCCGGCGCGGCGATGCCGCTGTCGGTGTCCCGCTTCTACCTCGCCGAGACGGCCGCGGCCCAGCAGTACACCGGCGAGATCGTCATCGACGGTCTGACGGCCCAGGTGCCGCCCACCGTGGAGCTGCCCGGACAGGAGCGGCCCGCCGACCCGTTGATCGCATCCGCCGCCGAGGCCGAGGGCCGGGACTGGCAGTTCGCGGTGATGTCGGACGCCCAGTTCGTCGCACGCGAACCGGACAGCGCCATCGTCCGCCAGGCCCGCCGCACCCTGCGCGAGATCAAGGCGGCGCGGCCCGACTTCCTCGTCGTCAACGGTGACCTCGTCGACGAGGGATCCCCCGCCGACCTCGCCTTCGCCCGCCAGGTCCTGGACGAGGAACTGGGGGACACGCTGCCCTGGTACTACGTGCCGGGCAACCACGAGGTGATGGGCGGGACGATCGACGACTTCATCTCGCAGTTCGGCCCCGCACAGCGGACGTTCGACCACAAGGGCACCCGGGTCGTCACGCTCGACACGTCGAGCCTCAGTCTGCGCGGCGGCGGCTTCGACCAGATCGAGCAGCTGCGTGCCCAGCTGGACGCGGCGGCCGATGACCGGTCCGTCGGGTCCGTGATCCTGATCGAGCACGTGCCGCCGCGCGATCCGACCGTGCAGAAGGGGAGCCGGCTGAGCGACCGCAAGGAGGCGGCTCTCGTCGAACAGTGGCTCGCCGACTTCCGTCGTACGACGGGCAAGGGCGCGGCCTTCATCGGCGGTCACGTCGGTGTCTTCGACGCCTCGCACGTGGACGGGGTCCCGTACCTGGTCAACGGGAACTCCGGCAAGGCACCCGCAGCACCCGTGGACGAAGGCGGGTTCACCGGCTGGTCGCTGATCGGCGCCGACCGGGTCCCCGCCGGTGAACAGGCGGCGGCGCGCCGCAAGCCGTGGCAGGGCGGACCCGACTGGGTCTCCGCGCAGACCCGCGCCCATGTCGACGCCCTGGCCCTGGACGCCCCCGCGACGCTCGGAGCGGGGGAGCGTGCGAAGGTGAGCGCCCACGTCACCCAGGGGGCGCTGACCGTCCCGGTGGCTTTCCCGCTCAGCGCGGACTGGACCGCGTCCCCGAACGTCCATATCGGGGACGCGCACGGCGCACGCGGGCGCCACATCGCGGCATTTGACCCCGCCACGGGCACGCTCACCGCGCTCAGGCCGGGCACCATCACGCTCGCGGTGAGCGTCAACGGCGTCACCCGGCAGGCACGGATCCGGATCGCGGCCGGGGCGGTGGCTCCCGCCGCCTGACGCCCCGTCGGTCATGGTGAAGGCCCGGGAAATCGGTGAAGGCCCGGGCCTTGCGCACTGTCGCACCAACCCCATAGGTTCCACGCTGGAATGGAGTGGGAGCGCTCCCAGTTCTGGCCCTGCCGGGCCCTGCCCGGCGTCTCGGCTCTACCGAAGGGACACCATGAAGAGCCCCATCCGCTATCTCCGGTCCATACGCACCAAGGCCGCCGCACTCGGTGTGGCCCTGGTCTCGTGCGCGGCCCTCGCCACCGCCGCCGCGCCCGCGCACGCCGACACCGAGGTCTGCCAGGCATACGGTTCGGCGGTCATCCAGGACCAGTACGTGGTGCAGAACAACCGCTGGGGCATCACCGAGGAGCAGTGCGTCGGTGTGACGGCGAACGGCTTCGAGGTGACCCGGGCCGAGGGCTCGGTCCCGACGACGGGGGCGCCCAAGTCGTACCCGTCCGTCTTCAACGGCTGCCACTACACGAACTGCTCTCCCGGCACCGGGCTCCCGGCACAGATCGGCTCGATCAGCGGCGCGCCTACCAGCATCACCTACGAGTACGTCGACGACGCGGTCTACGACGCCGCCTACGACATCTGGCTCGACCCCACGCCCCGTACGGACGGCGTGAACAGCACCGAGATCATGATCTGGTTCAACCGGGTGGGCCCCATCCAGCCGGTGGGGTCGCGGACCGGGTCCGCCACGGTCGCCGGACGTGACTGGGAGGTGTGGACGGGCAACAACGGCGGCAACGACGTGATCTCGTTCGTGGCCCCGTCCGCGATCGACAGCTGGAGCTTCGACGTCATGGACTTCGTCGACGAGACCGTCACCAGGGACCTGGCGCAGGACTCCTGGTACCTCACCAGCGTCCAGGCCGGGTTCGAGCCGTGGGAGGGCGGAGTGGGACTCGCCGTCAGCTCCTTCTCATCGGCCGTCGAGACCGGCGCCTGAGCCCGCCCCGCGACACCCCGAGACACCCTGCGCCGGCCGCCCCTCCCTACGGGGGCCGCCGGCGCAGTACCTCATGCCTTCCGGTAGCCGTAGGCGTCCGTGGCCGCGGCTTCCACCGTGTCCAGGTCGCCCCCCGCCGACGCCGTCACCAGCGCGGCGACCGCGCCCTCCACGAAGGGGGCGTCCACCAGCCGTGCGCCGTCGGGCAGTTCGTCACCCTCCGCCAGCATGGCCTTCACGGTGAGTACCGCGCTGCCGAGGTCCACGAGCAGCGCGACCCCCGCACCCCGGTCGACGCTCCGCGCGGCCTCGGCGATCAGCTCCGCGCTCGTCCCCAGGCCGCCGGCCGATGTGCCCCCCGCCGCCGCTATCGGTGCCGTCGCGCCCCCGGCCGCCAGTCCTTCGGCCAGCTCGACGGCGGCCTCGGCCAGCGGTGCGCTGTGCGAGACCAGCACGATCCCGACCTGCCTCCCGTCGCTCACGCGTTGCCTCCGCCGCTCGGTCCCGCGGCCTCCGCGAGCGCCCCGACCAGCAGCGCCGACGACGCGGCCCCGGGGTCCTGATGCCCGATGCTTCGCTCACCCAGATAACTGGCCCTGCCCTTGCGCGCCTGTAGCGGCACGGTCTCCAGGGCGCCGGCCAGCGCCGCGTCACGGGCCTGGTCGAAGGAGGAGCCCAGCACATCGACGGCCGGAAGCAGCGCGTCGAGCATCGTCTTGTCGCCCGCCTGCGCCCCGCCGAGCTGCGCCACGGCTGCGACGCCCGCACCGAAGGCCTCCGCCAGCTGACCGGGGGTCACCTCCGTCGCGTCGCCCAGCGCCTTGCCGGTGCGGCGCAGCAGCGTCCCGTACAGCGGCCCTGAGGCCCCGCCGACCGTCGAGATCAGCTGCCGGCCGGCCAGCGTCAGCACCGCTCCCGGAGTCCCGGGGGTCTCCTCGTCGAGTACGCCGCTCACCGCTTCGAAGCCGCGCCGCATGTTGTTCCCGTGATCGGCGTCACCGATCGCGGAGTCCAGCTCGGTCAGCCGGTCCGACTCACGGTCGACGGCGGCCGCGGTGGCGGCCATCCAGCGAAGGAAGAAATCGGTGTCGAGCACAGGGTCTCCTTTTCCTCGCACACGGTGAAAAATTACGGTGGAATCCGTTCACCGGCCCCAGCGCAGCGCGGGTGTCTGCACCGGCGCGTCCCAGAGCCGCACCATCTCCTCGTCCGCCTGGCAGAGCGTCACCGAGCAGCCCGCCATATCGAGCGACGTCACATAGTTGCCCACCAGCGTACGAGCGACCGCCACCCCGCGTTCCGACAGCACCCGCTGTACCTCGGCGTTGAATCCGTACAGCTCCAGCAGCGGCGTCGCGCCCATCCCGTTGACCAGCACCAGGACCGGGCCGCTGGGCCGCAGATCCTCCAGCACCGCGTGGACCGCGACGTCGGCGATCTCTCCCGACGTCATCATCGGGCGTCGCTCCCGGCCGGGCTCGCCATGGATGCCGATGCCCAACTCCAGTTCGCCCGGCGGCAGATCGAACGTCGGCGTGCCCTTCGCCGGGGTGGTGACCGAGCTGAGCGCCACGCCGAAACTCCGTGAGGACTCGTTCACCCGCCGGGCCAGGGACTCCACCTGCTCCAGCGGTGCGCCCTCGTCGGCGAGCGCGCCGGCGAGCTTCTCGACGAACAGCGTCGCCCCGGTGCCACGCCGGCCAGCGGTGAAGGTGCTGTCGGCCACCGCCACGTCGTCGTCGACCAGGACCCGGGCGACCTGGACACCCTCGTCCTCGGCGAGCTCGGCGGCCATGTCGAAGTTCAGCACGTCCCCCGTGTAGTTCTTCACGACGAACAGCACGCCCGCACCGCTGTCGACCGCTGCGGCGGCCCGCACCATCTGATCGGGCACCGGCGAGGTGAAGACCTCTCCGGGACACGCGGCGGACAGCATCCCCGGCCCGACGAAGCCGGCGTGCAGCGGCTCGTGCCCCGACCCGCCGCCCGAGACGAGCCCCACCTTCCCGGCCACCGGTGCGTCACGCCGGACGACGACACGGTTCTCGGCGTCCACGACGAGCTCCGGGTGGGCGGCGGCCATTCCGCGGAGTCCGTCCGCGACGACGGTCTCCGGCACGTTGATGAGCATGCGCAACGGTTCCTCCTGGGCAGAGCCACGGCGGGCCGATCTCCGGCCGGCCGTGGGCGTGAATGGCGGTTGTCGGTCGCAGCTGCGTACGCCACCCAGTATCGAAGACACCCGGGTGATCGGGAAGCGACGCGTCGGAGCGACCTGCCCCGAGCCGTCGGATGCCGTCCGCGCGGCGTCTTACGGTCCCGTGACGTGGGCGTGCCGGACCGCGCCTCCCGTCCCGGGGCCGCCTAGCGTGGCGGCCATGCGCGTACTGGTCACCGGCGGAGCCGGGTTCATCGGGTCATACATCGTCCGCACGCTCGTCTCCGGCGGGCACGAGCCGGTGGTGCTCGACGCGCTGCTGCCCTCCGCGCACGGACCGGCCGCGTCCGCCCCCGCGGCCGGTCAGCTGCCGCCGGGCGTCCGGACGGTCGTCGCGGACGTACGGGACGGGGAAGCGGTGGCCGGCGCACTGTCCGGGGTCGACGCCGTGTGCCACCAGGCGGCGATGGTCGGCCTCGGCAAGGACTTCGCGGACGCGCCGGAGTACGTCGGGTGCAACGACCTCGGCACCGCGGTCCTCCTCGCCCGGATGGCCGAGGCCGGGGTCCGCGACCTGGTGCTCGCCGGCTCCATGGTGGTCTACGGCGAGGGGCGTTACGACTGTCCGCGGCACGGCGGTGTGAAGCCCGGCCCCCGGGCCGTGGCCGACCTCGACGCGGGACGGTTCGAGCCGCGCTGTCCCGCCTGCGGCGCCGAGCTGGTGCCCGGCCTGGTCACCGAGGAGGCGGCCGGTGACCCGCGCAACGTCTACGCGGCTACGAAGCTCGCCCAGGAACACCTCGCGGCTGCCTGGGCACGCGCGACGGGCGGCCGGGCCTTCGCCCTGCGCTACCACAACGTGTACGGCCCGGGGATGCCGAGGGACACCCCGTACGCCGGTGTCGCGTCCTTCTTCCGTTCGGCCCTGGCCAGGGGCGAGGCCCCCCAGGTGTTCGAGGACGGCTGCCAGCGGCGGGACTTCGTGCACGTACGGGACGTGGCGGCGGCCAACGCGGTGGCGCTCGGCGCGCTGGGGGAGCGGGAGCCGGGCACCTTCGACGCCTACAACACGGGCAGCGGTACACCGCACACCATCGGCGAGATGGCCCGGGCCCTGTCCGCGGCGCACGGCGGTCCGGCACCCGTGGTCACCGGTGAGTACCGGCTCGGGGACGTCCGCCATGTGACCGCGGACTCGCGGCGCCTGCGGGAGGAGCTCGGCTGGAAGCCGGAGACGGAGTTCGCCGCGGGGATGCGGGAGTTCGCCACGGCGCCGCTGCGGGGCGCCGTGGAACCAGGCGCGACCGGCCTCAGCCCGGCGCCTGGGGAAGGGTGACCTCGAAGCAGCAGCCACCCGCCACATTGCGTACGTCCGTGCGGCCGGAGTGCGCCTCGACGATCCCGCGGACGATGGCGAGCCCGAGCCCCGCCCCCGCCGGCGGCGTACGGGCCGGGCTGCCCCGCCAGCCCGTATCGAACACCCGTGCGAGATCCTCCTCCGGGATCCCGCCGCACCCGTCGGTCACCGAGAGCACAAGACCGTCGGGTGAGCGCTGAGCTGCCACCGCGACCGTTCCGTCGGCGGGCGTGCGCCGGATCGCGTTGATCAGGAGGTTGCCCATGACCCGGCCCATCTCCTTGCTGTCGACCTCCACGGGCACCGCGTCGACCCGGTCGCCGACGAGGCGGACCCCGTGCTCACGGGCGAGCGGATCTGCCCCCGCGAGCGCGTCGCCGACCAGGTCGTGGGCGGACACCCGGGTGGGCGTCAGCGTGAGCGACCCGGCGTGGATCCGGGAGAGTTCGAAGAGGTCACCGACCATGTCGTTCATGCGCTCCACCTCCCTGCGTATCTGCCGCAGATAGCGGCCCGAGTCCGCCGCCATGCCGTCCTCCAGGGCCTCGGACATGGCGCGCAGCCCGGTCAGCGGGGTCCGCAGATCGTGCGAGATCCAGGCGACGAGCTCCCGGCGCGATCTCTCCAGGGCACGCTCCCGCTCCCGGGAGCCCGCGAGCTTCGCGCTGGTGGCCGCCAGCTCACGGGTGAGCGCGGCGAGTTCCGCGGTGGTGGCCTGCCCCTGAGGTGCGGCGAACGTGCCCCCTTCGCCGAAGGAACGGGCCGCCAGCGTCAGGTCCCGGCTCCTGGCGGCCACCCAGCGTCCCAGCAGCATGGCGGTCGCAAGGGACACCGCGGCGGCCATGGCGACGACGGTCGTCACCACCGTCAGATCGTGCGGGGAGAGGAACATCGCCCAGGCCACGGTCAGGGTCCCGGCCAGCATCGCCGCCACCGCGACCGCGGCCACGACGGTCAGGGAGACCACCAGGGGACGGTGCCGCAGCAGCCGCAGGGCCAGCGCCCCCAGCAGTCCGGCCGCCGCGGCGCCGAGAAAGGCGAGGAGCGCGATGAGCAGGATGTCGGTCATGGGCTCAGCACCCTGAGGTGTCGTCGCCCGGCAGGTCCATGCGGTACCCCACACCCCACACCGTGCGGATCAGACCGGGGCGGGCGGGGTCGGCCTCGACCTTGCCGCGCAGCCGCCGCACATGGACCGTCACCGTCGACAGATCGCCGAAGTCCCACCCCCAGACCTCCCGCATCAGCTCCTCACGGGTGAACGCCTGTCCCGGGTGGCTCAGGAAGAACGCGAGCAGGTCGAACTCGCGGAGGGTGAGAGCGAGGTCCCTGCCGTCGCGGCTGGCACGGCGGCCGAGCGGCTCCAGACTGATCCCCGCCCCGCCGAGCGTGGCGGGGGATCCCGGGCCGGTGCGCCGGTCCCTGCGCAGGACCGCGTCCACCCGCAGCACCAGCTCGCGAGGGCTGAACGGCTTGGTCACGTAGTCGTCCGCGCCGGTCTCCAGTCCGAGGATCCGGTCGTCCTCGTCCCCTCGCGCGGTGAGCATGATGACGGGGACGGGTCCTCGCGCACGCATCCTGCGGCACACCTCGAAGCCGTCCATGCCGGGCAGCATCAGGTCGAGCACCACCAGATCGGGCCGCAGCGCCGCGAAGCTCTCCAGCGCCACGGGGCCGTCGCCAGCCAGTTCGACGTCGTAGCCCGCGCGTTCCAGGTAACCGCCGGCGACCTCCGCGACGGTCGGATCGTCGTCGACGACGAGCACACGTCCGTGCGACGCGCCGTCCGCGCGTCCGTTCGGTGACGCGGCGCGCCGTTCCGGAGGGGAGGAGATGTTCTGCATGCCGCCACTGTGGCATCACCGGCCCTCCGGACGGACGGTCTCCGGCCGCCACACGGTCGACGTCCACGTTTCGTAAGAACCCGAAGCCCGGAATGCCGGTTTTCGCTCCGTAGGGTGATCGCTGTGACCGACTCCTCACCGGCTGATCTCGCCGGCTCCCTCCGCGCCGACATCGTTCTGCCCTGTCTCGACGAGGCCGAGGCCCTGCCCCGGGTGCTGGCCCGTGTCCCCGAAGGATGGCGCGCCGTCGTCGTCGACAACGGCTCCACCGACGGATCGGCGGACATCGCCCGCTCGCTCGGCGCCACCGTCGTCCACGAACCGCGCCGCGGCTTCGGCTCCGCCTGCCACGCGGGGCTGCTCGCGGCGGAGGCGGAGTACGTCTGCTTCTGCGACTGCGACGGCTCGCTCGATCCGGCTCTGCTCCCCGGCTTCGTCCGGCGGATCGCCGAGGGGGAGAGCGATCTGCTCCTCGGCCGGCGCCGTCCCACCACCAGCGGCGCCTGGCCCCTGCACGCCAGGCTGGGCAACACCGCCCTGTCCGGGATGCTCCGGCGCCGTACCGGCCTCCGGCTGCACGACCTGGGGCCGATGCGGGCCGTACGCAGGGAGGCGCTGCTGGCGCTCGGCCTGACGGACCGTCGCAGCGGCTACCCGCTGCAGATGGTGGTGCGCGCGTCGGACGCAGGACTGCGCGTCACCGAGACGGACGTGCCGTATCTGCCGAGAACCGGCAAGTCCAAGGTCACCGGCACCTGGCTGGGAACGTGGCACGCCGTGCGGGACATGCGTGCGGTGCTGCGGCAGCCGCCGCGGCAGCAGGCCGGGACGGGCGTCACGCAGGGGGTGTCCCGATGAGCGCACCGATGCGACCCGCCGGATCCACGACCCTGCTGGTCATCGCCAAGGAGCCGGTTCCCGGACGGGTCAAGACCCGGCTCACGCCGCCGTTCAGCCCCGACGAGGCGGCGGCGCTCGCCGAGGCCGCGCTCGAGGACACCCTGCGGACCGTGCTCACCCTGCCCGCCCTGCGCCGGGTCCTGGTGCTCGAAGGGCGCCCGGGCCCCTGGATGCCGCAGGGCTTCGACGTGCTGCCGCAGATCCCGGGCACCCTCGACGAACGGATCGCAGCGGCGTTCGGCAGCTGTACGGGGCCGGCTCTCCTCATCGGGATGGACACCCCCCAGATCTCCCCGGACCTGCTGGCTCCCGCACTCTCCCCGGGCGCCTGGGACGGCTGCGACGCCTGGTTCGGACCGGCCGACGACGGCGGCTTCTGGGCCCTGGGCCTGGCAGCCCCCGACCCCCGCCTCGTGCGAGGCGTCCCGATGTCCCTGCCCGGCACGGGAAGGCTCCAGCGCGCCCGTCTGACGGACCTCGGCCTCACCGTCCGGGACCTGCCGCCGCTGCGCGACGTGGACACGGCAGGCGACGCCGCGTACGTCGCCGCCGCCGCACCGCACGGACGGTTCGCACGGACCTTCACACGACTGAGCCGGGCGGGGGTCCGATGAGTACGGTGCTGCCACCGGCCGGCCCCGGCACGGCCCCGTGGGCGACGGCGGACCCCTACGCGCGAGCGCTGGACCAGGGCCGCGGCCCGCTCTTCCTGCGCCGGAAGGACGGATGGCTGCTGCCCCTCGACGTCGAACGCTGGTGCGCGGACGCCGACGCCGCCGACCTGTCGGCGCTGCGCCGCAGTGAGGGTACGGTCATCGACATCGGCTGCGGGCCCGGACGCCTCGTCGCCGCACTGGCCGCGCGCGGACACCGGGCCCTGGGCATCGACGTGAGCGAGGCCGCCATCGGACGCACCCAGCGGATCGGCGGATCGGCGCTCCGTCGCAGCGTGTTCGAGCCGCTGCCCGGCGAAGGCCGCTGGGGAACCGCCCTGCTCATCGACGGCAACATCGGCATCGGTGGTGACCCGGAGGCCCTGCTCCGCCGGGTCGCAGCCGTGCTGGCACCGGGAGGACTCCTCATCACGGAGGCCGCGCCCCATGACGTGGACGAGCAGGTCCAGGTGCGCCTCGACGACGGCCGCGAACAGGCCCGCGCCGCCCCGCACTTCCCCTGGGCCCGCGTCGGCGCCTCCGCCCTGCTCGGCTACGCGCGCTCGGGGGACTGGAAGCCCGTCGATCAGTGGGAGGCCGACGGCCGCCCGTTCCTCGCCCTGCGCCGCTCCAGGAGGGTGCGTACGACGAGCCGGAGCGCCGACACCGCGAACAGCGCGGCCGTGATCAGCAGCCAGTTCCCCAGGAATCTGTCGGGGGACAGCCCGCTCGCCGGCTCGTAGCGCTCCGTGTGACGTGTGATCAGGGGAAACCACATCAACAGGAGGAGCCCGGACAGGAGCAGCGGCACGCGTACGTGGTTCACCAGCCGGGGCCGCCGCGCGAAGGGGACCCGCAGTGCCCGGTCGGCCGCCGAGTACAGCGGCACCAGCAGCAGGTCGTGCACCAGTGCGGCGCCCACGAACCACACGAGGATCATGAGGGTGTCCCCGTCGAGCAGCCGCACCCCCGCGTATCCCGCGAGGGCGAACGAGGACACCATCAGCAGCAGGTGCAGCGGTCCCTCCCCGTACCAGCGGCGCAACACCCGCAGACGGCGCGGAACGCTCATCACAGCTCCCCGAAGGTCAGGCGGCTCACCCATTTGGTGTTCATCACTCCGGGAGCGGCCGGCACGATCACGCGCGCCGGATAGCCGTGATCCGGCGACAGCGCCTCACCGTTGACGCCGAGCGCGAGCAGCGAGAGCGGATCGCGCACCTGGTTGTCCCTGAGCGCCACCGACCGGAAGGGCCCGCTGCGCTGGAGGGACTCCACCAGCACCCCCGGTGGCCCGTCCGGGAAGCCGGCCAGCGCGGCGAGGTCGCGCAGACGGACCCCGCGCCACCACTGGTCGGCCGTCGACCAGCCCTCCACACAGGCGATCGGCAGCGCCGCGCTGTGCTGCGTCATGGCCAGCAGCTCCGCCCGCGACAGCCGGACCTCCCCGGCAGGTCCGACCAGGGTGAGCTGCCAGGATTCGCCCGTCTCGGCCGGGGGAATCCCCACCTTCGCCGCGGTCTTGTTGATCTGGAAACCGTTGGCGCCCTGCCCCGGTTCGGCGCCGCCGCGCGGAGTCAGCAGAGCGGTCCGCCGCAGGGCGCCGTCGAAGCTCCGGCCGGCGGAGGTGACCAGCAGGAGCAGCGACCCCGCTCCCACGACTGCCAGCGCACCGCGCCGGGAGACGGTCGGTGGGGCGGGGCGCGGCGAGGCCAGTTCGTCGGGCTCCGCCGCCGGGGCGTTCTCCGCCACGGGGAGTCCCCGACGCAGGACCCTGAGCGCCCGGGGGAGTTTCAGGCAGGTGTGGGCGAGGAACGCGGCGAAGAAGACCCACGCTCCGTAGAAGTGCAGCGGGTAGAAGGACCCGGGGAACAGGTACTCCAACTGGATGTTGAGCAGGCCCGTGACGAACTCGAACAGCGCCCCGCCCACCAGGAGCAGCAGCGAGAGACGCTCCAGGGCGTGTCCGGCCGACCGCGCCGGCGGCAGCGCGAAGAGCTTCGGCACCACCGACCACAGCTTGGCCAGCAGGACCGGCACGAGGACGATGCCGAGCGTGACATGGATCCCCTGGGTCAGCCGGTACAGCCAGTGCGGGCCCGTGGGCCAGTCGAACAGGTAGAAGCCGAGCCAACCCCTGCCCGGCGTCTTGTCGTTCACCGCGGCGAGGTCCGGGTTGTAGGCCGCGTACGACAGCAGACCGGTCACGAACAGCACAGTGATACCGGCGAGGAGCACCAGACCCAGAACGGCCGTGAACCGGACCCCGCGCACCGGACTGCGCCAGAAGGCGGGCTCGGTGGGAAGAGGGAGGTCCGGGGAGCGGAGGCGTGCACCGGCGTCCTGACGTCTGTCGCGCATGTGCCGACGTTATGCCGGGAACACCGCTCCCGGAGGCGTACGACTCCTGACGAAAGTCTGACGCCGGCCCCTGCCCCGGCAGGTGACGGGCGCGGAGGTCTGACGGTTCCGTGACGTGGCGGCGTCGTACCGCCCATGGAGCCCCGCCGGTGCGTAGCGTGCCCGCGTGACGACCGAGGAACGCAGCGACCCGACCCGTACCGCCGAGCCCGCCGGCCCGGCCCGGCCCGCCCCGACCGAGCCCGCCGGCCGCCGCGGGGACCTCGCAGCCGCGGTGGCGGGGGCGCTGCTGGTCGCCGTGGCCATAGCGGTCGGATGGGTGATCCAGGAGGGCGACGGCAGCCTGCAGGTCCACTGGCCGCCTCTCCTGGCCTCCTGGGACCCGCACGTCGGTCCCGGCACTCCGGCCGCCGTCGCGGTGGCCGTGGCGGTCGTCGCGTACGGTCCACGGCTCGCGGCCCTGCTGCCCTGGCGGCGGCTGCTGCTCACCTGCTGGGCCGGCTCGGTGGCCTGGATCGTCTCGCTCGCCCTCATCGAGGGCTGGTACCGGGGGATCGAACGCCGGCTGACCACCAAGCACGAGTACCTGCGTGTGATCGACCGCTTCGACGACATCGGCGCCGCCCTGCGCGGTTTCACCGACCACATCGTGATCGGCCCGCCGGGCAACTGGCCCGCCCATGTCGCCGGGCACCCGCCGGGCGCCACGCTCACCTTCGTCGGCCTGGACCGTGTCGGGCTCGGGGGCGGTGGCTGGGCGGGCATGTGGTGCATCGTGGCCGGCGGCTCGGCCGCCGTGGCCGTGATGGTCGCGCTGCGCGCGCTGACGGGTGAACATCTCGCCCGGCGTGCGGCTCCGTTCCTCGTGCTCGCCCCCTTCGCCGTCTGGACCGGCACATCGGCGGACGGCTACTTCGCCGGCGTCGCCGCGTGGTCGGTGGCGCTGCTGGCCCTCGCCGCGACCCGCACGGCCCGGCACCCGGCAGCCGCCGCACTGGGCTCCGGACTGCTGTTCGGACTGACCTGCTACCTCAGTTACGGTCTGACGCTCATCGCGGCCCTGCCGGCAGCGGTCCTCCTGCTGACCCGTACGACGCGCCCGCTCGTCCCCCTGGCACTCGGCGCACTCGTCGTACCCGTGGCCTTCACCCTTGCGGGCTTCAACTGGTGGGAGGGCTACCACCTGCTGGTCGAGCGCTACTACCAGGGCGCGGGCGGGACCCGCCCCTACTCCTACTGGGTCTGGGGGAACCTCGCCTGCGCCACGCTGGCCGTGGGCCTCGCCACCGTCGCGGGGCTGCGCCGTGCCGCCGTGTCCGCCCCCGCCGCCCTGCGCGGACTGCGTTCCGGCACGGCGACGGACGCTCAGCGGCTGGCCGTGCTCACCCTGACCGCACTTCTGGTCCTCGCCGCCGCCGACCTGTCCGGGATGAGCAAAGCCGAGACGGAACGCATCTGGCAGCCCTTCGTCGTCTGGCTGATGCCGGCGGCCGCACTGCTCCCGGACCTGGGCCGGCGTCGCTGGCTGACCGCCCAGGCGCTCGTCGCCCTGCTGGTCAATCATCTGCTGTGGACCGGGTGGTGAGCGGCGGCTCAGCGGCGTACGCAGAGTTCGCGGTCGCCGAGCCACTGGCCGAACCACTGACTCAGCGGGACGGTGAAGCACCATCCCGAATCGTTCGGTTCCCGTGCGGGCGTCGGTGGCGTGGACTTGTCGGGCTTCGGCGCCGTGGGTGTCGCGCCGGGCTCGGAGGCGGGCGCCGACGGCTCGGCCGCGTCCGGCAGCCCCCTCAGCTTCTGACGGAACACCCGGGAGGACTCGGGGTTCTCGGTGCACTGCCACACTCCGTGCGGACAGTAGTCCGTGATCGTCTGGTACACCGGCTTCTGCTTCTCGATCCACTCCAGCATGCGGCGCATGTACTCGGGATTGTCCCCGTTACGGAACAGCCCCCACTCCGGGAACGAGACCGGCTTGCCGTGCTCGGCCGCGAAGTCGGCCTGCTTCCGCAGACCGTACGGT
This sequence comes from Streptomyces sp. NPDC048565, assembly GCF_040650935.1. Lineage (NCBI taxonomy): Bacteria > Bacillati > Actinomycetota > Actinomycetes > Kitasatosporales > Streptomycetaceae > Streptomyces > Streptomyces sp. NPDC048565. Next base: position 141,422 of record NZ_JBEZIH010000018.1, read on the forward strand.
TCGCTCACCTGCTCGTCGAAGGACGGTGCGGGAGGCTGGTCGTAGGAGTCCATGCCGATGATGTCCACGACGTCGTCGCCCGGATAGCACTCCGTCCAGGGCACGGCGTCCCGCCCCCTGCTGGGTGCGAAGTCGAAGCGGAACTTCTGGCCGGACACGGAGCGCATCGTGGTGACGACGCGCTTCCAGTACGCCTTCCACGCGTCGGGATCGGGGCCGCACCGGTGTGTGTACGTCGTCCCGTTCATCTCCCAGCCGAGGACGATCACCGTGTCCGGGACACCCAGCCGCACCAGGCGCTCGGCCAGCCGGCGGAAGTGCTCGTCGAACTGGCCCTCGGCGCCCTGCCGAAGCAGGCCGCGCACCTCGTCGTCGGAGACGTGTTCCTCGTTGCGCTCCAGCATCGGTGTGTTGAGCACGAACATCCGGTCGGCGGCCGCCTTCCGCCAGGCCGCCCATGAGGCGAGGAAGTCGGGGCTGCCCTCGATGTTCTCCCAGAGGTCACCCGGCAGATAGCTGTGCCCGACCCGCAGCTCCGTGCCGCCGAGCCAGCGCGACAGCTCCCCCATGCGCTGTACGCCCTTCGGCCCGTAGTCCAGATAGGCGCCGATGGCCGTCGTCGTGTCCGGCTGCCGGGCCTGCTGAGCCGTGTCCTTGCCGGACTGGGTGTCCGACGTGTCGCGGTCGGCGAAGAGCGCACCGCCGACGAGGAGGCAGAGCGCGGTCGCCCCGATGCCGAAATTGGTGAGGCGGCGCTGTACGGGCACGGCTCCTCCTTGGATTGCGGCCTGTCTCGGACCCTCGACCCTATGGTGAAGAATTCAACAATGGGCTGTGGGGCCGCCCGTGATAGCCCATTCGCGATTTCGGCGGGTTCACAGCGGGCCATTCGGGTGACTCGTGTGACCCACCCCGAAGGTGAAAGGAAGCGAGCCGACGCGGTTGTCGAAATTCGAATCGACCAGACCTGGTTCACCCGACATACGGAGGCTTTCAGGACGGCTGAGCATTTCGCGGAAGAGCGCCTTCATCTCCAGCTTCGCCAGATGGGCCCCCAGACAGTGGTGGGGACCTCCACCGCCGTATCCGAGGTGCGGATTGGGCGACCGGGTGATGTCGAAGGCATCCGGGTCGTCGAAGACGGACGCGTCACGGTTCGCGGACGCGTAGAGGAGCACGACCTTCTCCCCGGGCGGAAAGGTGTGGCCGCCGAGGGAGCACTCGGCCGACACCGTCCGGCGGAACTGGATGATCGGGGTCGAGTGACGGACGATCTCCTCGACCGCGCCGTCCGCGTAGCGGTCGAAGTCGGACTCCAGCAGGGCCCGCTGCTCCGGATGCGCCGTCAGCAGGATCAGCCCGTGCGCGATCGCGTTCCTGGTGGTCTCCACACCGGCCACCAGCAGCAGTGAGAAGAACGCCCCGAGCCGGCGTGAGGACAGGGCCTGCCCGTCGACGTCCGCGCGGACGAGCGCCGAGATCATGTCCTCCGCCGGGACACGGCGCCGCTCACGGGCGATGCCCGCCATCTCCAGCTGCATCCTGGCCAGCGAGCGCAGGCCGCGACCGGGGACCCGGAGCCGGGCGCGGCCACGCCTCTGCACCCCGACGTACCGTGAGGCGTGGTCGATGCGCGCGGCGATACGGGCGCGATGGCGCCCGGGGATGCCCATGAGGTCGCAGATGACCTCGAACGGCATGCGTGAGGGCGCCGAGCGCATGAAGTCCCCCGGTCCCTCGGCGAGCGCCTCGTCCACGAGCCGCCGGGCGACGGCGCCGATGTTCTCCTCGGCGGCGGTGAGCAGCCTCGGTGTGAAGGCGCGGGAGATGGTCCTGCGCAGCCCCGCGTGCTCGGCGCCGTCCATGTTGACCATGGAGTTGCCGAACACCGCCTTCGCCCAGGGCGCGGGCTCAGGAGTGGTGACTCCGGGGGCGCTCGCGAACAACTGCGGCTGCCTGCTGGCCGCCCGTACGTCCGCATGCTTCACCAACGCGTGGAACGGCGTACGTGAGCCCGTCCGCGGGGTGAAGCGGACCGGCGCGTCCAGCTCCCGCAGCCGGGCGAACGCGGCCAGCCGCTCGGACCGTGGGAGCCGCCAGAACGCGGGATCGGCCAGATCGGCGCCGGCCGTTCCCCGCATTCCGGGCACGGGCACCTGCGTCGGTGCGTTCATGAGCAACCTCCGGGAGTTCGGACCGCCATGCTGACCCGCCGGGCGGCGCCCCCTCGGCCGACACGACCGGACAGAGCCGCCGAATTCCCGCTCCCGCGTGATGTCCTGCGGATGAGAGAGAGGTACAGACACCATGAATCCGACCGACGCCACACGCGGGGAGCCGGCCGGCACCGCGCGGCCGGCCCGCCGCGCTGTGCTGCGCACCGCCTTCACCGCGACCGTGATCGCCGGCACCGGCGGCGCGCTCGCCCCTGTCCTGATGAGAACCCCGGAGCCCGGAAGCCCGGCCCCGGAGCATGACGCCCCCGGGCCCGAGCGGTTCTCCGAGCAGTACAAGGGCCGCGAGATCAAGGGCACGGCCACGGCGACGGTGCCGGCCGGCGCACAGTCCTACGCCGGCCACGCCGGAGCCGCCGCCGCGGAGCACGGCACCGACGTCACCATCGACGGGAGGACGCTGCACGTGATGAGGCGCGCCGACGGGAGCTACCTCAGCACCGTCAACCACTACGAGTCGTTCCCCACACTCCGCGAGACGGCCCGCGCCGCGGTCGACGAACTCGGCACCAGCCAGCTGTCGGCCGTCTCCCCGCACACCATCTGAGCCCTTAAGGACGAGCACGCGTGTACAGCCGCAAGAATCAGCGCGACCTCACGCGCACCGAGAAGAAACGCCTGGTCGACGCGATCCTGGAGCTCAAACGATCGGGCCGCTACGACGACTTCGTGGACCTGCACCGGCAGTACTACGTCACCGACGCCGAGACCGGCCCGCGGCCCGCCCATATGACCCCGTCCTTCTTCCCCTGGCACCGCAGATACCTCCTGGAGTTCGAGCAGGCCCTGCGAGCGGTCGACTCCCGCGTATCGATCCCGTACTGGGACTGGACGCGGGACAACACGACGGGCGCGTCCCTGTGGGCGGAGGACTTCCTGGGCGGCAACGGCAGATCGGGCGACCGGCAGGTCATGACCGGGCCGTTCGCCTACCGTCAGGGCAACTGGCGGCTGCGTGCGGGAGTCACCGACGACCCCTTCCTGCGGCGCAACCTCGGCAGGCCGTCCGCACCACTGAGACTGCCCTCGGCGGCGGATGTGGACCGCGCGCTGAAGGACCCCGTGTACGACACCGCGCCCTGGAACAGCACCAGCACCACCGGATTCAGGAACAGGGTCGAGGGCTGGGCCCTGCGCAACCGCGCCACCGCCAACCACAACACGGTGCACAACTGGATCGGCGGGTCGATGGCGGGCGCGGCCTCGCCGGACGACCCGGCCTTCTGGCTGCACCACGCCTTCATCGACCTGCTGTGGGACCGCTGGCAGAAGGCGCATCCGCGCTCCCGCTACCTGCCGGCCCGCGCGCTGCCGGCCGACGACCCGCAGCGGGGCCGTGTCTATCCGCTCGACCAGCCGATGCCGCCCTGGGACGTGGCGCCCTCACAGCTCATGGGCCACAGCGGGGTCTACCGCTACGTCTGAGCGGCGCGGGCCCCGCCGTCGACGGGCCGGGCCCGCCGGGAACGGGCCGGGCCTCCCCTCTCCGCGCGGAACGCGGCAAGGGGAGGCCCGGACGGCGCCTCGGGGGGAGGTCAGTTGTCGTAGCTGCCGTAGTCACCCTCGTCGTCGTGGCTGTCCGACGTGTTCGCGCAGGTGTTGCCGAACGCGGGGTTCAGCAGGGCGATCACGTTGACCGTGTTGCCGCACACGTTGACCGGGATGTGGACGGGCACCTGGAGGGCGTTGCCCGAAAGGACACCGGGCGACTGGGCCGCGACGGCCTCCGCACCGGAGTCGGCGGCAGCCATGCCGGCGCCGCCGGCGATCAGGGCACCGGTACCTGCCATGACGGCGGCCACCTTCGAGATACGCGACATCAGTTCTCCTTGAGAGGGTCGAATCCGGCCACCGAACGTGCGGCCGGTATGCCCTGACAACGCGAAAGTCGACAGACGGTAACGGATCGGCTCAAAACTCATCATCACGGCTCAACTCCGGCCGATGAGTGCGGCCCCGGCCGCCGGAAGCCCGCCGAGCCGCCCACGCCAGTCCCGCGCGGCGGGGAAACGGGACTTCACCGTCCGCGCCGCCCGGTCCCGGGCGGTCAGCTGTGTCTCGCGCATCCGCAGCAGCGGCTCCAGCGACGAACGGGCCAGCAGCAGACGGCGGTTGACGACCGGCACCGGACTCCAGTGGTTCTTGTGCGACTCCGAGCCGCGCAGCAGACTCAGCACCCCGAGGTCCAGCCCCTCGGCCTCCCGGGTCATCTCGCGCAGCAGCATCGTCGAGACATCCGTCTTCGTCTCCCTGAGCAGGGGAGCGGCCCCGTAGAGGTATCCCCCCGACAACCGTGCCGTGCGGTACGACAGATCGACGGCCACCACCTCCCCGTCGAGCAGGAACTGCCGGACGGAGGCCTCGCCGTCACGCACCATCCGGCGGGTGGAGCGCACCAGATGCGCGCAGAACCGGGGCCGCAGATGCTCCGGGTTGATGCCCCTGCCGAGCCACTGGAGCTCGTGCAGCCGCAGCAGGGTGCCGATCGCGCTCGCCACCCCGTGCACCGGCGCGGTGCGGCACTCGATGCCCAGCGCGTCGATCCTGCGCAGCTTGGCCCGGGCCCGCTGGCCACGCGAGCTGCTCATCCGCCCGATCAGGGCGTCGATCGGCTCGGCGGGCAGCTCCATGCAGGTCGAGTCCGTACGACTGCTCCTGGCGCCTGGCCACGCGTCGAAGAGCAGGTGCGCCGATGCGTCCGGCCTGACCTCCCGCAGGTCCACGACCGTGTGCGCGGCCGCCCGGTGCAGCCCGCGCTCCAGCGACATGACCGCGGCCCGGGTGTCCTCGCCGTCCACCAGGATGTCGAAGAAGTCGGAGATCGCGCCGCCCATCGGCACCAGGAGGGGCATCGGGCGGTGCACGAGCATCAGCGGCGCCGCGCCGATCAGCCGCCCGCCCCGGCGTGCCAGCAGGACCCGGAGCCGGCCGGGGACCCCGTAGGAGAGCCACCAGGAGTGGAGCCAGGCGTGGCTCTGGAACGGCGTGGCGGTGGGGCACCGGCGGTGCAGCGCGTCCCACTCCCCGGCCAGGTCCCTGAAGTCCGGCAGGTCCCGGCAGAGGGTCACGGTGAGCGGCTCATGACGGTCGTGGTTCATCGGACGAGCTCCCGTTCGCCGGTGATGCCACCGTGGGCGGGGCCCGGCACCTGGGCCGTGACGTCCCGGCGCCCCGGGCGCGGGCGGACGAGCAGGACCAGTCCGCCGACCAGCCCGCCGGCGCAGGCGCCGACGGCCGTGCCGAGCGGTGCGGAGGGGGACACGGGGTCGGAAGGCGGCACGGCGTGCGAGAACTTGACCAGCGTCACGCCGGTGTCCTTCGCCACGTGCCCGCTGCTGACGACCACCGCCTCGGTCACCGCGTTGGCGATGTCCGCCGCGCGGCCCCGGTCGGCCGACGTACCGGTGACCGCGATCATGGGTGAGTCGGGGGAGGTCTCGGACCGTACATGCGTGCGCAGTTCGCGCACGGGCTCCCCGGCGGCGCCCCTGGCGTAGGTGAGGGTGGCGTCGCTGGTGACGAGACGGCCGTACGACTGCGCGTAGCCCACGGCCGCGGCCGGGTCGATGCCCTTGGCTGCGGTGACCATGGCGTAGCTGGTGGCCGTGTACTCGGGGGTGGCGAGCATGCCGTACGAGAATCCGCAGGCGGCTCCGAGCAGGACGCCGGCGGGCAGGGGCCACCAACGGGGCCGTACGAACGCGGGGCGGAGCCTGCGCGGCCGGCCGTGGACGGCCGGCTGCTGCTCGGGCGACTCGGTCATAGGGGTGCTCTCTCGGTCGAGGGGACGGGGGCGGTGGCTCTGTTGATGGTTTGTGCGTATACATCCATGAGGCGACGGCTGCTGAGCCTGATGTCGTAGTGGTCCACGGCGCGAGGCGGCGGCAGCCTGCGGGCGCCGCTCTCCATGTGGTGCCGCAGCGCGGCCGTCAGCTCGGCCGTGGCGTCGGCCCCGGCGGATCCGATCCGGGTGGTGCCCGGCACCCGGCCCTGCGGAAGATCGTCGATGGCGGGACAGGCCGCGTGCACCACGGGCAGCCCCGCGGCCAGGGCCTCGACGGCGGCCAGGCCGAAGGACTCCTCGCGGGACGCCGAGACGAAGGTGTCGACGGCACTGAGCAACGCGGGGACGCCGGGAGCGGCGCCCGCAGCGCCGCACTCGCCGAGGAACCTGACCCGGCCGGTCACACCGAGCCGCGCCGCGAGCGCGTGCAGCGCCAGGGCTTCAGGGCCGTCCCCGGCCAGGACGAGCCAGGCGCCGGGGAGGTCGGCGACGGCACGGATCAGCAGGTCGAAGCGCTTGCCGGGCACCAGCCTGCCCACACCCCCCACCACGAAGGCCGTTTCGGGGATGCCCAGCCGGGCACGGGTGGCGTGCCGCCGGGCGCTGTCGAAGCGGAAGGCCGCCGCGTCGATCCCGTTGGGCACGGTGTGGATCCGGGCGGCCGGCACCCCCCAGTCGCGCAGCCTGCCCGCGACGGTGTCGGAGACCGCGACCGTCGCCGCCCCGAGCCGCTCGGTGCGCAGATACAGCTCCCGGGTGCCGCGGGTCAGGGGTCGGCCCTCGATCTCCGCGCGCCCCAGCGAGTGCTCCGTCGACACCACGGTGGTCCCGGCCAGCCGCGCCGCGATCCGTCCGTACACACACGCCCGGTAGAGGTGCGTGTGCACCAGGTCGTACGAACCGCGGCGGATGATGCGGGCCAGCCGGGGCAGGGCGCCGAGGTCGCGGTTGCTCGTCATCCCCAGGTTCCTGACACGGACACCGTCCGCGCGCAGCGCGTCCGCGACGACTCCCGGGTTGGTGAGCGTCACGACGTCGCAGCGCACCGGCAGATGGCGCAGGAGCAGCCGCAGCTGCTGCTCGGCCCCGCCGACGCCGAGGCCGGTGATGACGTGCAGCGCCTTCACCCGGCATCACCCGGCCACACCGCGCCGGCCGTTCGGTACCGCAGTCGGTGGCGTACCTGCTTGGCCCGCAGACGAGCGCCCCGGTCGGCATGGCTGACATGCGTCCGGGAAAGAGCGAGCGGCCCCGACAGCGCACCGGGAGCCAGCGCGCAGGCGTAGGCGTATCCCGCCTGCCGTACGGACTCCAGCACCCGCCGGTCGACCGTGCCGTACGGGTAGCAGAAGCCGGCCGGAAGCTGCCGGACGATGCGGTGCAGGGCCTCCCGGCTGCCGTGCGTCTCCTGGCGGAGTTCGTCGTCACCGAGCGCCGTCAGATCGCGGTGGAACATCCCGTGCGAGCCGACCTCCATGCCCGCGGCGGCCACGGTACGGATGCCCTCCTCGGTGAGCAGCGGTCTTCGCGGACCGAGCGGATCCCAGTCGTTGGAGCCGCCGGGCAGGCCGGGCAGGACGAACACCGTCGCGGTGGCGCCGTGGGCGAGCAGCACGGGGAGCGCCTCGTCCACGAAGTCGGCGTACCCGTCGTCGAAGGTGAGCCCGACCAGCCCCCGCTTCCCCGCGGCCCGCGCCCGCAGCAGCGCCGCGATGTCCACGCCGGACAGTCCCCGCCGCCGCAGCCAGGTCAGCTGCTCGTCCAGACGGTCGGCGGAGACGGTGATGCCGTACGGATCCTGGGTGGGATCGTTCACCGAGTGATAGGTCAGAATCCACGCCTGGGACCGGAGGGGGAGCGTCCGGAGGCGGGGCGGAGAGGTGTCAGCGGCCATCGGGGAACCTCTGTCGGATGAGTGCCAGCAGATGAACTGCTTCGGGGGCCCGGAGCACGAGCCCGGTGAGCAGGAACGCCGTGGGTACGAGAAGACAGCCGGCCGCGAGACCCGGCACCGGCCCCGGCACCAGCCCGATGACCAGCCGGCCGGCGACAGCCGCGACCGCGGCCGCGGCCACCGGCCGGGCGAGCGAGAGGGCGACCGCCCCGGCCCGTACGGCGACCGCCCGCGAGCCGAGCCCCAGGAGCATCAGCAGCGCGGCCGTACTGATGCCGAGGGCATTGGCCGCGGCGATGCCGTCGACGCCGAAGGGACCGGTCAGGAGCGCCCCTGCGGCGGTGGTGACCAGGAGCCCGGCGCCCATCGCCCCCAGCGGGTACCAGGTGGGCCGGCCGGCCGAGAAGAACGGCCGGCACAGGGCGCCGACCAGGGTGTGACCGAGCAGACCGAGCGTGTAGACGCGCATGGCACCGGCCGTGGCGGCGGTGTCCGCCGCGTCGAAGGCGCCGCGCTGGAAGAGCACTTCGACGATCCGGGGCGCGCAGCCCATCACCACGGCCGCGCCCAGCAGCACCACGGTGCCGGCCAGGGCGAGATCACGTTCGACCCGCTTCCTGGCACCCTCCCGGTCCCCGGCCGCCATGGCCCGCGCGACGACGGGGAACGTCACCGTGCAGATCATCATGGACAGCACCATCGGCAGCTGCGCGACCTTCTGCGCGTAGTTGAGATGGGAGATGGCCCCGGCCGGCAGGGACGAGGCGAGGAACCGCTCGACGAAGACCTGCGACTGACGGCTCACCACGAACAGGACGACCGGCGCCAGGACCATCGCCCCCAGCGGCGCGGAACGCGAACCCCGCGCCCGTACCGCCGCCTTCCCACGCCGGACGGGCACCAGCCGCAGATACGTGGGCAGCAGGGTCAGGGTCATCAGCAGGCTGCCGACGGCGACCCCGGCGGCCGCCGCGCGCACCCCCCAGAAGCTGTGCAGCGCCAGCGTCATCGCGATGATGCCGACGTTGTACGCGATGTAGACCCCGGCCGGTGCCAGGAATCTGCCGTGCGCCCGCAATGCCGCGCTGAAGTAGCCCGTGACACCGAAGGTGAGCACCGTGACGGCCGTCAGCCGGGTGCAGTCCACCGCGAGCCCGGGGTCGTCGAGCCCCGGAGCCAGGACGCCGACGACCCAGGGCGCGCCCCCGACCAGCAGGCCTCCCGCGCAGGCCAGCGCGGCGAACAGCCGGGGCAGGGTGTCGGCCACCAGGACACGCACCGGGTCCTGGGCATGCCCCCCGGCCGCCCGCCGGGTCAGCGCCAGACTGAACGCCGGCACGAGCAGCAGCGCCATGCCGTCCTCGATCAGCAGCGTGGACGCCATCTCCGGCACCGTCCAGGCGATCAGGAAGGCGTCACTGGCATGGCTGGCGCCGAAGAGCCGGGCGACGGCCTGGTCCCGGACGAGCCCCAGCAGGGCCGCGACCACGGTGAGTCCAGCCGCGCCGCCCGCAGCCCTGGCCAGGAAGCGTCCCGACCCGGTCCGGGCATCATGCGCGGATGTTCCGGCGACCGGCGCCTTCGGGGCGCGGTCCGTGACGGTCCCGCTCACGCGTCGGCCGCCCTCTCCGGCCCGGCCAGCGCCCACCACGCGGCGAGCCCGAGCACGATCCCGGTCAGGACGGTGGAGGGGCCGCCGATGTCCGCGTACAGGAAGTCGACGGTCTGCCAGGTCATCAGCCCGACGGCGGCGAGACCGCAGTCGACGGCCGCCGCCCCGCGGGCCCGTGCGCGCACCAGCCTGCGCACCCCGCCGACCAGCAGCGCCGCCCAGGAACCCACCAGCGCGGTGAGGCCGATGAGCCCCTGCTCGGCGAGTACCAGCAGATACATGTTGTGAGGGGAGAGCAGCGGCTGCTTACGGAACTCCTGGCCGGCCCCCGCCGTGTCGCTGCCGGCCGAGAGCCCGATCGAGGCGTGCCCGTCCCGGTGCGCGGGAAAGCCCTTGAGGCCGACACCGGTCGCCGGCCGTTCGCGCCACATCCCCGCCGCCGCGGCCCACATGGTGTAGCGGTCGTTGACCGACCGGTCGGGCGCGCTGGTCACCTCCGTGATGCTGGTGACCCGCTGCGAGATCATCTCGGACCCGACGCCGAAGCCGCCCACCAGGACGACTCCTGCCGCGCCCAGCACCGCCAGGACGCGCACGGCCTTGCGGAGCCCGGTCAGGCCGATCACGGCGAGTGCCCCCGCCGCCGTCGCGATCCACGCTCCCCGGCTGAAGGACAGCGCGAGCGGGACGACCAGCAGAGCGGCGGTCACCGGAGCCCACGGAATCGCCCGGCCCGGTGTGCCCGCGGGGGTGCGCAGCGCGTACGCGAGCGCCACCACGAGACCGTAGGCGACGACCGTGGCCATCCCCATCACATCGCTGGGGCCGAAGGTGCCGACGGCGCGGATGTTCTCGCCCATGTAGGAGGCGCCGGTGCCGGTGACGTACTGGTGGACTCCCGTCACGCCCTGGACGACCGCCAGCAGGACGAGCGCTCCCGCGACGAGCCGGAACCCCGTGGCGTCCTCGACCAGGAGCAGGACGGCGGCCGGTACGAGGACGAAGATCTGCAGGTACCGCACGAACCCCGGCAGGGCCGCCACCGGATCCGCGGCGGTGACCGTGGCCAGGGCGAGGCCCACGGCCGGCAGGCCCAGCACGAGGGCAGCGGCCGGTGCGAGGGGACGCCGCCGCAGGTACAACAGGCGGCCCGCGCAGACGAGCACGGCCACACCCGACAGGAGATCGGCCGCCGGCACACCGGCCACGGTCCCGGCCGATGTGTCGTGGGCCGGGACGGCCAGGAGCAGGACCGTCGCGATCAGGGGCAGCAACGGCCAACGGCCGCGCCACCCGTGAGGGGCGGCCTTCTCCCGGGCGTCCGGCACGACGGGTGCCACGGTCACGGTGAGTGTCACGGTTCAGCTGCCTCCGAGCCGGAACACCGAGCCGACCGTGCGCGCCAGCACGCACATGTCCTGCCACAGCGACCAGGTCTCGATGTAACGGTTGTCGAATCGGGCCCGGTCCTCGATCGAGGTGTCGCCGCGCAGCCCGTGCACCTGGGCGAGTCCCGTGATGCCGACGGGCATCCGGTGCCGGGACCGGTAACCGGGGTATGTGCGGCTGAACTGCTGGACGAAGTAGGGGCGTTCGGGGCGTGGTCCGACCAGGCTCATGTCGCCGCGCACGACGTTCCACAACTGCGGCAGCTCATCGAGCGACGTTCTTCGCAGCGTCCTGCCGACACGGCTCATGCGCCGGTCCGCCGAGACGTTCCACCGGGTGGCCGACTCGTGCGCGTCGGCCGGGCGCAGGGTGCGGAACTTCAGCAGGACGAACGGCCGTCCGTACCCGCCGATCCGCTCCTGCCGGAAGATGACACCCGGGCCGTCGCACACCCGCACCGCGAGCGCGCAGGCGGCCATCACCGGGGACGCCACGACCAGGGCGACCGAGGCCAGGACCGCGTCCATGGCCCGCTTCACCCGGTGTGCCACGGGATGGTGCGGTCCGGCGTGCAGCGCGTGGGCCGCGAAACCCCACACATGGTCGGGCCGGTCCGCGGCCGGGTAGGCCGCGGCCGTCCGCTGGTCGGTGATCAGCCACACCCGGCAGCCGTGCCGGGCGAACAGCGCGAAGAGGTCCTGCCCGTCGGACGTGGCCCCGGGCGGGACGGTGAAGACGGCATGCCGCACGGAGTTCTGCACGACGGCCCGGCCGGCGTCCTGAACCGACGTCAGGACGGGCAGCGGTGCCTCGCCCGTCGGCGCGTCCGCGGCCTCGTCGGCATCGGGGCCGGAGCCCCCCACCCGGCCGACCGGCCGCATCCCGTACCGCTTGTGCTCCTGCAGAACGGCGACGACCCGGTCGGCGATGGGCCCTTCGCCGACCACCAGGGTGGACTGCGGATCACGGGCGGCCGACCACTGCAGGGACCGGTGGACGACGGCGCGGCCCCCGCAGCTCAGCAGGATCTGGAGACCGGCCGCGCAGCCGAGCGCCACCCACCCGGCGGCACGGCGCGGGTCGTAGGCGGCCATCGCCTCGGCGAAGACGCACCACTGCAGCACGGCCGGGCCGGCCAGCGAGGGCAGCTCCGCCAGGGCGGACGGCGAGAGCCCGGTCCGGTGGAGGCCCCGGTAGGAGTTCAGGAGCAGCTGGACGGCCATCTGCAGGAGCGCGACGACCGGTGGCCACGGCCCGGGGGCGGCCAGGGCCACGGCAAGGCCGAGCGCGAGTGCGTCGGAGACCATGAGAGCCACCGGCCCCCGGCGGCGCCCGAGGCCTCCGACGGCCCGTGGGGCCGGAGCGTCCTGGCTGCCGTCGCGCGGCGGGCCGACCGTGGGAGCCGCACCCCGTACGGCTGTTGCCTGGGCGGCTCGGGGAACAGGTGCACTCTCCGTCGTCATCGCTCGGTGCGCTTCCTCGTCGTGGGGCGGGGCTGGCCGACAAGTTCCTCGTAGAGGCGCAGGACCGCTCCGGAGGTCTTCGTCACGTCGAAGACCGACCGGGTGCGGTGCTGCGCCGTGCGGCCCAGCTCCGCCCGCAGTGCCGGATCGCCCAGCAGTGTGGTGAGCGCCGCCGCGAGGGCCGCAGGATCCTCGGGGGGCACCAGGCAGTGGGGCAGATGCCCGGGCGGCAGGCTCTCCCTGGCACCGTCGACGTCGGTCAGCAGGACGGGTGTGCCGCAGGCCATCGCCTCGAGGGGGGCCAGCGCCATCCCCTCCCAGCGCGACGGCAGGACCAGCAGGTCGGCCGCGTGGATCCAGGGCCGCACATCCGCGCTCGCCCCCGTGAACAGCACGCCGTCGGGCGCGGTGCGGCGCAACTCGTCCCCGTACGGCCCCTCGCCGACCAGGACCAGCCGGGCACCGGGTGGTGCCGCCGTGCGCCAGGCTCGCAGCAGCACGTCCTGGCCCTTCTGCCGGCTCAGCCGGCCGACGCACACGACGAGCGGCGCATCGGCCGGCACCCCGTCGAGCAGCGGGAGCGAGGCACGGGCCGACGCCGCTGTGTCCTCGCGGGCGGGCCGGAACCGGCCGAGGTCGACGCCGTTGTGGATGACCGACCAGCGTGCCGTGATGCCCGCGCGCTGCCCCGCCAGACGCTCGGACTCGCTGACGCAGAGGATGCGGTCGCTCCACCGTGCCGCGAACCGCTCCCATGCCGTGGCCATTCCCGCGGCCCGGCCCTCCAGGGCGTCGAACGACCAGGCGTGCGGCTGGAACACCGTCGGGACCCGGCCGCGCAGGGCCAGCCGCCCCGCGAGCCCCGCCTTGGCGCTGTGGGCATGGACCAGGTCGGGAGCGCACGCACGGATCAGACGGCCCGCCGTGAGGATCTCCCGGCCCAGCCCGGGGCCGGGAGCGCGCTCCGCCGGCCAGGCGCATACCCGCGCCCCGGCGGTGGAGGCCCCGGCCGCCAGCGGCCCGTCCGGCGGGCAGGCCACGACGGGCCGCAGCCCCGCACGGACCTGCGCCGCGACGAGATCCGTCACGACCCGTGCGACTCCGCCCTCCACCGGCTGGACGAGATGAAGGACGGTCAGTCGGATTTCGTCGGTGCAACTCTTCTGCAGCACGCGCGGCTCTCTTTCACATGCGCCGAAGAGCCGGCTGGGATGAACACCGGCGGTAAGGAATATGGCGGCGGAGATCAAGTGGGTGAAACCGAACTGCACTGTGGCAGAACCTGCGTGGGAAAACACGTATGACTCGCGCTCGTGTCCGGATGTATTACCCGCGGCCAGGCCGCCGACCACCGGCTCTTCGAATTCTGCGGCGTGTCAGGCGGCTATGGCCGTGGTTGTGCGCCGCCGTGCCCCATGATGGCCGTGCCGCGGCGCTAATGTGCCGAAATTACCGTCGAGTTGAGCCCGTCAATTCCGGCTGTCCGGCGTGGCATTCTCCGGACCCGCCGTCTCCCGCCGCCTTTTCCGGTGTGAACCGGCCGGCCACGAAGGAACGGCCGCGTGCCGTGCGCCCCGCGGGCGGGGCCGTATACCCGGATCGCGGCCGAGGAGGCAGTATCGGGTACAACTCGTGATGATCGTCCGCCCGGTGGCGGTCCACGAGAGAGGCGCTAGGAGAAGCGATGGTTCACGAACGGGCCGGTCAGCCGGCGCAGTCCGGAGACCTGGTGGACGTGGCTCGGCTGGTGACGGCCTACTACACCGTCCACCCGGACCCGGCCGAGCCCGACCAGCGGGTGGCCTTCGGCACGTCGGGGCACCGTGGGTCGGCGCTCGCGGCGGCGTTCAACGAGGACCACATCGCCGCCACCACCCAGGCCATCTGCGACTACCGGGACCGGCAGGGCACCGACGGGCCGGTGTTCCTCGGGGCCGACACGCACGCGCTGTCCGAACCCGCCCGGATCACGGCCGTGGAGGTACTCGCCGCGAACGGCGCCACGGTCCTCATCGACAGCGACGACGGCTACACCCCCACCCCGGCCGTCTCGCACGCCATCCTGACGTACAACCGGGACCGTAAGACCGGTCTCGCGGACGGCGTCGTCGTCACGCCCTCGCACAACCCGCCCGCCGACGGCGGGTTCAAGTACAACCCGCCGCACGGCGGCCCGGCCGGCTCGGACGCCACCTCCTGGATCCAGGACCGGGCCAACGCCCTGATCGAGGGCGGGCTCAAGGAGGTCCGGCGGATCCCGTACGCCCGGGCGCTCGCCGCCGACACCACCGGACGGCACGACTTCCTGACCGGTTACGTCGACGACCTCCCGGCCGTCCTCGACCTGGACGCCGTACGCGACGCCGGGATCCGGATCGGTGCCGACCCGCTCGGCGGGGCCTCGGTCGCCTACTGGGGGCGGATCGCCGAGCGCCACCGGCTCGATCTCACGGTGGTCAACCCGCTCGCCGATCCCACCTGGCGTTTCATGACGCTGGACTGGGACGGGAAGATCCGGATGGACTGCTCGTCGCCGCACGCCATGGCCTCGCTGATCGAGCAGCGCGACGCTTACACCATCGCCACCGGCAACGACGCGGACGCCGACCGGCACGGCATCGTCACGCCGGACGGCGGGCTGATGAACCCGAACCACTACCTGGCCGTGGCCATCCGCTATCTCTTCTCCCACCGCGAGAACTGGCCCGCCGGCACCGGCGTCGGCAAGACCCTCGTCTCCTCCTCCATGATCGACCGGGTCGCCGCGGACCTGGGACGGCAGTTGGTGGAGGTTCCCGTGGGCTTCAAGTGGTTCGTCGACGGGCTGTTCGGCGGCACCCTGGGATTCGGCGGCGAGGAGTCCGCCGGCGCGTCCTTCCTGCGCCGCGACGGCCGCGTGTGGACCACCGACAAGGACGGCATCCTGCTCGCCCTGCTCGCCTCGGAGATCACCGCCGTCACCGGCTCGACCCCGTCCCAGCACTACGGCGAACTCACCGCACGCTTCGGAGATCCGGCTTACGCCCGCATCGACGCCCCCGCGACCCGTGAGCAGAAGGCGGTGCTGGCGAGGCTCTCCCCTGAGCAGGTCACCGCGGACACGCTGGCCGGTGAGCCGATCACCGCGGTGCTCACCGAGGCGCCCGGCAACGGCGCGGCCCTCGGAGGGCTCAAGGTCTGCACGGACAGCGCCTGGTTCGCGGCACGCCCGTCCGGCACCGAGGACGTCTACAAGGTGTACGCGGAGAGTTTCCAGGGGGCCGAACACCTGGCCAGGGTCCAGGACGAGGCCCGCGACCTGGTGTCCGGCGCACTGGGCGCCACGGACTGAGCGGAGCTCACGCGGTCGGCTGCGCGTCGGGGACGGTGTGCTGGACCTGGCGGAGGAAGGCGGCGTTGTCGGGTGTCCTGCGGACCTTGTCCAGCAGCGCTTCGAGCGTCGCCTGGGTGTCCCTGGAGCGCAGGGCGCGCCTCAGCCCCCGTACGGCCGCCAGTTCCCCGGCGGGCAGCAGGAGTTCCTCGCGGCGGGTGCCGGACCCGGTGATGTCGACCGCGGGGAAGATCCGTCGGTCGGCCGATGTCCGGTCGAGGCGGAGCTCCATGTTGCCGGTGCTCTTGAGCTCCTCGAAGAAGTAGTCGTCGGCGCGTGAGCCGGTGTCCACCAGCACGGTCGCCAGGATGGTGAGCGAACCGCCCTCCTCGGCGAGCCGGGCCGCTCCGAAGAGCTTCTTGGGGCCGGTGAGCGCCGCCGCGTCCACGCCGCCGCTCAGGGTGCGGCCGCCGGCCCCGGCGCTGTTGTTGTGCGCGCGGCACAGCCGGGTGAGGGAGTCGAGGAGGATCACGACGTCCTGGCCCTGTTCGACCAGCCGTTTGGCACGTTCCACGACGAGATCGGCGAGTGCGACGTGCTCCTTGGCGGGCCGGTCGAAGGTGGAGGCATAGACCTCGCCGCGCACGGACCGGCGCATGTCCGTGACTTCTTCGGGGCGTTCGTCCAGGAGGACCACCATCAGGTGGCACTCGGGGTGGTTGACGGCGACCGATGCGGCGATCTGCTGGAGCAGCACGGTCTTGCCGGTCTTCGGCGGTGCGACGATCAGACCGCGCTGGCCCTTGCCGACGGGCGAGACGAGATCGATGATCCGCGGGGCCGGACCCCCTCCCGGCCTCTCCAGGCGCAGACGTTCCCGGGGGTGGAGCGGGGTGAGGTCACGGAAGTGGGGACGGCCGTGGAGCTCGTGCGCCCCACGGCCGTTGACGGAGTCGACGCCGGACAGCGCGCGAGGTCGCTCGCACGTCCCTTCGACGACATCGCCCTTGCGCAGGGCGTACTGCCGGATGAGTGCGGGCGACACCTGGATGTCGCGGGGGGAGGGATGGCCACCGTCGGTGCGCAGTACGCCGTGTCCGTTGTTCGTGGTGTCGAGGACACCGGCGGTGCGGACGGGCTGGTTCTGCCGGACTGCGGGGCGTTCGAGTGTGCTGGTCATGGCTGGTCCTTTCGCGGACATGGCGAATGAGAGGTCCGGCGAAGGCGAGGCGGCTGAAATCACGCCTCGTACGACGGGCAGAAAGCCCGGACCGGACAGAAGAGGGGGTGCGAAAAAGCTGGATCGCCGGTCGTCTGAGGACGGGCGCAACAGCGGGAGAGAAGCACCGGCGCCCTGAGCGGGCGTTCACGAGTGCTGAATGCAACGTACCACGGAAGCCCGGGAGAGGGAAGATCCCCCTCCCGGGCCCCTCAGACGTCCCCGCGGAATGCCCGCAGGATCCGCTCGGCGGCCAGCGTGGCGGTCAGCTCACCACCGCGGACGCTCCGTTCGAGTTCCGGCGCGAGCGTGCGCACCGCGGGGTGGCCGCGCAGGCTGTCGAGCAGCTCGTCGCGGACCATCGCCCAGGTCCAGTCCACCTGCTGGTCGCGGCGCTTGGCCGAGAGCCGCCCGGTGGACTCCAGGAGCGAACGGTGCTGCTCCAGCCGCTCCCACAGGGTGTCAAGACCGGTCGACTCCCTGGCACTGCAGGTCAGCACCGGGGGAGTCCAGGCCGCGTCCACGGGGTGCATCAGGCGCAGCGCGCCCGCCAGTTCACGCGCGGCCGCGCGGGCGTCCCGCTCGTGCGGGCCGTCCGCCTTGTTGACCGCGATGGCGTCGGCCAGCTCCAGGACACCCTTCTTGATGCCCTGGAGCTGGTCTCCGGTACGGGCCAGGGTGAGCAACAGGAAGGTGTCGACCATGTTGGCGACCGCGGTCTCCGACTGCCCGACACCGACGGTCTCCACCAGCACCACGTCGTAGCCGGCGGCCTCCATCACCACGATCGACTCACGGGTCGCCTTGGCCACCCCGCCGAGTGTCCCCGCGGTGGGGGAGGGGCGTACGAACGCCCGCGGGTCCACCGCCAGGCGCTCCATCCGGGTCTTGTCACCCAGGATGGAGCCGCCCGTACGGCTGGACGACGGGTCGACGGCCAGCACGGCGACCCGGTGGCCGAGCCCTGTCAGCAGGGTGCCGAGCGCGTCGATGAACGTGGACTTCCCCACGCCGGGGACCCCACTGATCCCGATGCGCCTGGCCCGCCCGGAATGCGGCAGCAGCTCACTCAGCAATCGCTGGGCCAGCACCCGGTGATCGGGGCGGGTCGACTCGACGAGAGTGATCGCGCGTGCCACGAACGCGCGCTTCCCGTCGAGCACACCCTTGACGTACGTGTCGATGTCGATGTTTCCCGCCATGGGTCACCGGCTCACAGCTCGTGGCCGAGCGTGGTACCGAGCCGCACGACCAGGTCGTGGGCGGCGTCCGGGATCACGGTGCCGGGCGGGAACACCGCGGCGGCACCCATCTCCAGAAGGGCGGGCACATCCTGCGGCGGGATCACCCCGCCCACGACGATCATGATGTCCTCCCGGCCCTCGGCCGCCAGCTCCTCGCGCAGCGCGGGTACGAGCGTGAGGTGGCCTGCGGCGAGCGACGAGACACCCACGATGTGTACGTCGGCCTCGACGGCCTGGCGTGCGACCTCGCCGGGGGTCTGGAAGAGCGGGCCGACGTCGACGTCGAAGCCGAGGTCGGCGAAGGCGGTGGCGATCACCTTCTGGCCGCGGTCGTGGCCGTCCTGGCCCATCTTGGCGACCAGGATGCGGGGACGGCGTCCCTCGGCCTCCTCGAAGTCGTCGACCAGTGTGCGGGTGCGGTCCACGGACGGGGACTCTCCTGCCTCTTTGCGGTACACCCCGGAGATCGTACGGATCTGGCCCGCGTGCCTGCCGTACACCTTCTCCAGAGCGTCGGAGATCTCACCGACCGTGGCCATCGCCCGGGCCGCGTCGACGGCCAGCGCCAGCAGATTGCCCTCGAGCCCCGGACCCGGCTCACGCTCCGCCGCCGTCGCCAGGGCGCGCAGGGCGTCCTGGCAGGCCATCTCGTCGCGCTCCTCGCGCAGCCGGCGCAGCTTCTCCATCTGCTGGGTGCGCACCGAGGAGTTGTCGACCTTGAGCACGTCGATCTTCTCGTCGGTCTCGACGCGGTACTTGTTGACGCCGATGACGGGCTGGCGCCCCGCATCGATCCGGGCCTGGGTGCGGGCGGCGGCTTCCTCGATGCGGAGTTTGGGGATGCCGGCGTCGATGGCCTTGGCCATGCCGCCGGCTGCCTCGACCTCCTCGATGTGCTGCCAGGCCCGCTCCGCCAGGTCGTGCGTCAGCTTTTCGACGTACGCGCTGCCGCCCCACGGGTCGATGACCCGGGTGGTGCCGGACTCCTGCTGGAGCAGGAGCTGCGTGTTGCGGGCGATGCGCGCGGAGAAGTCGGTGGGCAGCGCGAGCGCCTCGTCCAGGGCGTTGGTGTGCAGCGACTGGGTGTGCCCCTGCGTCGCCGCCATGGCCTCCACGCAGGTGCGTGTCACGTTGTTGAACACGTCCTGCGCGGTCAGGGACCAGCCCGACGTCTGCGAATGCGTGCGTAGCGAGAGGGACTTGGGGTTCTTCGGGCCGAACTCCCTGACCAGCCGCGCCCACAGCAGGCGCGCGGCCCGCAGCTTCGCGATCTCCATGAAGAAGTTCATGCCGATCGCCCAGAAGAACGAGAGACGCGGGGCGAACGCGTCCACGTCCAGGCCGGCCGCCTGCCCGGCCCGCAGGTACTCCACCCCGTCGGCGAGGGTGTAGGCGAGCTCCAGGTCGGCTGTGGCTCCGGCCTCCTGGATGTGGTAGCCGGAGATGGAGATGGAGTTGTAGCGGGGCATCTTCTGCGAGGTGAACGCGAAGATGTCCGAGATGATCCGCATCGAGGGGGCGGGCGGATAGATGTAGGTGTTGCGGACCATGAACTCCTTGAGGATGTCGTTCTGGATGGTCCCGGCCAGCTTCTCGGGCGGCACGCCCTGTTCCTCCGCGGCCACGATGTACAGCGCGAGCACGGGCAGGACCGCGCCGTTCATCGTCATCGACACCGACATCCGGTCCAGCGGAATCCCGTCGAAGAGCTGACGCATGTCGTAGATCGAGTCGATCGCCACGCCCGCCATGCCCACATCGCCCGTGACCCGGGGGTGGTCGCTGTCGTAGCCGCGGTGGGTGGGCAGGTCGAACGCGATGGACAGGCCCTTCTGGCCGGCCGCGAGGTTGCGCCGGTAGAAGGCGTTGGACTCCTCCGCCGTGGAGAAACCCGCGTACTGACGGATCGTCCAGGGCTGGTTGACGTACATCGTCGGATACGGGCCACGCACATACGGCGCGATACCGGGATACGTCCCCAGGAAGTCCAGGCCCTCCAGATCACGCCCGGTGTACAGCGGCTTGACCTCGATGCCCTCGGGGGTCTCCCAGAGCAGCTCGTCCTCGGACCGGCCGGCCGACTCCTTCACCGCGGCGTGCCACTGGTCCTCGGAGGCCTCGGCGGGGGCCCCGCCGGTCAGCGCGATGTCGGAGAAGTCCGGAACGGGGGTCCTGGAGGGGGCCGTTGTCTCGGGGGTCTGCATCACGCCACTCCCATGCGGTCGAGTTCGGAGGAGAGGACGGCGACCACGTCGCAGCCGGCGAACACATGGGCGTCGGCCCCGGCGTACTCGCCCGGACGGCCCGCGAGGAAGATCTGTTCGGCGCCGGCGGCTCTGAGGGCCGAGACGACGTCGTCCGCCTGCTCGGCGTAGAGCGCACCGGTGGAGCACAGGCAGGCGGCTGTCGCACCGCTGGCCGCGAAGGCCGCGGCGGCGGTCGAGGCGTCGACGGAGGCCGGTTCATGGACGGGCACGATGCCGCCCGACAGGAAGAGATTCGCCGCGAAGGAGGCCCGCGCGGTGTGCACCGAGGCGGGCCCCAGTGCCGCGACGAAGACCTTCGGCCGGCTGCCCGTGGCCGCGAGATGGGCGTCCGACCTGGCGCGCAGTGTCTCGAACGCCTCGTCGCGCCTGACCTCGGGGAGCCCGCCTCCCGACGGCGTGGCGGGCACGGGGTCGCGCTCCACCTGCCGCTCGTCGACGGCCGGGAATTCACTGACCCCGGTCACCGGCTCCTTGCGCCGCGCCAGATCCCTGCTCCGGGCCGCCCAGGTGGCCGCGAGCCGCTCCTCGACCATGCCGGAGCCGAGTGCGGCCGCCTGGCCGCCCGCCCGCTCGATCTCCTGGAAGAACGCCCAGGAGGCAGCGGCGAGTTCATCGGTCAGCCGCTCCACGTACCAGGAACCGCCGGCCGGGTCGGTCACCCTGGCCAGATGCGACTCCTCCATCAGGATCGTCGAGGTGTTGCGGGCGATCCGCCGGGCGAACGCGTCCGGCAGACCCAGTGCGTGATCGAACGGCAGGACGGTGACGGACTCGGCGCCGCCGACCCCCGCACCCAGACAGGCCAGCGTCGTCCGCAGCATGTTCACCCACGGATCACGGCGCGTCATCATCACCGGCGAGGTCACGGCGTGCTGCCGCTGCGCCCCGGCGGCCGGGGCCCCGCAGACCTCGGCGACACGCGCCCACAGCCGCCGGGCGGCGCGCAGCTTCGCGATCGTCAGGAACTGGTCGGCCGTCGCGGCGTACCGGAACTCCAGCTGCGCGCACGCCTCCTGGACGGAGAGCCCCGACGCCGTCAGCGCGCGGAGATAGGCCACACCGGTGGCCAGCGAGAGCCCCAGCTCCTCCGCTGCGGAGCCACCCGCCTCGTGGTACGGCAGTGCGTCCACGGCCAGGGAGCGCAGCCCCGGATACTCGCGGGCACACAGCCGCGCCCACTGGACGGCGATGCCGAGCTCAGGCTCCGTGCCTGTACGCGCCGACCGCCCGAGCGGATCCACCCCGAGGTTGCCGCGCACGGCCCCCTTCGTGATGCCCCGGGCCTCGTAGAGCCCGAGCAGCTCACGGATCGCGGGCCCGGGATCGTCGCCCGCGTCCAGCACGACGGGCGCCAGATCGAGATAGACACCATCGAGGGCGCGGGCGAGGCCGGAGACCGGAACCCCGCCGGGGCCGCCGACGGTGAGCCAGAGCGACGTGACGCCGTTCTCCAGGTCGCCGAGCAGGGCCTCGTTGAGGCGTACGGGATCGGTCAGTTCGTGGCGCTGGCACACATCCCAGCCGCCTGTGGTGTTCCCCGTCGCCCTGCTGCCCCGGGTGAAGGGTGCGAAGCCGGGCAGACCGGGGTCCGCCGATGCGTCGGTTGAGGTGTACAGGGGGCGGACTGTGAGCCCGTCCCCGAGCGCGGTGGACAGCGCTTCCTCGGCGGCCGAGCCCGTGACTTCCTTGCCCGACTTGCGCAGTACACCTTCGACAAGGGTCTGCCACTGGTCATGGGAAGGGTCGGGGAACTCGGCGGCCTGGGAAAGCCCGTCAGCAGGCAGGACCGTCATGCTCAGATGCTAGGTCAGCGCTCTGACGAGCAGCAGGGCCACCGGCTGTGACCTTGCACTCTCCGAAATGTGCTGGATTCTCTGGGTAGAGCGCTCTTGTGGCGGCCTTGTCCGCGGAGACACCGTCAGGCGCCGACGTAGGCCGCGAGGTGCTCGCCGGTCAGGGTGGAGCGGTCGGCGACGAGATCGGCCGGTGTGCCCTCGAAGACGATCCGGCCTCCGTCGTGTCCCGCGCCCGGCCCGAGGTCGATGATCCAGTCCGCGTGCGCCATGACCGCCTGGTGGTGCTCGACGACGATGACCGACTTGCCGGAGTCGACGAGCCGGTCGAGCAGCCCGAGCAGCTGCTGGACGTCGGCCGGATGCAGACCCGCGGTCGGCTCGTCGAGGACGTAGATGCCGCCCTTCTCGGCCATGTGGGTGGCGAGCTTGAGCCGCTGGCGCTCGCCGCCGGACAGCGTGGTGAGCGGCTGGCCGAGGCGGAGGTAGCCGAGCCCCACATCGGCCAGCCGGCCGAGGACACGGTGCGCGGCAGGCGTGCGCGCATCCCCGGCGCCGAAGAACTCCTCGGCCTCGGCCACCGACATCGCGAGCACCTCGCTGATGTCACGGCCACCGAGGTGGTAGTCGAGGACCGAGGCGTCGAACCGCTTCCCCTCGCAGTCCTCGCAGGTCGTCGCGGTGGTGGCCATCACCCCCAGGTCGGTGTAGATGACGCCGACGCCGTTGCACGTGGGGCAGGCACCCTCGGAGTTCGCGCTGAACAGGGCCGGCTTCACCCCGTTGGCCTTGGCGAACGCCTTGCGGACCGGGTCGAGGAGACCGGTGTACGTGGCAGGGTTGCTGCGCCGGGAGCCCTTGATGGGGCTCTGGTCGACCGACACCACGTTCTCGCCCGCCGGGACCGACCCGTGCACCAGCGAGCTCTTGCCGGAACCGGCGACTCCGGTGACGACGGTCAGCACCCCGAGCGGGATGTCGACGTCGACGTCCTGGAGGTTGTGCGCCGACGCCCCGCGGATCTCCAGCGCGCCGGTGGGCTTGCGCACCGACTCCTTGACGGCGGCACGGTCGTCGAAGTGGCGCCCGGTGACGGTGTCGCCGGCCCGCAGCCCCTCGACGGTTCCCTCGAAGCAGACGGTGCCGCCCTCGGTACCCGCCCCCGGGCCGAGGTCGATGATGTGGTCGGCGATCGCGATGGTCTCCGGCTTGTGCTCCACGACGAGGACCGTGTTGCCCTTGTCCCGCAGCCTCAGCAGCAGGTCGTTCATCCGCTGGATGTCGTGCGGGTGCAGACCGATGGTGGGCTCGTCGAAGACATAGGTGACGTCGGTGAGCGAGGAACCCAGGTGACGGACCATCTTGACGCGCTGCGCCTCGCCGCCCGACAGCGTGCCGGCCGGCCGGTCCAGCGAGAGATAGCCGAGGCCGATCTCCGCGAACGAGTCGAGGGTCTGCTGCAGCGCGGTGAGCAGCGGCTTCACCGAAGGCTCTTCGAGCTCGCGCACCCATTCGGCCAGGTGACGGATCTCCATCGCACAGGCGTCGGCGATGCTGATCCGTCGGATCTTCGATGATCTGGCGCCCTCGCTGAGGCGGGTGCCGTCGCATTCGGGACAGGTGGTGAAGGTGACCGCACGCTCCACGAATGCCCGGATGTGCGGCTGCATCGCCTCCTTGTCCTTGGACAGGAACGACTTCTGGATCTTGGGGATCAGCCCCTCGTAGGTGAGGTTGACGCCGTTGACCTTGACCTTGACCGGCTCACCGTGGAGGAAGGACTGGAGTTCCTTCTTCGTGTACTCACGGATCGGCTTGTCCGGGTCGACGAAGCCCGACTGGGCGTAGACCTGCACGGTCCACTGGCTGTCCGACTTCCAGCCGGGAATGGTGAAGGCGCCCTCGGTCAGCGACTTGGTGTCGTCGTAGAGCTGGCTGAGGTCGATGTCGGAGACCGAGCCCCTGCCCTCGCAGCGCGTGCACATCCCGCCGGTGCGCTTGAAGGTCGCCTTCACGGTCCTGGTCCTGGCGGTACCGCGGTCGACGGTGATTCCGCCGCTCGCGCTGACCGATGCGGTGTTGAAGGAGAACGCGCCGGGCGGGCCGATGTGCGGCTTGCCGAGCCGGCTGAAGAGGATGCGCAGCATCGCGTTGGCGTCGGTGGCGGTGCCGACCGTGGAGCGGGGGTCGGACCCCATCCGCTGCTGGTCGACGGTGATCGCGGTCGTCAGTCCGTCGAGTACGTCGACCTCGGGCCGCGCGGGCGTCGGCATGAAACCCTGCACGAAGGCGCTGTACGTCTCGTTGATCATCCGCTGCGACTCGGCGGCGATCGTGCTGAACACCAGCGAGCTCTTGCCCGATCCTGATACGCCGGTGAACACCGTCAGCCGGCGCTTGGGGATCTCGACGCTGACGTCCCTGAGATTGTTCACACGTGCGCCGTGCACGCGGATCAGGTCGTGGGTGTCGGCAGCGTGCGGCGGCGATTGCCGGTCCGTCCTCGTGGGCATGCCGGTCGTCTCTCCATCTGCTGAGCGGTCCGCCTGCGCGGCCGTGGTCGGCGTCACCGGTGCGTCGCGGCGACGGTCGTTGTCTATCAGAGCGACGGTCCTGGCAGGGGCGGATCAGCTACGGGACTGGTTGAAGCGCAGCATGTTGCCCGAGGGATCGCGGAAGGCGCAGTCGCGGACGCCGTACGGCTGGTCGACGGGCTCCTGGAGCACCTCGCCGCCCGCCGCGCGGATGCGCTCGAAGGTGGCGTCGCAGTCGTCGGTGCTGAAGATGACGCCGCGCAGCAGGCCCTTCGCCAGCAGTTCCGCCATGGCCGCCTTGTCGGCGGGGGAGGCGTTGGGGTCCGCGAGCGGGGGTTCGAGGACGATCTCCACGTCCGGCTGCGACGGCGAGCCGACGGTCACCCAGCGCATCCCCTCGAACCCGACGTCGTTACGCACCTCCAGGCCCAGGACGCCCCGGTAGAAGGCGAGCGCCTTGTCGTGGTCGTCGACGGCGATGAAGCAGGTCGAAAGGTTGATTTCCATACGGATCACGCTACGGGCGGCGGGAAGCTTTTGCTTCTCCATTCCTGACCGGTCGTGTGTGGACCTTGGCGACGCAGGCCGGGATGGCGGCACCCGCGTCATGAGGGCGCGCCCGGTACGAGCTCGGGCTCTCGCCGACCAGCTCGGTGAACCGCGAGCTGAAGGACCCCAGAGAGGTACAGCCGACCGCGAAGCAGACCTCCGTCACGCTGAGGTCGCCACGCCGCAACAGCGCCTTCGCCCGCTCGATCCTGCGCGTCATCAGGTAGCTGTACGGCGTCTCCCCGTACGCGGCGCGGAAGCTGCGGGAGAAATGGCCCGCCGACATGAGGGCCTCGCGAGCGAGCGCGGCGACGTCGAGCGGCTCCGCGTAGTCGCGGTCCATCCGGTCACGGGCCCGGCGCATCCGGACGAGGTCTTCCAGCGTCACACCATCAGCATCCCATGACGGGGGAGCCAGGACGGCGGGCCCGCGTTGGGCCGGTGACCTTTCTGTCATTTATTTTCACAATGCGTAACGGATTGCCCGAAGTTAAGCTGCTGTCGACCCAGAACCGCAGGGGAAGGACGCACCGTGGCCGTGGGACCCGTGGAGTACCTCGTCGTCACCTTTCCCGGCGGACGTTTCGCCGACGCGATCGCGCCCGTACTGGCCGACGCCGTCGCGTCCGAGGCGGTACGCATCCTCGATCTGGCCTTCGCCCGAAGAGCCGCTGACGGCACCCTCACGCATGTCGAGCTGCGGGAGATGGATCCCCAGGGCCTGGTGGCGTTCGATCCACCGGACGAACCGCCCGCCGGCCTGCCGCGGGTCACGGGGCTCGAAGTGCTCGATCGGCTGCCTGAGGAGAGCTCTGCCGCGCTGATCGTGTGGGAGGACCTGTGGTCGGTCCCTCTCACCCGGACGGTCCAGCAGGCCGGAGGTCTGCTCCTGGCGCACGAGCGCGTCCCGGCGGACGGCGGGGACGACGTCATCACGCTGCTCGAAAGGATCGCCGATCTGAAGCAGCGAGGCGTGCTCACCGACGCGGAATTCGCGGCGCAGAAGACAAGGATCCTCGCCGACTGAGTCTTCGACCGGCCGGTTTCCCGGTACCTCACGTTCCCTTTGTCGATATTCGCACGCCGTGCGACGTTGATTCCGACCTGCAGTCTGTCGGGAAAGAGGCAGTTCATCGTGCAGACCGCCCGGGCCGTCCCCGCAGCCACCGTTGTCAATCTCCGCGATCTCGGCGGTATCGCCCTGGGGCGCCACCGTCGCCTGCGGCAGGGAATCCTCCTGCGCTCGGGCCAGCTGAGCGCCCTCGACGCCGAGCACGACATGGCGGTGGCCGCGCTCGGCATCCGCACCGTCGTCGACCTGCGCACCGCCGACGAGCGCCGCTGGGAGCCCGACCGGCTGCCGACGGGCGCGAGGCTCTTCGTCGCCGACGTACTCGGTGACAACCCGGGCGTGGCGCCCGCGCGGCTCAAGGCGCTGCTCGGTGACCCGGACGGAGCAGCCCGCCTGCTCGGCTGCGGGAAGGCGGAGGAACTGTTCGCGCAGACGTACCGCAAGATGGTCCTCTCCCCGGGGGCGGCGGCCGCCTACCGCGCCTTCCTGGACACCGTCGCGGATCCGCGCGCGAGACCGCTGCTCTTCCACTGCGCGACCGGGAAGGACCGCACGGGCTGGGCCACCGCGCTGCTGCTGATGATGGCGGGTGCGTCGCGTGACGTCGTACGAGCGGAGTTCCTCGCGGTGAACCGCGCGGTGCGTGCCGCCTTCGGGCCCGCGGTGCGGCGCTTTCTCGACGAGGGCGGTGACCCGGAGATCGCCTCCGCGGTCATCGAGGCACGCCCCCGGTATCTGGAGGCGGCCCTGGACGCGATGGACGAGCGCTGGGGCGGGCTGGACGGCTATCTCAGCAAGGCGCTGCGTCTTCCTCCGGCCGTGGCCGAGCGGCTGCGCGCGGATCTGGCCGTCCCTGTCTGAGAGAACGCACCCCTCGGTACCCTGGGATGCGCAGACGCGGGCGTCTCCGGCTGAACACGGCGCCGTCCGGTACGGGTGGGGAGAGGGGCAAGCGGTGACCGAGCGCAAACCCGCAGGGGTCAGCTTCGAGACCTGGGTGGACCGGCAGATCAGGGAGGCCGAGGAGCGAGGTGCCTTCGCCGACCTGCCCGGCGCGGGCAAACCGATTCCCGGTCTCGAAGGGCCCTACGACGCGATGTGGTGGGTCAAGGCGAAGATGGAGCGTGAGGGCCTGTCCGCGCTCCCGCCCTCGCTGACTCTGCGGAAGGCGGCCGAGGACGCCCTGCGCGAGGCGTCCCAGGCCCGGTCCGAGGCCGAGGCCAGACGCATTCTGACCGAGATGAACGAGCTGATCCGCGAGGCGCTGGCCAGGCCGCCGGAGGGCCCGCCGCTGAATCTGAGGCCGATCGACATCGAGGCGGTCGTGACGCAGTGGCACGAGGCGCGGAGCGGGCACTGATCGCCGTGCCTGCCCCGCACCGGGGGCACGTCATAATCGCCTCATGAGACCGAGCGGTACGGGCCGGCGCGGAGGCGTCCACATCAGGCGGGCCCTCCCACGGGACGCCAGGCGGCTCACCCGCCTGGTCACCAGGTCACGCGCCTACGAGGGGCACTACGCGCCCATGGTGGCGGGGTACAGGATCGGCCCGGACTACATCGAGACCCACGCCGTGCACGTGGCGGTGGACGACGAGGGCCGCGTGCTCGGCTTCTACGCGTTGATCCTGTCCCCGCCCGAACTCGACCTGATGTTCGTCGCCGACGACGTCCAGGGGCAGGGCATCGGACGGCTCCTGATCGGCCACCTGCGCGGTGAGGCCCGTCGTGCGGGCCTCACCGCCGTGCGGGTGGTCGCGCATCCGCCCGCCGAGGGTTTCTACCGCGGCGTCGGCGCCGAACGTACGGGTACGGTCGAGGCCCGTCCTCCCGCGGTGATGTGGGACCGGCCCGAGCTGACGCTGACGGTCGACGAAAGCCCCTGAACGGCCGGTGCCGTCCCGGCTAGGACCAGCCGCCGTACGGGCGGGTGATGAGTTCCATCCCGTGACCGCTCGGATCGGGGAAGTACACCCCGCGTCCG
The DNA here is from genome assembly GCF_040650935.1 of Streptomyces sp. NPDC048565. Lineage (NCBI taxonomy): Bacteria > Bacillati > Actinomycetota > Actinomycetes > Kitasatosporales > Streptomycetaceae > Streptomyces > Streptomyces sp. NPDC048565. Next base: position 169,770 of record NZ_JBEZIH010000018.1, read on the forward strand.
CCGTCGTTGTGGTTGATCTCGCCGGGGTGCTTCTTGTGGGGATCGGCGTAGTAGGCGATCCCCTGCGCCTGGATCCGGCCGAAGGCCGTGTCGAACTCCGCTTCCGAGATGAGGAACGCGTAGTGCTGCACGGTGATCGATTCAGCCGGAACGGTCGCGAAGTCCAGCGTGACGCCGTTCGCGAGGACGACCGGGATGAAGGGTCCCCACTCCGTTCCGACGGTGAGACCCAGGATGTGCGCAAGGAACTCGGCGGACTCGCGGTTGTCCCTGCTGTGAACGATGGTGTGATTCAACTCGACCGACACTGTGGAATGCCTCCAACGGGCATCTCACGGGCTACCTCCACGCCTCACCCGGCCGGTGACCGACGCGCGATGCCGTACGACGATCGTAAGCCACCACGGCCTGGGCCACCATGGAGATTCAGGACGGATCAGTCGTCGTCCGCGCCCGCCGGGCTGCGTACGTCCGTCACGGTGAAGAGCCCGCCGTCCGGGTCCCGCAGCGTCGCCTCGTTGCCGTAGCGCACATCGCGCCGCTCCACGAGGGTCCCCCCGTTCCGCTCGGCGGCGAGGACCGTCGCGCCCACATCGTCGACCGGGAACTGCACCTGCCAGTGCGGGCGCACCTGCGGGTCGGGAGCGGCTTCCACGGCGCCGGAGCTGATCCGGGCCAACGGGCGTCCGTTGCAGCGTACGAGCACCTCTTCCTTCACGTACGCCACCTCGCAGCCACCGGCTTCCCCGCGCTCCCAGCCGAGGACCTCGCCGTAGAAGATCGCCGCGTCGAAGGCGTCCCTGGTGCGCAGCCTGAGCCAGGCGTGCGCCCGGTTACCGGACGGCGCGAGAGTGGCCGCGCGCCCTGTCCACTCCCAGACGCCGAAGGAGGCGCCGTCGCGGTCGGCGGCCAGGACCGCACGGCCCGTGCCGACCGTCAGCGGACCCACGGCCACGGTGCCGCTGCGCTCACGGATGCGGTCCGAGACGACGTCGGCGTCCAGGACGGAGAAGTAGGGCATCCAGGCCACGGCCACCTGGTAGGCGGACGCGACCCCGCCGATACCCGCCACCGGCACACCGTCGGAGCGCGCCATCAGGTAGTCCCTGCCCAGCGGCCCTCGGCGGAACGTCCAGCCGAGCACCGCGCCGTAGAAACGCCGCGCGTCGTCCAGGTCGCGGGTCACCAGATGGACCCAGCACGGGGCGCTGGCACCGCTGAGCACCGCAGGTTCCGGAGCGGTCCGCTGATCGCCAGGAGTCATGGTCCCTTGCCCTATCGGTTCTGCGGCATGACTTCTTCGGTGCCGCGCGGCCAGGACCAGCCTCGTGCGCCTCGGTGACTCCCGCAACACGCGGCGCCCGCGGTCAGTCGCGCGGGCGCTCGGGGTCGGGAGCGGGGGTGCTGCCGGTACCGGTGGCGGGGTCCGGGCCGGGTCCGGTGCCGGGCTCGGGCGGGATCACCTCGTTGCCGTGATCACTGAGCTCGTACGGTGTCATGGCCCGGCCGTCCTCGGGAAACCGGTCCGAGCCGTGCCTGTCGCTCTCCCGGATCTCCGTACGGTGATCCGGGCGGGGCGGCTGCTCCTCGGGGCGCGGGGGCGGGGACTCCCTGTCCCGGCGCCGCATGCCCCACCAGAAGGCGCCGATCAGCAGAACCACCACGGCGATCCCGATGATGCCGATGAACACACCTGCGGCGCCCCGGCCGTCGGCGAGGGTGGCCGCGAGCGAGTCCCTTGCTCCGTTCGTTACGTCCATGCATGGCGCATACCCCGGGGGATCGTTCGCAGACAGCCATTGACAGTAATTCATGTTTTATGACGATGTCACGGTAAATGTGTTTCATGTGTTTCATATCGGCTACGCGGTGATGGCCGGTGCGGCCCACGTTCCGCTCGTGTCGCCGACACGGAGTCGCGGGGCGAGCCTGGAGTGAGCGTGAGGCCGCCGAGCGGCGTCCACAGCGCTCCCAGTGAAAGGAATCCAGGGTGAACAGCACGCCGGAACAGACACAGGAACACCAGGAGAGCGGCGATGTCGTGGTGGCCGTGACCGGCTGTCCCAAGGAGGACGCGCGCACCGTGTTCGACGTGCTGCGCCTCTCGTTCGTCTCCGACCGTCCGGCCGACGACGCACCCGAGGACGAGTCGAAGACACGCCCCACCGTGTGGACGGCGACCGTCGACGTCTCCGCGATGAAGGCGGGCCCAGGGCCGGCCCGGCTCTCCGTGCCGGTGACGGTCGAGGCGCAGGGCGGCTACTGGGCGGTCGACCGCCTTCGCAAACATCTGGCGGACGCCTTCGCCGTCCGGCTCGTCGGAACTGCGGCGGGCGACCAGGAGCAGGAGATCCGGCTGCGTCTGGAGAGCCACCAGCCGGCGTGACGAGCGCCCCCGAACCCGGAAGGTAACGCGTGCATGAATGCCACCCCAGGCACCGTCGACGCGGAAGCGGCCCAGGTGCCGACCCCCGAGGACTGTTCCACCTTCACCCTGTACGTCAACGGCACGGAACGGACCCTGACACTCGATCACCGCACCACCGTGCTGGACGCCCTGAGAGAGCACCTCGGGCTCACCGGAGCCAAGAAGGGCTGCGACCACGGCCAGTGCGGAGCCTGCACCGTGCTCGTGGACGGCCGACGCGCCAACAGCTGTCTCCTGCTGGCCGTCGCCCAGGAGGACGCGCACATCACCACCGTCGAAGGGCTGGCCGACGGCGACCGGCTGCATCCGCTGCAGGACGCCTTCCTGGAGCGGGACGCGCTCCAGTGCGGCTACTGCACCCCGGGGCAGATCTGCTCGGCGGCCGGGATGCTCGGTGAGGCCGACGACGGCTTCCCCTCCCATGTCACCCCTCCCACGGCGCTCGCAGCCGGAGGGCCGGTCACCCTCGACGCGGACGAGATCCGCGAGCGGATGAGCGGCAACCTCTGCCGATGCGGCGCCTACCCGCACATCGTCGACGCGATCAAGGACGTGGCCCCGTGAAACCCTTCGCCTATCGGCGTCCCGCCTCGGTGGCCGAGGCCGTCCGCGTCGGCGCCGCCCATCCCGGCGCACGCTTCCTCGGCGGCGGCACCAACCTCGTGGACCTGATGAAGCTCGGCGTGGAGTCGCCCGGTCTGCTCGTCGACGTCAGCCGGCTGCCGCTGAGCCGGGTGTCCCGGACGGACGACGGCGGGCTCCGGATCGGCGCGACCGTGCGCAACAGCGACCTCGCCGCGCACCCCGACGTACGGAGCGACTACCCCGCCCTTTCGCAGGCGCTGCTGTCCGGTGCGTCCGGGCAGCTCCGCAACACCGCCACCACGGGCGGGAATCTGCTCCAGCGCACCCGGTGCCCGTACTTCCAGGACATCTCCAAGCCGTGCAACAAGCGGACGCCCGGCTCGGGCTGCCCGGCCAGGGAGGGGACGCACCGCGACCTCGCGGTGCTGGGGCACTCGCAGGACTGCGTCGCCACGAACCCCTCGGACATGGCGGTCGCCCTCGCCGCCCTCGACGCCGCCGTCCTGCTGCGGGGGCCAGAGGGGGAGCGGACGGTGCCCGTCACCGACTTCCACCGGCTGCCGGGTGACAACCCGGACCAGGACACGGTGATCCGGCCCGGCGAGCTGATCACCGAAGTGGTGCTGCCGCCGCCCGTCGACGGCGCCGTCTCCCTGTACCGCAAGGCGCGCGACCGTGCCTCGTACGCCTTCGCCCTGGCCTCCGTCGCCGCCGTGCTGAGCGTGCGTGACGGCCGTGTCGAGCGTGCCGCGCTCGCCTTCGGCGGGCTCGCGCACCGGCCGTGGCGTGCCCGGGTGGCCGAGGACGTCCTGTGGGGTGCCCCAGCGAACGAGGACACCTTCGAGCGTGCCGTGGGCGCCGAACTCGAAGCGGCCAGGCCCCTGCGTGACAACGCCTTCAAGGTCGACCTGGCCCGCCGGCTGGCCGTCGGAGCCCTGACCGAACTCACCGGCCGGGCCGCAGCCGTCTGAGCCGCACCCTCCGAGACACTGAGGACTTCCGCCATGAGCGACACCACCCGGACGCTGGGCGCGCCCGTAGCCCGCCGTGAGGGCCGTGACAAGGTCACCGGCACCGCCCGCTACGCCGCGGAGCACACCGCGCCCGACCTGCTGTACGGCTGGCCCGTCCCCGCCGCCGTCGCGAGCGGGCGCGTCACCGCCGTCCGTACCGCCGACGCGCTCGCGGTGCCCGGTGTGCACACCGTCCTGACCCAGGACAACGCGCCACGGCTGGAGGAGCCCGACGACCCGATCCTCGCCGTGCTCCAGGACGACCGGGTGCCGCACCGGGGCTGGCCCGTCGCGCTCGTCCTGGCGGAGAGCCTCGAATCCGCGCGGGCCGGCGCGGAGGCCGTGTTCGTCGAGTACGCCACCACCGGGCACGACGTCGTCCTCACCGCGGGCCACCCGGGCCTCTACGTCCCAGAGACGGCGAACGGCGGCTACCCCGCCGTGCGTGAACGCGGTGACGCCCTGCGCGCGTTCGAGGCGGCCCCCGTACGGATCGACGCCACCTACACCCTGCGGGCGCTGCACAACCACCCCATGGAACCGCACGCCTCCACCGCGCGGTGGGCCGAAGGGCACCTGACCGTGCACGACTCCAGCCAGGGATCGACCGCCGTGCGCGACAGCCTCGCCAAGGCGCTCGGGATCGACCGCGACCACATCACCGTCGTCTCCGAACACGTCGGCGGCGGCTTCGGCTCCAAGGGCACCCCCCGCCCGCAGTCCGTGCTCGCCGCGATGGCCGCACGGCACACCGGCCGGCCGGTCCAGCTCGCCCTGCCGCGGCGGGCCATGGCAGCGGTCGTCGGTCACCGCGCACCCACCCTGCAACGGGTCCGCCTCGGCGCCGACCGTGAGGGCGTGCTCTCCAGCGTCTCCCACGAGATCGCCACCCACACCTCGCGGATCAAGGAGTTCGTGGAGCAGGCCGCCGTGCCCGCCCGCATCATGTACGCCTCGCCCCACAGCCGTACGGAACACCGGGTGGTGGCGCTCGACGTGCCCAGCCCGTCCTGGATGCGCGCACCGGGGGAGGCCTCGGGCATGTACGCCCTGGAGTCGGCCATGGACGAACTGGCCAACGCCCTCGGGATCGACCCGGTCGAGCTGAGACTGCGCAACGAACCGCAGACCGAGCCCGACAGCGGGCGCCCGTTCAGCAGCCGCAACCTCACGGCATGTCTGAGCGAGGGCGCCCGGCGCTTTCGCTGGTACGAACGCGATCCGCGGCCCGCGGCACGCGAGGAGGGGCCCTGGCTCCTCGGCACGGGGGTCGCGTCGGCGACGTACCCCGTGATCGTCTCGAAGTCGGCGGCCTCGGCCGAGGCCGCCGCTGACGGCTCCTACCGCATCGGGGTCAACGCCACCGACATCGGCACCGGCGCCCGCACGGTCATGGCACAGATCGCCGCCTCCGTGCTGGACACGCCCCAGGAGAACGTGACGATCGACATCGGCAACAGCGATCTGCCCGCCGGGTCGGTGGCCGGTGGCTCCTCCGGCACGGCGTCCTGGGGCTCGGCCGTGCACAAGGCGGCCACCGCCCTGGCGCGCCGGCTCGCCGAGCACACCGGGCCGCTCCCGCCGGAGGGCATCACCGTCACCGCCGACACGGCGGAGGAGACGGCCCAGGAATCCCCGTACGCACGGCACGCGTTCGGCGCCCACTTCGCCGAAGTGGCGGTCGACTCGCTCACCGGAGAGGTACGGGTGCGCAGAATGCTCGGCGTGTTCGCCGCCGGACGCATCCTCAACTCCCGTACGGCGCGCTCCCAGTTCATCGGCGGCATGGTCATGGGCCTCGGCATGGCCCTGACCGAGAGCAGCACCATGGACCCGGAGTTCGGTGACTTCACCGAGAGCGACCTGGCCTCCTACCACGTGCCGTCCTGCGCGGACGTCCCCGACATCCAGGCGCACTGGATCGACGAGGACGACCCCTACCTCAACCCCATGGGCAGCAAGGGCATCGGCGAGATCGGCATCGTCGGAACCGCGGCCGCGATCGGGAACGCCGTACGGCACGCCACAGGCGCCCGGCTGCGTGAGCTCCCCCTCACCCCCGACAGACTGCTGCCCTACCTGCCCTGATGCCCCGCGCCCGGCCCCTCGGTTGCGCAACCGGCCCCCTCGGGTCACCCTGAGGAGTGACCCAGAAGTGACAACAGCTCACGCTTCGTGTTCGGGGGTCGTTGGTTCAAACGGGTTGAAGCGCGTGGGCCTCGCGGTGAGGAGCCTCGACGATGACCGTTCCACTCGACCGGCACTATCTGGTCGAACTGCAGGTGTCCGCAGAGCGCATTTCCCAGCTGCGGCGCATAGTCGCCGCGCACCTTCGTCACTGGAGTCTCGATCTGCACGTCCGGCCCGTGTGCCGGGCCGCGGAGGAGCTCCTGACGAACGTCCAGCGACATGTCGGCGACGACAACCACTGTGTCGTCGAGCTCCGCTGGAGCGGCCGGCACCTGACGGTGTCCGTGGCCGACAACGATTCCCGGATGCCCCGGCTGCTCGACGGCGGTGGCGGCGGCCTCAGCCGCGTCATGGCCCTGAGCGACAGCTGGGGTACCTGCCGGACCACCGACGGCAAAGTCGTGTGGTTCACGCGCTACGCCGAGGCGCCGAGCACCACGGGACTGCAGCCGCGTACGCCGCTCCCCGGCGGGCGCAGCTTCCTCAGCGGCCCGGTGCCCGAGAGCGGTCCGGTGCCCGAACTCGTGTGACGCACAGCCCGGTGCCGGCCCGGCCGGCGCGGACCGCGTGCCTGGGGCACGCATGATCCGCGCCGGCCGGGTACGTGTGCGTGAGGGTCGCGTTGCGATCCGCTGCGCCGCGCGGCACGGTCGAAGAACAACGCAAGGAGGCACTGCCATGCCCATCGCGACGGTCAATCCCGCGAACGGCGAAACGCTCAGGACATTCGACGCACTGGACGAGCGGGAGACCGAGCGCAGGCTCGCCGCCGCGCACGGCGCGTTCCGCGACTACCGCACCACGGACCTCTCCGAGCGCGCCCGCCTGCTGAACCGCGCCGCCGACCTGCTCGACGAGGACCAGCAGGACATCGCCCGCACCATGACCATCGAGATGGGCAAGCCCGTCAAGGCCGCCAGGGCCGAGGCGGCCAAATGCGCCAAGGCGATGCGCTGGTACGCGGCCAACGCCGGACGTCTGCTCGCAGACGAGCGCCCCGACGACGCCGACGTCAAGGACTCAGGGGCCACCGCTGCCCGGGTCCACTACCGGCCGCTGGGTGTCGTACTCGCCGTGATGCCGTGGAACTTCCCGCTCTGGCAGGTCATGCGCTTCGCGGCACCCGCCCTCATGGCGGGCAACACCGGTCTGCTCAAACACGCGTCGAACGTGCCGCAGACCGCCCTGTACATCGAGGACCTGTTCAGCAGGGCCGGGTTCCCCGCCGGGTGCTTCCAGACGCTCCTCGTCGGCTCGGGTTCCGTCGAGGCGATCCTGCGCGACCCGAGGGTCGCCGCCGCGACCCTCACCGGCAGTGAGCCGGCCGGCCGCGCGGTCGCCTCCGTGGCGGGTGACGAGGTCAAGAAGACCGTGCTGGAACTCGGCGGCAGCGACCCCTACATCGTCCTGCCCTCGGCCGACGTCGAGAAGGCCGCGGAGACCGCGGTGACCGCCCGCGTCCAGAACAACGGCCAGTCCTGCATCGCCGCCAAGCGCTTCATCGTCCACGCGGACGTCCACGACGCCTTCACCGAGCGCTTCACCGCGGGAATGCGCGCCCTGACCGTCGGCGACCCGCTGGAGGAGTCCACCGACGTGGGGCCGCTCTCCAGCGAACAGGGCCGCACCGACCTGGAGGAACTCGTCGATGACGCCCTGGCCGAGGGTGCCACGGCGCTGTGCGGCGGCGGACGGCCCGCAGGCCTGGACCGCGGCTGGTTCTACGAGCCCACCGTGCTCACCGGGATCACCCCGGACATGCGCATCCACCGCGAGGAGACTTTCGGTCCGGTGGCGACGCTCTACCGGGTGGCAAACCTGGAGGAGGCCCTGGAACTCGCCAACGACACCCCCTTCGGGCTGAGTTCCAACGTCTGGACCCGCGATCAGGGCGAGATGGACCGCTGTGTCCGCGACCTGGAGGCCGGCGGTGTCTTCTTCAACGGCATGACGGCCTCTCACCCCGCGCTGCCCTTCGGCGGGGTGAAGCGCTCCGGCTACGGGCGCGAGCTGGCAGGACACGGCATCCGTGAATTCTGCAACGCCACCACCGTCTGGTACGGCCCCGGAGGCGCCTCATGAACGACGTACGGACACCGTCACCGTCCGGGGCAGCGGCCCTGTCGGACACCGAGGCCGCCGCACTCGACGCGCACTGGCGCGCCGCCAACTACCTCGCGGTCGGCCAGATCTATCTGATGGCCAACCCCCTCCTGGAGGAGCCACTGGCCCCCGAGCACATCAAACCGAGGCTCCTCGGCCACTGGGGCACCTCACCCGGGCTGAACCTCGTCCACACCCATCTCAACCGGGTGATCAAGGCACGCGACAAGCCCGCTCTCTGCGTCTGGGGTCCCGGCCACGGAGGCCCGGCCGTCCTCGCCAACTCCTGGCTCGAGGGCAGCTACTCCGAGACGTATCCCGATGTGAGCCGCGACCGCGCCGGAATGGGAGCCCTGTTCAAGCAGTTCTCCTTCCCCGGCGGTGTGCCCAGCCACGTCGCCCCCGAGACCCCGGGCTCCATCCACGAGGGCGGCGAGCTGGGATACGCGCTCACCCACGCCTACGGCGCCGCGTTCGACCACCCGGAGCTGCTGGTGACCTGCGTCGTCGGGGACGGGGAGGCGGAGACCGGGCCACTGGCCGCGTCCTGGCACTCGAACAAGTTCCTCGACCCCGTGCATGACGGGGCCGTCCTGCCGATCCTCCACCTCAACGGATACAAGATCGCGAACCCGACGGTCCTCGCCCGGCTGCCGGGGGGCGAACTCGACGCGCTGCTGCACGGTTACGGTCACGAACCCCTCCACGTCGAAGGGGACGAGCCCGCCGCCGTCCACCGTGCGCTGGCCGCCGCCATGGACCTCGCCGTGGACCGCATCGAGGAGTACCAGCGCGCGGCCCGTGCCGGGCGCACGTCCGCACGGCCCCGCTGGCCGATGATCGTGCTGCGCACCCCCAAGGGCTGGACGGGGCCCGAGGACGTGGACGGGCTCCCCGTCGAGAACACCTGGCGCGCCCACCAGGTCCCGCTGCCCGAGGTCCGCGAGAACCCCGGCCATCTGCGCCAGCTCGAGGAGTGGATGCGTTCCTACCGGCCCGATGAACTCTTCGACTCCGAGGGCCGGCCCACCGCCCAGGTCCTGGACTGTGTCCCCGAGGGCGCCGCCCGGCTCGGCTCGACGCCGTACTCCAACGGCGGACTGCTCCTGCGCGATCTGCCGCTGCCCCACCTGGAGGACCACGCCGTCCGGGTCGACAAGCCGGGGACGGTCCTGCACGAGCCCACCCGGGTCCTGGGCGGGCTGCTCGAAGACGTCATGGCGTCGACGGCGGACCGCAGGAACTTCCGTGTGGTGGGCCCCGACGAGACGGAGTCCAACCGTCTGGGCGCGCTGTACGAAGCCACCGGCAAGGCATGGCAGGCCGAGATCCTCCCGGTCGACGAGCATCTGGCCCGCGACGGCCGGGTGATGGAGGTGCTCTCCGAACACCTCTGCCAGGGCTGGCTGGAGGGATACCTCCTCACCGGGCGGCACGGCCTGTTCTCCTCGTACGAGGCCTTCGCCCACATCGTCGACTCGATGGTCAACCAGCACATCAAGTGGCTGCGCACCTCGCGCAGGCTGCACTGGCGTGCCCCCATCGCCTCCCTGAACTACCTGCTGACCTCGCACGTCTGGCGTCAGGACCACAACGGCTTCTCCCACCAGGACCCCGGCTTCGTCGACCACATCCTCAACAAGAGCCCCGAGGTCGTCCGGGTCTATCTGCCGCCGGACGCCAACACGCTGCTGTCCACCGCCGACCATGTGCTGCGCAGCCGCGACTACGTCAATGTGATCGTCGCCGGCAAGCAGCCCGGCTTCGACTGGCTCACCCTCGACGAGGCCCGCGCGCACTGCGCACGCGGGGCCGGTGCCTGGGAATGGGCCGGAACCGAGGACGGCAGCCGCGAGCCGGACGTCGTGCTGGCCTGCGCCGGCGACGTACCCACCCTGGAGACGATGGCCGCGGCCGGGCTGCTGCGGCGTCACCTTCCTGAGCTCGCCGTGCGCGTGGTCAACGTGGTCGACATGACCCGGCTGCTGCCGCACGAGGAGCACCCGCACGGGATGCCTGACGCGGAGTACGACGCCCTCTTCACCCGGGACAAGCCGGTGATCTTCGCCTATCACGGTTACCCCTGGCTGGTGCACCGTCTCGCGTACCGGCGCGCCGGACACGCGCATCTGCACGTCCGCGGCTACAAGGAGGAGGGGACCACCACGACGCCGTTCGACATGGTGGTCCGCAACGACCTGGACCGCTACCGGCTGGTCATGGACGTGGTCGACCGGGTGCCGGGTCTCGGGGTGCGCGCCGTCGCCGTACGGCAGGCGATGGCGGACGTACGCACCCGCCACCACGACTGGATCCGGGAACACGGAACGGATCTGCCCGAGGTGGCCGACTGGACCTGGGAGGGCTGAACGCCCCGGCGTACGGAGGCCGGCCCCCCCGGGCGCGCGGGCCGCCCCCCGGGGGGGGGGGGGGGCCCCCCCGGTTTCGGGGCGGGGCGG